>NZ_JBQSWX010000024.1:0-53098 GCF_052377615.1 Arthrobacter sp. AOP36-A1-22
ACGACAGCCGGGCCGTACGCCCCGGGTGGAACGCCTGATGCATCCCCTGGGACACCACCAGTTCGACCCCCAGGATGTCTGCCACCAGTCGGGCCACATCCAGGGCCGAGGCCCAGTCGTGGGCCCGTGGCTCCACCCCGACGCCGGGGGCCGCATCGTTGCCGAACAACACGGCGCCGATATGCTGCGGCTGTTCGGGCAGACCGGCATCCAGTGCGTCCAGGACGTCGTCGGCGGGGCGTTCACCCAGCGGCGGGATCGTCGCGGTGCCCAGCGTTTCACCGGGCAGGTAGACCAACCCGGCCTCGTAGAGGGCCAGATCGCGGAAGCCCCTGGAGTGGTTCCGACGCGCGGTCTCCAGCAGTCCGGGCAGGATGCTGGTGCGCAGGAACCCGAACTCGGTGGAGATCGGGTTGGCCAGCTTCACCGCCGCGACCTCGGTGCCGGCCGTTGCCGCGCCGAAGGTCTGGTTCTGCGCCAGGGACACGAACGGATAGCTCAGCACCTCGGTCAGTCCGGCGTCGGCGAGGCCCTGGAGCACCCGGCGGCGTTGCTGCTGGGTCCGGGTCAGGCCGCGCCCGGGGGGAGCCACCGGAAGGGTCGAGGGGATCTCCTCGTAGCCGACCAGCCGGGCGATCTCCTCCACGAGGTCCTCGCGGATGCGCAGATCGGGCCGCCAGGACGGTGCGGTGACCCGCAGCCCCGCGGTGGTCTGCTCCACGGTTGCACCCAGATCCCTCAGCGTTCCGGTGACCTGTTCGGGGGTGTAGTCGACGCCGATCAGCTTCGAGGCGAAGTCCTCGGGCAGATCGATGATGCGTGGTTCGGGCCGGGCGCCCTCGTCGGTCGCGGTGTCCTCGGCGGTTCCGCCGGCCAGTTCAACCAGGAGTTCGACGGCGCGTTGGGCGGCTTCGTCGGCCACTTCCCAGTCGACCCCGCGCTCGAAGCGTTTGGAGGCCTCGGAGGGTAGCCTGTGCCGGCGACGGGATCTGGCCACGGCCACCGGGCTGAAGTGGGCGGCTTCGATGAGCACGTTGGCCGTGGACGTCGAGACCTCGGTCTCGGTGCCTCCCATGACCCCGGCGATGCCGATGGCTCCCCGGTCGTCGGCGATCACCACGTCCTGGGGGTCCAGCTCCCGCTGCTTGTCGTCGAGCGTCCTCAGGCGCTCCCCCGCCGTGGCACGACGCACCACGATGTCCCCGCGCAGGACGTCGGCATCATAGAAGTGCAGCGGCTGGCCCAGTTCGAGCATCACGTAGTTGGAGATGTCCACGATCAGTGAAATCGTCCGCATTCCGGCCAGGGTCAGCCGCGAGGCCATCCAGGGAGGGGTCGGCCTCGAGGCGTCCACCCCGGTGACGGTCCGGGCCACGAACCGGTCGCAGCCGGGGGCCGCGTAGGCTCCTGCATCGTCGGCGATCCGTACCGGGTATCCGGGTCCGGTCGCGGCGGGGACGGTGACCCCCGCCGCCGGGTCGGTGAAGGTGGTGTGCGTGGCGTGGGCGTATTCGCGGGCGACGCCGCGGATCGAGAAGCAGTAGCTGCGGTCCGGGGTGACGTTGATTTCCGCCGCCTGGTCGTACAGGCCCAACAGCTCCATGGCATCGGAGCCGATCTCGGGGTCCAGCCCCAGGCGCGAGAGCACGATGATCCCGTCGTGGTCATCACCGATGCCCAGTTCGCGGGAGGAGGCGATCATCCCTGCCGAGACATGACCGTAGGTCTTGCGGGCACTGATGGCGAAGTCGCCGGGCAGCACGGCCCCGGGAAGGGTGACCACGACCTTGTCGCCTTCGACGAAGTTGTGCGCACCGCAGACGATGCCCTGCACGCCCGAGGGGTCGATCCCGTCGTGGGTGAGGTCCTGGGTGGCCCCTTCGGGCACCACGCGGACCTGGCACCAGTTGATGGTCTTGCCGTTCGTCTGGGGTTCCTTGACCAACGATTCGACCCGGCCCACGACGATGGGACCCGAGATGGAGTCGGTGGGACGGTGGACGTCCTCCTCCTCCAAGCCGACCCGCACGAGGTCGGCCATGACGTCTTCGGCCGTGGCGTCGGCCGGTACCTGCGCGTATTCGCGCAACCAGGAAAGGGGTATGCGCATGATTAGATCTCCATCCCGAAGTGTTCGCTGAAGCGGATGTCGCCCTCGATCATGTCGCGCATGTCCGGGACGTCGTTACGGAACATGAGCGTGCGTTCGATGCCCATGCCGAAGGCGAAGCCCGAGTATTCCTCGGGGTCGATGCCGGCGGCGCGCAACACATTGGGGTGCACCATCCCGCAGCCACCCCATTCGATCCAGGCCGGCCCTCCCTTGGCCCCGGGGTGGAAGATGTCCAGCTCGGCGGAGGGCTCGGTGAAGGGGAAGAAGTTCGGGCGCAGCCGGATCGCGGCATCGGGGCCGAACATCTGCCGGGCGAAGTGTTCCAAGGTGCCGCGCAGATCGGCCATGGTCAGGCCCTTGTCCACGGCCAGGCCCTCGAACTGGTGGAAGACCGGGGTATGGGTGGCGTCGAGCTCGTCGGTGCGGAACGTCTTGCCCGGGCACAGCACATAGACGGGCAGATCGCGCTCGAGCATCGAGCGGATCTGCACCGGCGAGGTGTGGGTACGCATCACCAGGTGGGACTCGGCGGGTTCGATGAAGAAGGTGTCCTGCATGTCGCGGGCCGGATGGTCCGGGGCAAAGTTCAGGGCGTCGAAGTTGAACCATTCCGATTCGACCTCGGGGCCCTCGGCGATCTCCCAGCCCATGCCCACGAAGATATCGCCGACCCGTTCCTGCAGGGTGGACAGCGGGTGCCGGGCCCCGGCACGACGGCGGTGCGCCGCCGCGGTGACGTCCACGGCCTCCTCGATGAGGATCCGTGCGGCGTCCTCCTCCTCCAGGACCGTGGTGCGTGCGGCCAGGGCCTTGTTGACGCGGCCACGGGCCCCGCCCATCAGCTTGCCGGCTGTCGCCTTCTCGGTCTTGTCCAGCCGGCCGATTTCGCGGTTGGCCAGGGCCAGCGGGGACTTCTCTCCGCTATGGGCCAGCCGGGCCTGCTTGAGCATTTCGAGATCGGTGGCCGCCTCGATGGCCGACAGGGCGGCGTCGACGGCAGCCTGGACTGCCGCCTCGTCGGTGGGATGCGGAACCGACGGTGCGGTTCCTCCGGGTCCACCGTTCGGTGGCGTGGCTTCAGACATGGCAGATGTACGGCCCTTTTCACGGTTGGGGTGGTCCTGTTTCCGGATCCCAGTCTAGTAGTTCGCCCCCGGGCTCCCGAACCCGCGCGCGGACATTGCGCCCGCCGCGGCGTCGTTCCATATGTCCCGCCTTGTGATCGCGTCCACTCCCCGGCCATAATGACCACCATGCATGTAGCCCGGCGCTTGACGCTGACGACCGTCCTGTCCACGCTCGCCCTGGGAAGCCTCTCCGCATGCTCATCCCCGGTGCCCGATCCCGATCCGGTCGCCCAATCCGTGGCCCAGGCCCTGGAGACCTTCGATTTCTCTTCCGTGCCGCTGAAGAATGCCGACCCTGCCACGGTTTCCGAGGACCTGGCCACCGCCTTCGACTCCATGAAGGACCTGAAGCACCGCACCACGGTGGACTCGGTCGAGCGGCCCGAGGACGAGGACGAGGACTCCCCCACGGCGACCGCCACCTTCACGACGGTCTGGGACGTGGATGACACCAAGACCGACTGGGAATACTCCACCAGCGCACAACTGGCCTACGACCAGGAGGCGGAGGCCTGGCAGGTCGACTACGACCAGGAGGAACTCACGGGGCTGGAACCGGGCCACCATGTGGCGTTGCGGACCAAGGCCTCCGAACGCGGGCAGATCCGCAGCACCGATAAGCAGGCACTGGTCAAGGACCGCCCGGTGGTCCACCTGGGCCTCGACAAGACGCGGCTGGAGGACGGCGAGGCAGGGGGCGCGGCGAAGAAGCTCGCGAAGCTCGCCGACGTGGACGTGTCCGACTACGTCGCCCGGGTCAAGGCCGCCGGGGACCAGGCGTTCGTCGAAGCCATCACGCTGCGCGACAACTCCAAGCGCGAGGTCACCGACGCCCAGGTCGAAGCCATCCCCGGCGGCCGGGCCATCACCGGCAGCGAGCCGTTGGCCCTGACCCGGACCTTCGCCCGACCGATCCTGGGCACCGTCGGGCAGGCCACCGCCGAAATCATCAAGGAATCCGAGGGCAAGACCAAGGCCGGGGACGTCGTGGGGCTCTCGGGGCTTCAAGCCCAATACGACGATCGGCTCTCCGGCACGGCGGGCCTGACCATCGCCAGTTACGATCCCTCCGGCCAACAGGTGGAAGAGCTCTTCGAGCGCGACCCGAAGAACGGCAAGGACCTGACCGTGACGCTGGACTCGGCCCAGCAGAAGCTGGCCGAGAAGCTACTCAAACAGGTCGACCCCACCTCGGCCCTGGTCGCCATCCGCCCCTCCGACGGCTCCGTTCTGGCCGCCGCCTCCGGCCCGGCGGAGCAGGGGATGAACACGGCGATGCTCGGCAAATATGCCCCCGGGTCCACCTTCAAGGTGGTCACCGCCCTGGCCATGCTCCGCGATGGGAAGACCCCGTCCAGCAAGGTCAAATGCCCGAAGACCACCACCATCAAGGGCAAGGAGTTCAAGAACTTCGACGCCTACCCCGCCGGCAAGCTCGGGACCATCCCGCTGTCGGAGGCCATCGCCCAGTCCTGCAACACCGTCTTCATCAACGGGGCTGCGGGCCTGAAGGCCAAGGACCTGACCACTGCCGGGGCCTCCCTGGGGCTCAACCCCTCCCCGTCGACCGGCGTCTCCTCGTTCCTGGGCTCCATCCCGGATGATTCGACGGGGACGACCCTGGCGGCCAATGGCATCGGCCAGGGTGTCGTGGAGACCTCCCCGTTGGGCATGGCCACCGTCGCCGCTTCCGTGGCCGCCGGCCAGACGGTCTCCCCGCATCTGGTGGAGTCCCCGAGCCCGGATGCCGCCAAGGATCCGGCGAAGAAACTGGAGTCGAAGGAGGCCGACGAGCTGCAGAAGATGATGGCCGGAACCGTCACCCATGGCACCCTGGTGGGCCTGCAGAAGGTCCCCGGGCCGAAGGTCTACGGCAAATCCGGCACGGCCGAGTACGACGCCGACGAGAATGCCCATGCCTGGGTCATCGCCGTCCAGGGTGATCTGGCCGTGGCGGCATTCGTCTCCGAAGGCATCGGTGGGGCCCAGACCGCTGGACCCCTCGTCGCTGATTTCCTCACCGGGGTGCAGAAGTCCGGTGGCGGCAACTGACCGGGCGCGTTGGCGCAGCGCGGCGAACTGGCTGAACCTGGCTACTCCGTGCGGGCTGCTGCTGGCCCGTGCCACGGGGTGCCGGGTGCGTTCGGGGCCTCGTGGCCTCTACCTCGCCCTCGGGTATCGGCTGGACCTGCCCGACGCCGCGGCCTTCACCGTGGGCAACGTCGTCCTCTGGCGGGAGGGCCTCGACGAGCCGGAGCGTTGTCCCGGACTCATCGTCCACGAGGAACGCCACGCCAGCCAATATGCCTGGTGCCTGGGACTGCCGTTCCTACCGCTCTACGCGGTGGCCGCCGGATATTCCTGGCTCCGCACCGGCGACCCCGCCTCCCGCAATGTCTTCGAACGGCAGGCCGGGCTGGCGGCTGGCGGCTACACGCAGCGCAGGAGCCGGCCGATCGGCGCCCTCCTGCCGCCGCTCAGGCGATGGTCCCGGCCCCGAGGCTGATATCCGCCGAGCCCTCCAGCGCCTCACGCACCACCAGGACCAGCGCCGTGGCCAGGGACTCGGGATCCACCCGGGCCACCGCCGGGAAGGGGACATGGACGAAGCCGCCACGGCGGGCCTGTCCCGAGGCCGCCAGCTCATGCATCAGCGTGTAGAAGATCTGGTTGCAGACGAAGGTGCCGGCACTCTGGGACACCTGGGCGGGGATCCCCTCCCGCTGCAACGCGGCCAGGGCCCGCTTGAGGGGCAGGGTCGTGAAATAGGCCGCAGGGGCCCCGGGAACGACGGGCACATCCACGGGTTGTTCCCCCGCGTTGTCGGGGATGCGGGCGTCGATCACGTTCAGGGCGACCCGTTCGAGCATGACGGCCCCGGCAGCGGCATTGAGCCCGGTGCAGACCACCAGTTCCGGACGGTGGTCCTGCAGGGCCCTGCGCAGGACTCCCGCGGCTTCGGAAAAGACACACGGAAGTTCGACGGCGGTGGCGGGGTGGCCGGATTCGGAGAGCAGTTCCGCGGCACGGCGTGAGGCGTCCCCCGACGGGTTCAGCGGATCCCCGCCAAAAGGTTCGAAACCGGTCAGCAGGATCATGGGCGCACGATGCCCTGACCGGATACCGTCCCGGGTAGGGCACCGTGTCGGGCCACGATCGCCTCGACGATCGGCAGATCCGCGGGAATCCACGGAACAACGTCCTTCAGGTCCCCATCGAGTTCCAGCCACCGCAGTTCGTCGTGGTCTTCCAGCGGTTCGGGGGTCCCGTCGGTGACGCAGGCGAGCCAGACGCGCATGGCCGCCGGTCCCGAGAGTTTCCAGCCCTGGTCGATCGGTCCCTCGATTTCGGCTCCGAGTTCCGCCTCGATGCCCAGTTCCTCGGCCAGTTCACGAAGCAGACCGGCCTGGCAGCCCTCCCCGGCTTCGACCTTGCCCCCGGGAAATTCCCAGAGCCCGGCCAAGGCGGGCGGACTGGTCCGGCGGGCCGCCAACAGCCGGGTCGGGGCCTGGAGCGAATCAACCAGTGCCGCGCCGACGATTTGTTTCAACGCATTCATTCAGCGACTCCTTCGTTGGTCCCGGGACCCCCGATGTCCTCGGTCGTCCGTTCGATGTCAGGTTCGAGGTAGATCAGTGTTGCGGTCGGCACCGAGGCGCGGATCCGCGCCTCGGTCGCATCGATGGCCCTGGCGATGTCTTCACCGGAACTGCCCTTGCGGATGCCGAACTTGGCGGCAACGAGGATCTCCTCAGGGCCCAGGTGCAGGGTCTTCAGGTGGATGATGTCGGTGCCGTCGGCGCGGATGGCCGCTTCGATCCCGGCGATGTCTTCACCGGTCGCCGACTCCCCCAGCAGCAGGGATTTGGTTTCCACGGCCAGGATGACCGCGATGCAGACCAGCAGCACCCCGATCATCGCGGTCCCGGCGGCGTCGAAGAGCCCATTGCCCGTCAGCAGGGTCAGCCCCACCCCCAGCAGGGCGAAGAACAGGCCCACCAGTGCCCCCAGGTCCTCCAACAGGATCACCGGTAGTTCGGGGGCCTTGGCCCGGCGAACGAACTTCACCCACCCAGTGGTCCCGCGGACCTGGTTGGATTCGCGGATGGCCGTCCTGAAGGAGAGTCCTTCGGCGATGATCGCCCCGACGAGCACGGCGACCGGGACCCACCACCAGGGTCCTTCGATGCCATGGGGATCCTTGAACTTCTGGAAGGCTTCATAGAGGGCGAACAGCCCGCCGACGCTGAACAGGATGATGGAGACGATGAAGGCGTAGATATACCGCTCACGTCCGAACCCGAAGGGGTGTGCGGGGTTGGCTTCACGGGTGGACCTCTTCCCGCCAATCAGCAGCAGGACCTGGTTGCCCGAGTCCGCGACCGAGTGGATCGCCTCGGCCAGCATCGATGAGGACTGGGTGAGCAGCCAGGCGACGAACTTGAAGACGGCGATCGCCAGATTGGCTGCCAGCGCCGCGACGACGGCCTTGTTCCCACCGGATGCTGCCATGGTTACCGCCTCTGTCGGGGCGCGATGCGCGCCATTGGATATCCTTGCGTCACGGTACTACGTCGAGGGGCTCCTCCCGCCACGCCCGGACCGTGCCCTCAGGCGGATGGACCGGATCTCCGGTGCGCCCGCGCCGAGGCGTAGAGGCAGACGGTGGCCGCCGTGCCCACGTTCAATGATTCCGCGACCCCGTAGAGCGGTACCGCAACCCGGTGGCCCGCGGTCGTCAGTTCCTCCTCGTCCAGTCCCTGGGCTTCGTTGCCGAAGAGCCACGCGGTGGGTGCCTCCAGCTGAGGTCCCGCAACACTCCCGCTGCTGCCAGGTCCACCCAGGCGGCGCATCGTGCTCTGGTCCTGCAGCACGTCGAGGTCGGTATCCCCGTACCCGTCGGCGGCCAGAAGCTGCACCTGCGCCTCCTGCGCCGCAGCGGCCAGGGACGTGAACGACACCCCGGAGACGATCGGCACCTGGAAGATGGATCCGACGGTGGAGCGCACGGCCTTGGGGTTGTAGATGTCGACGCTTCCCCCGGTGAGCACGACTGCATCGGCCCCCGCTGCCACGGCGGCGCGGAGGATCGTGCCGGCGTTGCCGGGGTCCTGGACCCGGCACAATACGGCGACAAGCCGCGTCCCGGCGTCGAACACCTCATCGAGGCTGGTCTCGGCGATGCGGCAGACGGCCATGATCCCTTGCGGGGACACGGTGTCGGCCATGGCGGCCAGCACCTCGGGGCTCGCGGTGCGCAGCCTGACCCTGGTCCGCGGCCGCGCCAGATCCGGGTGTCGCTGGAGGGCTTCAGCGGTGGCGAAGACCTCCTGGACGATCCCGCGTTCGCCCCCGGCCACCATGGTGTCGTGGCGTTGCAGTGCCTCACGGACCGCTTGGGGTCCCTCGGCCAGGAAAGCAGCCTTCTTGGCACGGCCGGGCCGGGTGGCCAACCGGGCCACGTCGCGGACGCGTTCGGCCCGTGGGTTGGTCATTTCGATCTCAGCGTGGTGTTCGGCGCTCATGGGAAGAACCTTATCGGTGTCGGGCGCCGCAGCGCACAGGTGGTCCGGCCACCACTAGTGGTTAACGGCCGAGGGGACGGAATCCGCTTGGAATTCCGTCCCCTCGCACCATGCGGGCCGTGGCCCGCGGCGCAGTGTCCTACTTGGAGAACTGCTGGCGGGACTCGCCACCTGCCGGCTCGAAACCGGCGGCCTTGGCGGCCTCGACGGAGTTGAACCAGAACTCCGGCTGCGTCTGGTCGTACCAGGTCGAATCCGGCACGTGGTACTTCATCGACTGGTTGCCCTTGATGACGTAGCCCGCGGGGGCTTCCTCGCCTTCAACGGCCTTGACCATGCCTTCACCCTCGGTGGCCTTGGCGGCCTTCGGGGCGGCGGCCTTGGGGGCGGCAGCCTTCTTGGCGGCCGGAGCAGCCGGTGCCTTCGTGGCGGGCTTCTCGGCGGCCGGGGCGTTGACGTCGGCCGGGAGGGCCTCCTTGGCGACCTTGACCAGTGCGCCGAACGCGTTGGCGTCGGACACGGCGAGATCGGCGAGCATCCGGCGATCAACCTCGACCTCAGCGGCCTTCAAGCCCTGGATCAGACGGTTGTAGGTCAGGCCGTTCGCGCGGGAAGCAGCGTTGATGCGCTGGATCCAGAGGCGACGGAAGTCACCCTTGCGCTTGCGGCGGTGGCCGTAGCTGTAGACGAACGAGTGGAGCAGCTGCTCCTTGGCCTTGCGGTACAGGCGCGAACGCTGACCGCGGTAGCCCTTGGCCCGTTCGAGAACGACCCGACGCTTCTTGTGGGCGTTGACTGCCCGCTTCACACGTGCCACGTGTGTACTCCTTAATATCTTGTCCTCGGGATGCCTGCCTATCGGCGACCTGTCCGGGGGAACTCCATGGATGGATGGGAACTCGTGGTTCCCGGTGCGTGTGCTTAGAGGCCCAGCATCCGCTTGATGGTCTTGGTGTCCGCCTTGGCAACGATCCGTTCGCCCTTGAGCTGGCGCTTCAGGCTGGAAGGCTTGTGCTCCAGGTAGTGACGACGATTGGCCTGCTGGCGCATGATCTTGCCGCTACCGGTGAGCTTGAAGCGCTTCTTGGCGCCACTGTGGGTCTTGAACTTCGGCATATCCGCCGTTCTCCTTACGTGCTCCCGTTGCCCTATCGGACCGGGGATCTTTGAGGCTTCCTGTATGGGAAACCGTGGGTCAAGTGCTGCCCCCGACAGGGGCTGGCCACACCGGGCTATTTACCCGGACGAGGTTTCGGAGCCGCGGTGGGCTTCGGAGCCGCGCTGGGCTTCGGTGCCGGTTTCGGCGCAGGCTTCGGGGCCGGCTTGGCGGCCGGCTTCGGAGCTGCTGCGGGCTTCGCTGCAGCGGCCGGCTTGGCTGCCGCTGCCGGCTTCGCCGCGGTCGACGGCTTGCTGGCCGCCGCTGGCTTGGTCGCTTCCGCAGGCTTGGCGGCTTCCGCAGGCTTGGTGGCCGGTTCGGCCTCGGGGGTCTGCGGGGCTGCGGCTGCCTTGGCTTCTGCTTCCTTGGCTGCTGCGGCGTCGACCTTGGCCTTTTCGGCGTTATCCGCCTCGACCTGGGCCAGACGCGCCTGGAACTCGTCCGGAAGGTTGTCACCCAAGGACTGGGTCATGGCCGGCTGCTCGTCCGAGGTATCGACGCGGTCTTCCTTGGTCGCCTTGGACTTGGCCTTGTCGTTTTCACGCTGTGCCTGACGGCGGGCTTCGGCCTTGGCCTCTGCCTTGTTCTTCAGCGGTCCGACGACCATGACCATGTTGCGGCCGTCCTGACGCGGGCTCGACTCGACGACGCCGACTTCGGCCACGTCTTCGGCGAACTTGTTCAGCAGGCGGATGCCCAGTTCGGGACGCTGCTGCTCACGACCACGGAACTGGATCATGGCCTTGACCTTGTCGCCAGCGCCGAGGAAGCGCAGGGCATGCCCGGTCTTCGTCTCGTAATCGTGCTTGTCGATCTTGAGGCGGAAGCGGACTTCCTTGAGGACCGTGTTGGTCTGGTTCTTGCGTGCCTCGCGTGCCTTCACCGCGGCTTCGTACTTGAATTTGCCGAAGTCCATCAGTTTGCACACGGGCGGCTTGGCCGTCGGCGCCACCTCGACCAGATCAAGGTCGGACTCCGCGGCCAGACGCAACGCGTCCTCGATGCGGACAATGCCCACCTGTTCGCCGTTGGGTCCAACCAGCCGCACCTCTGGGACGCGGATTCGATCGTTAATGCGTGGATCGCTGATGTGTCGCTCCTGCTTTTCGTAGTTCGAAGCCGCCAGCAACAAGAGAAGGCCTCCAGCTGCTGGGCAGATGGAGGCCTGGAAAATCGGTTCGGCTGCTCGCGCATGCCACGGAACCCGTGGTTCCGTCCCGAAGTGACCCGGCAACCTGAAGCGGTTACTGCGGGTGGGAGTAGGCCTCCACTTGCATACTCGTTTCGTTGTTCCCGACGGATCCTTCGCCCGGTGGGGCGGAATCCGCTGAGTCAGCAAAACCAGTCGGTCTGTGAAAAGCTTAGCAGCATGAGTACCCCTGAAACCAATCCGGACGCCACCTTCGGCGAGACCAACGAGGTTCGCGACATCGCTGAAGTAGCGGCCGTGGAAGTCATTACCACCGCAGCCGTGCACCTGATGAGCGCGGCAGCCGTGAAGTGCGGACTCGCCGAAGGCGAAGACGCGGAAGACCTGCAGGACCTGGATGAAGCCCGCAAGCTCATCACCGCACTGGCGGGTCTGATCACGGCAGCAGCACCCGAAGTCGGCTCCCAGCATGCCGGCCCGCTACGCGACGGCCTGCGCTCCTTGCAGCTGGCCTTCCGTGAGGCCTCCAACTACCCGGATGCCCCGGGGCAGGGTCCCGGCGAGAAACTCACCGGGCCCGTGAACTAGGGCTTCGACCACCATTCCCAGGGAGGTCGCCACCCCGGTGGCGGCCTCCTTTTCGCTGCCCGGCCCGGGGGTCCCTGCCGCCGGGTGGCGTAGCCGTTCACGCGCGGGCCGGTGGTCCCTGGAGTCCGAGTTCCAACGAATCGACCCGGGCACCGAATTCCGGGTCGGCTCCCAGCGTGCGTTGCAGTCGCTCGACGGTGTCGGTGACGTCATCACGGGCCATCCCGGAACGCAGGGAGACCTCCACGCGCAGCTCCGGGCCCGGGCCTCCCCCGGCCATGACCGTCCCATCGGCGGTGCGCGAAGCAACGCCCCGGCCCGGGGCCGCGGTGATCCCGAGGATGGCGGGATCGGCGTCGGCCGCGGCCTGCAGCAGCGGCAGCAGGGTCTCGTCGGCGTAGCTGGGGGTCCACTCCTGCTGTTGGGCCAGCGCCCACATCGCGGGCCGTCGCAGGACGAAGGTGGCCTCTGCCGCGGGGTCGATCACGATGAGCTGGGCCTTTTCGGCCACGGCGGACAAGGCGGCCCGCGGAGCGTAGACGGCCACGGGGCGTGCTTGCCCGTGCCAGGCCTGCAACCGGTCGACACTGCTGAACACCGGCAGGGCGGGGCGGCCGTCAGGGGCGGTGATGGTCACCAGCGCCATATCGGCTTCCTTGTCTTCGGTGAATCCGTGGTCCCCGAGGCCCCCTTCGGCCAGGGTCGCGACCACGGGCACGAACACCCTGGCGTGGGCCAACGCCTCGTGGACCATTTGTTCGGTACCGGAGCCGGCCTTCAGCGCGGTGATGGCTTCGAGGTAGCCGGGGTCGGCCGTGCCGTCGTCATCATCGAAGTGGTGCAGCGGGTTTCCCCCGCCCGACAGATCCCGTCCGGCCCAGGATTGGCCGGCGGAGTCGGTGGCTTCTCCGGCGCGGAGCAGGGCGGCCTCGATATGTCCTGGCAGGTGGCGGCCGATCCGCTGGTCCGTGGGAGCTTTCCCGCGGGGTGTTCTGGCGGCCGCGTTGGATGCGCCGTCGGTCATCGCTACCGCCGGCCGGCGACGTCGAGGGCCTGGGGCAGGGTGAACTGCCCGGAATACAGGGCCTTGCCCACGATTGCGCCCTCGACCCCGTCGGGCACCAAGGCACGTAGTTCGCGCAGGTCATCGAGGCTGGAGATCCCGCCGGAGGCGATCACGGGTCGACTGGTTCGGGTGCACATTTCACGCAGCAGGTCCACGTTCGGACCGCGCAGTGTTCCGTCCTTGGTCACATCGGTCACGACGTAGCGGGCGCATCCGGCGTCTTCGAGCCGGGCCAGCACGTCCCAGAGGTCTCCCCCTTCGCTGGTCCACCCGCGGCCGGCCAACGTGGTTCCCCGCACATCGAGTCCGACGGCGATCTTGTCTCCGTGCCGGGCGATGGCGCGGGCCGTCCAGTCGGGGGCTTCCAGGGCAGCGGTACCCAGGTTGACCCGGGCGGCACCGAATTCCAGCGCCCGTTCCAAGGATTCGTCGTCCCGGATTCCGCCGGAGAGTTCGATCTTGATTCCCAGTTCACGGGAAATCCGGGCGACGGCCTGGGTGTTGTTCCCCCTCCCGAATGCGGCGTCCAGGTCCACCAGGTGCACCCACTCGGCGCCGTCTTGTTGCCAGGCCAGGGCCGCTTCAAGCGGGTCACCGTACCCGGTCTCGCTGCCGGCTTCGCCCTGGACGAGGCGGACGGCTTGCCCGTCGGCGATGTCCACCGCGGGCAGGAGTTCGAGGATGCTGTTGCTGGTCACGGGGATCTTCTCCGGTCTTCGTCGAATAGGTCGTGGGGGGGGTGGTACGCGGCGTCTTGCCGGGAGGGGAAGACTACTTCAGGGTCATGATGTAGGCGGAAAGCAGGGCCATCGCCGCCAGGACCCAGGTCGCGATGATCCAGGAGATATGGGCCTTTTGCTGACGCAGCGACAACGCACCACCGGCGAGGATGCCGCCGACCGCCATGAGGATGAGACTCCACATCAGGACAGGGTTCCCAACCAGTTGGATAGCAGTTTCGCCCCTGCTTCGCCTGACTTCTCCGGGTGGAACTGCACGGCCGACAACGGCCCGTTCTCCACGGCGGCGATGAAGGGGCCCCCGTGATCGGACCAGGTCACTGCCGGGGGGCTCATACGCGGTTGGGCCACCGGGAAATCCCAATGCTGGACCGCATAGGAGTGTACGAAGTAGAACCGCTCGTCCTCGAGACCGGCAAAGAGCCTGGACCCTTCGGCCGCCGTGACGGTGTTCCAGCCCATATGCGGGACCACCGGCGCCTTGAGCCGCTCGACGGTTCCGGGCCATTCCCCGAAACCGGCGGTCCGGATACCGTGTTCGACCCCCTCATCGAAGAAGACCTGGTGGCCGACGCAGATCCCCAGGACCGGACGGCCCCCGGCGATCCGGCGCCCGATCAACGGTCCTGCCCCGACCTCGCCGAGGGCCTTCATCACGCTGGCGAAGGCGCCGACTCCTGGAACGACGAGACCATCGGCCCCACGAATGTCATCCGGTTTGTTGCTCAGGGTGACTTCGGCTCCGACGTGTTCGAGCGCGCGGACCGCGGAACGGATGTTGCCCGATCCGTAATCCAGCACGGTGATCCGGGGCCCGGCCATCTACAGGGCACCCTTCGTGGAGGGGATCATCCCGGCGTTGCGGGGGTCTGGTTCCACGGCCTGGCGCAAGGCGCGGGCGAAGGCCTTGAACTGCGCTTCGACGATGTGGTGCGGGTCCCTGCCGCACACCAGTCGCATGTGCAGGCAGATCTGTGCGTGCAGCGTGATCGATTCGAAGACGTGGCGGGTGAGCGAGCCGGTGAAGTGCCCGCCGATCAAGTGGTATTCCTGACCAGCCGGCTCACCCCCGTGGACCAGATAGGGCCGTCCCGAGATGTCGACGACCGCGTGGGCCAGGGCCTCATCGAGCGGGACCGAAGCTTCGCCGAAGCGGCGGATCCCCGCCTTGTCGCCCAGGGCGGTGCGCAGGACCTCGCCGATGGTGATGGCCACGTCCTCCACCGTGTGGTGGGCGTCGATGTGGGTGTCGCCGGTCGCCTGGACCGTCAGGTCGATCAGCGAGTGCTTTGCCAGCGCCGTGAGCATGTGGTCGTAGAACGGGACGCTGGTGCTGATGTTCGCGACACCCGTGCCGTCCAGGTCGAGTTCGACGGTGACGGTGGACTCGCTGGTGGCACGCTCCATGCGGGCTCGGCGACCGCCGAGCAATTCTGCAGACATGGGTATTCCTTCGGTGTGGGTGGGGCGGGCGGCGACGGTGGCGGCCCGCAGGTTAAGTCTAGCTGTCGTGCCCGGAGCCGGTATCCGCGGCGGGGCTCAGGAGGCCCTCCAAGGCCTGGAGGAATGCGGTCGTCTCGGTCTCGGTTCCAGCGGTGACCCGCAGATGACCGGCGATGCCCACATCTCGGATGAGTACCCCGGCCTCGAGCAGACCCTGCCAGATGGCACGGGAATGCTCGAGCCCGCCGAAAAAGACGAAATTGGAGTCACTGACTGCCGGTTCCAACCCCAACCGGGTGAGTTCGCGGACGATCCTGTCGCGTTGGCCCTTGATGTCCTCGACCGTGGCCAGCAGCGCATCGACCTGTTTCAAGGCGGCATTGGCGGTGGCTTGGGTGACGGCCGAGAGGTGGTAAGGCAGACGGACCAGGCGCAGCGCATCGGCGATTTCCGGGGCCGCCGCGAGATAGCCCAGCCGGGCCCCGGCCAGCGCGAAGGCCTTGCTCATGGTCCGGGTGACGATCAGTCGTTCGCGGCCGGGCAGCAGTGTCAGCGCGGATCCGGTCCCGCTGAGTGCGAATTCGGCGTAGGCCTCATCGACGATGACGATCGCCTGGCTGGCACGCCCTGCCTCGTATACCGCTTCCACGACGTCCAGTCCCAGGGCGGTACCCGTCGGGTTGTTCGGCGAACAGAGGATCACGATATCCGGCGCCGCCTCCGTGACCTGGTCCGCTGCGGATCGCGCGCTGAGTCCGAAGTCACCGCTCCGCTCTCCGGCGAGGTAGGTGGTGTCGGTCCCGCTGGCCAGCAACGGGTACATCGAATACGTGGGCGGGAAGCTCATCACGGTGCGTCCCGGCCCTCCGAAGGCCTGGAGGATCTGCTGCAGGACCTCGTTGGATCCGTTGGCGGCCCACATGTTCGCCGCATCCAGCCCGTGTCCCAAATAGTCGGCGAGGCGTTCGCGGAGTTCGGTGAATTCACGATCCGGGTAACGGTTCAGGGACGCAGCGGCGGCACTGACCTCTTCGGAGATGGCCCGGCTTACTGCCTCGGGCAACGGATGGGTGTTCTCGTTGACGTTCAACAGGATGGGCACGTCCAGTTGCGGTGCGCCGTAGGGTTCGATGCCACGCAGGTTTTCACGCAGGGGCAATTTGGCCAGTCGTTCCAGCTGATCACTCACGACCCCATTCTATTGCCCGTGCCCCGCAGTCGGGAATCGGACCGGGTGACAGGGTCATAAAGCGGGCCTAATCGCCCGTGGGGACGAAGATCTCCTGGCCCGGGACGAGGACCGATCCGTTCAGGTCGTTCATTTCCGTGATTTCCGCCATGACGTCACGGCGGTCGCGCTGCGGGGCGAACTCCTCGGCCAGCGCCCAGACCGTGTCGCCCTCCATGACGGAGACGGTCGTGGCTTCCACCGCGGTCGTATCCGATGCGTCCGAGGCCATGACCGGGGCGGTGAAGATGCCAGCGAGGACGAGCAGGGCGGTGGCTGCCAGCATGACCGGCAGGCCAATGAGGATGAAGCGCCCCCGTCGCGTCAGCTCCAGCCGGCCCCGAGGGGTGGAGGCACGGGCCGGGGCGGTGGTCGGAACGGAGTCCGCCTTGAGGGACACCGGGGCTGCGAGTGCGATCTGCGCCATGGTCTGACCTTCCTGTTGTCCGCCGAAGCGGGTTCTCGTTGCGGGTGTCGAACCCGATCTTCGAACTCATATTCGAACTTCTATCTCATTTTTAGCATCTATGTACGAAGATTGTCGAGACACGTTCGAATAAATCTTTGAATGAAGTCCGTGACTGCCCTAGAGTGGAAGCCATCGGCTGGATGGATGAGAGTCCACCAGTTGCATCCGACACATTGCGCACAGCCCCGGTACGCCGGCGATTTACCAGGACGGGATGGATCATGAGCTCAGCGGAGAATCCGGCGCCGAAGAAGGCACCGAAGGGGTTGACTGTCCGGCAGAGGCGGATCCTGGAAACCATCCAGGAGGCCGTGACCGCCAAGGGGTATCCGCCGTCCATGCGCGAAATCGGCGATACGGTCGGGCTGGCGAGCTTGTCCAGCGTCACCCACCAGCTCGCCCAGCTGGAGAAGCTCGGCTACATCCGGAGGGATCCACGCCGCCCCCGGGCCATGGAGATCCTGCGCCCGCTGGCCCCCGAGGTCACCGGGACCCCGGAGGCCTCGCAGCCGGCTCCCGCCCCGCGGGAACCGGAGCAGCTTCGGCCCCGGCTGACCGTGGTGGACTCGGATGATTCCGACGAGGTGGCCCGGGTTCCGCTGGTGGGCCGCATCGCCGCCGGTGGACCAATCCTGGCGGACCAGGCGGTCGAGGATGTCATGTCATTGCCACGCCAACTCGTCGGGCACGGTGAACTGTTCATGCTCAAGGTCAGCGGGGATTCGATGGTCGAGGCAGCCATCTGTGACGGGGACTGGGTCGTCGTCCGCCGTCAGCAACATGCGGAGAACGGCGATGTCGTCGCGGCGCTGCTCGATGACGAGGCCACGGTGAAGACCTTCAGGCAGCGCGACGGCCACACGTGGCTGCTGCCACAGAACCGCCAGTACGAGCCGATCCTGGGCGATCATGCCACCGTCATGGGCAAGGTCGTTTCGGTGATGCGTTCGATCTAGGCCGCGGTGTACTTCCAGGAGGGCCCGTCCGCGGACGGGCCCTCCTTTCATGTCTAGTCCTCGCTCGCCGCCAGACGCCTCAGCGACCCCAGCACGACGTCCTTGTCCGTGGTCGACCACATCGGGGGCAGCGACGCACGCAGGTAGTTTCCATAGCGTTCGGTGGCCAGCCGTGAATCCAAGACGGCCACCACGCCACGGTCCCCCGTGGAACGGATCAACCGGCCTGCCCCCTGGGCCAGACGGACTGCTGCATGGGAGGCGGAGACGGCCATGAAACCGTTGCCCCCATGTCGGGCAACGTCGCGGCTGCGTGCCGTGGACAGCGGGTCGTCGGGGCGTGGGAAAGGGATCCTGTCGATGACCACCACCCGGCATGACTGACCCGGCACGTCGACTCCCTGCCAGAGGGTCATGGTCCCGAACAGGCAGGTATCGCGTTCATCGGCGAACTGCCGGACCAACGTGGACATGCTCGACTCGCCCTGGCAGAGAATCTCCGGGTCCACCCGTGGCCGCAGCGCTTCGGCGGCCTCCTCGGCGGCCCGCCGGGAGGAGAACAATGCCAGTACTCCCCCGCCGGAGGCCCCGATCAGGTCGGCGAGCTCATCCAGGGCCTCGGTCGATACGTTTCGCGATGGTTTGGGCAGATGCCGCGCAACATAGAGCATCCCCTGCCGGGCATAGTCAAAGGGGCTACCGACATCGATGCCCGTCCACGCGGGAGCCCCCTCGCCGAGCAGCCCCAACGATCCGGCCACCGGTTCGAAGGCAGCACCTATGGCCAGGGTCGCGGAGGTCAGGACGACCGTGCGGCCGTCGAAGAGGCCCTCACGTAATTTGCCGGCCACCGACAGTGGAGCGACATTGATCGTCGCGGGGGCCGAGTCATCCGGGGCGCTGTAACCGGCCCCCGGGGTGAAGTTGCCTTGGCGGGATATCCAGACGACCTCGCGTTCATCGGCGGGTCCATCGAGGCGTTCGCACTGTTCCTGCAGATACATCAACTGCGAGCGGGCCATCTGGCGTCCGCCGTCAGCGGTTTCGCCATTCCCCGGTTTCGAGTCGGACAGGGCCGTACGCGCCGCTTCGCGCACGGCGGCGATGGCGGCGACCTGCTCTTCGTTCAGCCCCTTGGGCAGCAGCCCGGTCGGCACTCCCTCCAGGGAGTCGGACAGGGTCTTACCCGCCTGGTTGAGGGCTTCGACAGCGACGCCTTTGCAGTTTCTGCGGGTCGCGGTGGCCGCGGCGGCAACCAGCGCTGCCGAGATGGGGCGGGTCACCGAATTGGTGACCCGGTCCTGGAGTTCATGGGCCTCGTCGATGATCACCGTGTCAAATTCCGGCAGCACCGCCAATCCCTCGAACGCCGAGACGGCCAGCAAGGCGTGGTTGGTGATCACGATGTCGGCATCGCCGGCCTTCTTGCGGGCCAGTTCGCTGAAGCATTCCTCGGCCATCGGGCACCGCTGGGCACCGAGGCAGTCCATGGCACTGACGGAGACCTGCCGCCAGGCACGTTCGCTGACCCCCGGGACGAGATCGTCCCGGTCCCCCGATTCGGTTTCCTCGGCCCATTCGCGTACGCGAACGACTTCCTGGCCCAGTGCCGAAGTGGGCCCCGTGCCGGCGGTCAACGGGCGGGCCGCCCCGTCATCGCCCAACGCGAAGAGCGCCCCTTCATCCTCGTCGGGGTAGCCGCCTCCCAGCTTGTACTTGCAGACATAGTTCGATCGCCCCTTGGCCAGGGCGACATCCAGGTGCCGCGGCAGCTCGTCATCCAGGTTCTCCAGGAGCCGGGGAACGTCCCGACCGACGATCTGGGCCTGCAGGGCCAAGGTCGCGGTGGAGACGACCACCGGTTTATCTGCTTCGAGGGCGTGGGCGATCGCCGGAACCAGATAGGCCAGCGATTTACCCGTCCCGGTGCCGGCCTGCACCAGGAGGTGCTTTCCGCTTTCGAAGGCCTCCACGACCTGTTTGGTCATCTCATGCTGTCCGGGCCTGCTTTCCCCGCCCATGCGTTCGACCGCCTGATCCAGGAGGGCGACCACCTCTTGTACTTCAGCCATGTACGACGAACTGCTCCAATTCCGCGGCGAGTGCACCGCGTACCTTCACGGACAGACGGGTCCCTTCATCCAGGTGCTCGGTCTCCAGGATCTCCGCGTCGGAGCCGTGCAGCCGGTGGACCAGATCACCACGGTCATAGGGAATCAGCAATTCCATGGCCACATCCGGACGGGGGATGGCTTCGCTGATCGCCGCAAGCAGTTCGGGGATCCCCCCGCCGGTCCGGGCAGAGACCACCACATGGTTCGGTTCGCGTTGACGAATGCGTTCGACGACGAACGGATCGGCGATATCGGCCTTGTTCAACACGATGATCTCTGCAATGTCCTGCGCGTCGACCTCGGTGAGGACCTCCCGGACCGCATGGATCTGGCCTTCGGGGTCGGGGTGGGAGGCATCGACCACGTGCAGGATCAGATCGGCGTCGGCGATTTCCTCGAGGGTCGAGCGGAAGGCCTCCACCAGTTGGGTGGGCAACGACCTGACGAATCCCACGGTATCGGCAATGGTGTACCCCAAGCCATCTTCGGTTTCCGTGCGCCGGACCGTGGGATCCAGCGTGGCGAACAGTGCGTTCTCCACCAGCGCCCCGGCGTCGGTCAAGCGGTTCAGCAGCGAGGACTTTCCCGCGTTCGTGTACCCGGCAATGGCCACCGCCGGAACGGCATTGCGTTTCCGGTTCGAGCGTTTGGCATCACGTGCCGGTTTCATGCCCTTGATCTCGCGACGGAGTTTGGCCATGCGGTCACGGATCCGTCGACGGTCCAATTCGATCTTGGTCTCGCCGGGGCCGCGTGATCCGATGCCACCGCCCGCGGTCCCGACCCGGCCACCGGCTTGGCGTGACATGGATTCGCCCCAGCCACGGAGGCGGGGAAGAAGGTATTCAAGCTGGGCCAGTTCGACCTGGGCCTTGCCCTCACGGCTCTGCGCATGTTGGGCGAAGATGTCCAGGATCAGCGAGGTCCTGTCGATGACCTTCACCCGGACGATGTCCTCCAACGCCCTGCGCTGGGATGGAGCCAGTTCGGAATCGACGACCACGGTATCGGCCCCGGTGCTGGCCACGACATCGCGCAGCTCCTGGGCCTTGCCCGAGCCCAGGAACGTGGCTGGATCCGGTTTCAAGCGGCGCTGGACCATGCCATCCAGGACTTCCGATCCCGCTGTTTCGGCCAAGGCGGCCAGTTCCCGCAGGGAGTTTTCCGCTTCCTGGGACGTTCCTTCGGTCCAGATTCCGGCGAGTACCACCCGTTCCAGCCGAAGCTGCCGGTTTTCGACCTCGGTGACGTCTTCCAGCTCGGTGGACAATCCGGCGACGCGGCGCAGCGCATGGCGTTCGGACAGATCGCGCTGGTCGCCATCGCTTGATGAGTGTCCGTCACCCTTGCCGTCCAAGGCCAGGGCTTTGCCGCCCAGCGGCGCCTGGGCGCGCCTGTCGTCAGCACGCTGGGGCGTGGCACGGTCGGTGGCATCGTCCGTGGCCAGAATACGGTCGATGACGGATTGGATCTCGTCCTCCGGGAGGTTTCGATCGTCCGGGTTGGGCTCGTTATGAGTGGTCATGTTCCCCTTTGAAAGGATTCGTACACCAATTCTAGTCCGGGTCACCGACAGGTGGCTGGTTTCCTCCACAGGCCGAAACCCGAGAGTGCCCGAACCGTGAGTGATTGGGATAACTCTATCACTGAAACCGTCGGGCCGGGAAGACCAGGATTCGCTTTGGCGTCACCCTGACGGTTAATCTTCAACCCATGGGTTCGGACCACTACTTCAGCGCACAACCGTCGACGCCATTCACCCGCAGGAGCGTCCGCGTGATGCTCGGCGGCACGGAACACGCCGTCAACACCGCCGGAGGCATCTTCAGCCCGGATGGAATCGACAAGGGAACCGCGGTCCTGCTGTCCGGGGTGCCCGCCCCGGCGGCGGAAGGCCACCTGCTCGACATCGGCTGCGGCTGGGGTCCGATCGCCTTGAGCATGGCTCTGGCTTCCCCCTCCGCCACCGTCCATGCCGTGGACGTCAACCAGCGCAGCCTGGAACTCACCCGCGAAAACGCGCAGGCCCTGTCCCTGGACAACGTGGTGGCCACGGCCCCCGAAGCCGTCGATGACGACCTGAGGTTCCAGACCATCTGGTCCAATCCCCCGATCCGGGTGGGCAAGGAAATCCTGCATGGGATCCTGCTCCACTGGTTGCCCCGGCTGGCTGTCGGCGGAACTGCCTGGTTGGTCGTCCAGAAGAACCTGGGCTCGGATTCACTGCAACAGTGGCTGGTTCGGGAACTCCCCACCGGGTTCATCGTCGATCGATACTCCAGCGCCAAGACCTTCCGCATCCTGAGGGTGCGCAACACCACGGATGCCTCCGGCGTGGGCACGACTCCCTCGAAGGACTAGACCAGGGTCCCCTCGGCCACCAGTACCGCAGGTCCCTCCAGGACCACATGCTCGCGGCCCTCGGGAGCCGTCACGAACCGTACGGAGACGGTCCCGCCGGGAACGTGCACGTCCCAGCGGCGTGCCGAGGCCCCACCGGCCCAGTGTCGGGTCGCCACGACGGCGGCGCAGGCGCCGGTGCCACACGAAAGGGTCTCGCCCACACCGCGTTCATGGACGCGCATGCGGATGGTTCCGACACCGTCGTTGACCAGCGGATCCGACGGCAACACGAACTCCACATTCGTCCCGTGCTCGGGGACGGGGTCGACCACCGGCATCCGGTGCAGATCCAGCTGGTCCAGCTCGGTCGCCTCGGAGAGCGCGACGACCGTATGCGGGTTGCCCATGTCCACGCTCAGGCCCGGGCGCGGGACCTCCAACGAGGCGTCCACGATGCTGTCCAGGGCCCGTTCATGGGCCTGGTCGGGGAAGAGGAACTCCCACGGGCCCATGTCCACCGAGTACCCGGCGGCAGAGCGGGAGACCACCTTCACCCCGGCCCGGGTGCCGATCGTCAGGGAATCGCCGTCGGCCAGGGAAACCAGAGCACGGGAGACCAGGAAATGCACGAAGACGCGCACCCCGTTCCCGCACATCTCGGAGACCGAGCCGTCGCCGTTGCGGTAATCCATGAACCATTCGGCCTCCGGGTGCCGGGCCAGCAACTCCCGCCCCTCGGCCAGGGTCTCTGAACGGATGGCACGGATCACTCCGTCGGCTCCGAGGCCGAGATGACGGTCGCAGAGGGAAGCCACCTGCGCGGGAAGGATGTCCTGTCTGTTGTCCGGGTCCGAGAACAGGATGAAGTCATTGCCCGTTCCATGGCCCTTGGTGAAGTCCAGGCCCGAGAGGGCCGACAGGGTTCCGCTGGGGTGATCGGATTCCGTAAAGCTCATGGTCCCAGCCTACGTGCCCGGGGATCCTTCGAATTCCCGCACGGATGCTTCCAGCGCTGCCCACAGATCCGGGTCCGCGGCATCGAACCAGTGGACCCGGGGATCGGCCCTGAACCAGGTGATTTGGCGGCGGGCGAAGCGGCGGGTGGCCACGGTGGTTGATTCGATGGCCTGCTCGATCGTCGCGGTGCCTTCCAGCACCTGAAGGAACTGGGCGTAGCCGATGGCCCGGGAGGCGGTCCTGGTCTCGCGCAGACCGAGGGCCGCCAACGACTCCACTTCGTCCAGCAGCCCGGTTTCATGCATGGTGCGCACCCGGTGTGCCACCTTGGCGTGCAGCAGTTCGCGGTCGATGTCGAGTCCGAGTTGGAGCGTGGGTTGCCGGTAGTCGCGGCGCGGCATGTAGGAGCTGAAGGGCCGCCCGGTCAGCTCGTGGACCTCCAGGGCCCGGACCAGTCGGCGCTCGTCCAGATCCCGGGCCGATGACACCGGGTCCGCCACGGCCAGACGACGGCGCATCCCGGCCACACCGTCCTCGGCCGCTTCGGCTTCCAGCCGCCGTCGAATCGTCGGATCGGTGGGCGGGAACTCGAGTTCGTCGATGACGGCCCGGACGTAGAGTCCGGAGCCGCCGACCAGGATCGGCAGCCGGCCACGGTCCTGGATGCCGGCGATCGCTTCCCGGGCCTGCTGTTGGAACGTGGCCACGCTGGCTTCATCGTCGATGTCCATGATGTCCAGCAGGTGGTGCGGGACCCCACCCCGCTCGGCCGGGGCCAGTTTGGCCGTGCCGATGTCCATGCCGCGGTAGAACTGCAGGGCATCGGCGTTGACGATTTCCCCGTCGAGGCGCCGGGCGAGGGCGATGGCGGCGTCGGATTTGCCGGTGGCCGTTGGCCCGACGATCGCGATCAGTGGCCTCATGCCGGGCTAAGCGCGCGGGGGCAGGGCGGGCATGCCCAGCGAGACGCCCTGGCCCGCTGCCCCCTGGCCGGTGCCGCAGGAGTCGGCCTGCGAGCGGTCCCAGGCGTCCCCGGCGCGTGAACGACGCAGGTGGTATTGGGCCGTGGTCGGTGGATCGGCGATCAGGTGGAAGGCTGCGGCTTCAGTGATCGTGACGTTGACCAGGTCACCCGGACGGGGGGCTTCGGCGCCGTCGGGCACGGAGAAGTGGACCAGCCGCTGGTCGCGGGCACGGCCCGTCAGCCGGTGGGTCTGCTCGGCCTTGCGTCCCGGCTGTGCGGTGACCATGACTTCGACTTCACGGCCGAGTTGCCGGGCATTCTCTTCGGCGCAGATCCTGTCCTGGAGCGCGGTCAGCCGTTCGTAGCGTTCCTGGACGACTTCCTTGGGCAGCTGATCGGCCAGTTCGGCCGCCGGGGTCCCGGGGCGCTTGGAATATTGGAAGGTGAAGGCGCTGGCGAACCGGGATTGCTCGACGACATCCAGGGTCGCCTGGAAGTCCTCTTCGGTTTCCCCGGGGAAGCCAACGATGATGTCGGTGGTGATGGCCGCCTCGGGCATGCGCTGACGTACCCGGTCCAGGATCCCCAGGAACTTCTTGGAACGATAGGAGCGGCGCATGTCCTTGAGCACCCGGTCGGACCCGGACTGCAGGGGCATATGCAGTTGCGGCATCACATTATCGGTTTCGGCCATCGCCTCGATGACGTCGTCGGTGAAGGCCGCGGGGTGTGGGCTGGTGAATCTGACGCGTTCGAGTCCGGGGATCCGTCCGCAGGCCCGGAGCAGTTTGCCAAAGGCCAGCCGATCCCCGAATTCAACACCGTAGGAGTTCACGTTCTGGCCCAGCAGGGTGACCTCGATGGCCCCGTCGTCGACCAGGGCCTGGACTTCGGCCAGGATGTCACCGGGGCGGCGGTCCCGCTCCTTGCCACGCAGCGAGGGCACGATGCAGAAGGTACAGGTGTTGTTGCAGCCCACCGAGATCGAGACCCAGCCGGCGTAGACCGAATCGCGTTTGGTGGGAAGGGTCGAGGGGAAGACGTCGAGGGATTCGAGGATCTCCAGCTGGGCTTCGTTGTTGTGGCGGGCACGTTCGAGCAGCGTGGGCAGGGAACCGACGTTATGGGTTCCGAAGACGACGTCGACCCACGGGGCCCTGCGCTGGATCGTCTCGCGGTCCTTCTGTGCCAGGCACCCACCGACGGCGATCTGCATGCCTGGGTGCTGCTCCTTGACGTGCGCCAAACGCCCCAGGTTTCCGTAGAGCTTGTTATCGGCGTTCTCCCGGACGGCGCAGGTGTTGAACACGACGACGTCGGCTTCCGTGTCCGGATCGCGTCTGGGCACCATGCCGGCTTGCTCCAGCAGTCCTGCCAGTCTCTCGGAGTCGTGGACGTTCATCTGGCAGCCGTAGGTGCGCACCTCGTAGCTGCGTTGCGCTTCGTCGAGGGGCGGGGCTGTATCGGGGCTGGGCATGGTCGAACTCACTCCCCCAGAGTACCGAACGCATCATCGGTGAAGGAACCTGGGCGTTTTGGCAGGGCAGGGCTCAGTCGCGGTCGGCGGTCCAGATCTCGTTGACGACACGAAAGGCGGTCCCCGACCCGTACCCCTTGCGGCCGAGCATCGCCACCAGCCGCCGGACCCCCTTGTCGTGGTCCAGTCCCGCCGGCATCGACCTGACCTTCTTCTCCACGAGTTCGCGGGCCATCTCCAACTCATCGGCCCCGCTGAGCTGTTCCAGCGCCTCATCGGAGAGCTCGTCGGCAATGCCCTTCTCCCGCAGCTCGCGGCGCAAGGCGCTGCGAGACAGTCCCCGGCTGCGGGCACGGCTACGCACCCAGGCCTCGGCGAAGGCGGCATCGTCGATGAGTTGAAGTTCCTCGAATCGATCCAGGATGCCCTCGGCCGCGTCCCGCGGGATCCCCCGCTCCGAGAGCTTGTCGGCCAACTGCCGACGACTCTTGGGCGAACCGGTGAGCTGTCGCAGGACGATCGCCCGTGCCGCCGCCTCGGGGTCCTTCTCCGGGTCAGGACCGGGAGACCGGTGTCCGCGCCCACCGCCTCGACCACCAGGCTCCTGCTCGGCCCGGTGGTCCTCCGCCGCGTCCAGCGGTGCGGTGTCTTCGCGGGGGAACAGGGTCTCCCGGTTCAGGTCACCGGCCTCCATGGCAGCGCTGTCTCCCTCCACCGACGCCCCCTCCCGGCCTGTACTTCGTTGCGTTCGAACGCCTAGGAGTCCTTGCCCACGGCGCGTAGCTGCGCATCGCCCGGCTCCTCCGGCGGCAGGGCGCCGATACCCAGCTTCTCCTTGATGCGACGCTCCAGTTCATCGGCTAGATCCGGGTTGTCCCGCAGGAACTTACGCGCATTTTCCTTGCCCTGGCCGAGCTGGTCACCGTCGTAGGTGAACCATGCCCCCGACTTCTTCACGAAGCCTTCTTCGACGCCCATGTCGATCAGGCCACCCTCACGGGAGATCCCGACGCCGTAGAGGATGTCGAATTCAGCTTGTTTGAAGGGCGGGGCCATCTTGTTCTTGACGATCTTGGCCCGGGTCCGGTTCCCGACCGGGTTGGTTCCCTCCTTGAGCGTCTCGATGCGACGGACGTCGATCCGCACGGAGGCGTAGAACTTCAGCGCCTTGCCACCGGTGGTGGTTTCGGGGCTGCCGAAGAAGACGCCGATCTTCTCGCGCAACTGGTTGATGAAGATCGCAGTGGTCTTCGTCTGGCTCAGCCGTCCGGCGATCTTACGTAGCGCCTGGCTCATCAGGCGGGCCTGCAAGCCGACGTGGCTATCGCCCATCTCGCCTTCGATTTCGGCGCGCGGCACCAGGGCGGCCACCGAGTCGATGACCACGACGTCCAGGGAGCCGGAACCAACGAGCATGTCCATGATCTCCAGCGCCTGCTCACCGGTGTCCGGCTGGGACACCAGCAGGGCGTCGGTGTCGACGCCGAGCTTCTTGGCGTACTCGGGATCCAGTGCGTGCTCGGCATCGATGAAGGCGGCAATGCCGCCGTTGGCCTGGGCGTTGGCGACTGCGTGCAGCGCCAACGTGGTCTTACCGGATGATTCCGGTCCGTAGATCTCCACGACACGGCCACGCGGCAGCCCGCCGATGCCCAGGGCGATGTCCATGGCGATCGAGCCGGTCGGGATGACTTCGATCCTGGCTCGGGTATCGTCCCCCAGACGCATCACCGAACCCTTGCCATATTGCTTGTCGATCTGTGCCAGCGCTGATTCGAGAGCCTTTTCGCGGTCCATTGCTGCGGCCATCATTCACCTCGGTTGTCTTGCGGCCCTACGGCCTGTTGTCGTCCTGTTTCACACGGTATGCGCCGCACCGGATAATTTGGTGCGGGCCGTCGTCCCTTGTGGAGAACCGCGGTCCGCCACCCGTGCCATGTCTCTGTGGACAGCTTACAGCTGTTCCGAACACATGTTCGAACGAGTGTTCGGCGTGTCATGGCCGATTACTGCTTCGGGGCGACATCGCGTCCGAGCCGCCGTGCGGGGGGAACGTCCTGTTTCTCACAGATGGCCCACCAGACGCGGCGGGGGTCGACGCCCGAGGACAGGGCCGCCTGGGCGCTGAGGCCGCCCAGTTCGGACAGGACCAGCTCGGAGGCCAGCACACGGGAGTAGCCCGCACCGAACTCGTCGTCCATCAGGCGCCAGAAATCACTGAGTCTCACGTTGTCCATTCTTCCACGGGTTGGTCCCTCCGACCCTAAGATGGTGCCATGAATGCACCCGATCCCGCAGATGAGGCAGTGGCCCAGCGCACCCGAGCCATCCATGACATGGAGGAGCAGCTCAGTTTCCTCTGGCGTCGGGCCCGGGCCAATGGCAATAAGGTCGCCAAGCAGGTCCACCCCGATATGGAGCCGGGAGCCTACGGCCTGTTGGCGGCGCTGCAACGTCGTGGGACCCTGAGGTTGACCGAGTTGGCTGCGGAGATCGGCGTCGGCAAACCCTCGGTGAGCCGCCAGGTCAAGATGCTCGAGGAGCTGGGGGTGCTGGCCAAGGTCGCCGATCCCTCGGATGGCCGGGCCCAGTCGATCACCCTGACCCCGGCCGGGGCACGGCAACTGGCTGCGGCGCAGACCTCCCGCCAGCATGTCTTCCAAGACCTGCTCGCCGACTGGCCCGACGAGGAGTTGTTGTCGTTGGCCGCCTTGCTGACCAAGCTGAACGGCTCCTATTTGAATGATCGGGGCTGAAGCACGTCGTTAACGGAAAGCAGGACAGCCGTGTGAACGGCTGCCCTGCTGTCATGGCGTGAGGGGATGTTCCCGGCGTTAGTGGGTCGGGGCCATGCCCTGGGCCAGGCCTTCGGTCCATTCCTCGGGAAGGACCGTGGCGAACTCGTTGGTGAGGTCCGACGGGACGGTGTCGGGGATGTCGACGCCCTCGGCCATCGCGACCCGGTCGCTGACCTCGCGAAGCATCAAGGACAACGGAACGTCCAATGCCCCGCAAATCGATGAGAGCAGTTCGGACGACGCTTCCTTCTGTCCACGCTCCACCTCGGAGAGGTAACCAAGGGAAACACGGGCATTATGCGAGACCTCGCGTAGGGTCCTGCCCTGACGCTGGCGGACATCCCTCAGGACGTCTCCGATCTCGTGGCGGAGTACTACCATTTTGGGCTCCTTATGCTCGCGATGGGCATCTTCTGTCAGTCCCACATCGCGCCAACGGACGACGCCGTTTACGGATACGGGTTGCTTGACCATGTGTATCGCCTTACTCCTTTTGATCCTGTGCCAGGTGTCCCTGGCCGATGGGTCCTGTCATGGACCCTGTAGTTTTTTCAACTAACGGGACCTCGATTTTGTTCCCCAGCCCCCAGCCTAGTCACAAAACTGCCCCCACAGCCAGTATTCCGCGCCGGTGGTGGAGGCTCATTCCGCCTCGATGAGTTCCAGCAGTCGTTCCAGTGCCCTCTCACAGGCCTGGGCGCGGATGGCTTGCCGTCCTCCGGTGAACCGGAATTCGACCGCGCCGCTACCGTGGGGCCCGGCATGGCCGATGAAGACCGTCCCGACTTCCTTGCCGTCGTGGGCATCCGGGCCGGCCACCCCGGTACTGGCAACGGCGACGTCGCTGGTGCAGATCCGGCGGGCCCCGACCGCCATCCGACGGGCCACTTCCGCATCGACGGACCCCCTGCTCTCCAGCAGGGACGCGTCGACGCCCAGCACCTCCTGCTTGACCTGGTTGTGGTAGCTGACCACTCCCCCGCGCAGCACGGCCGAGGCTCCGGGGACATCGGCCAACGCGGCGGAGATCCAACCTGCCGTCAGCGACTCGGCGGTCGCCACGGTGATCCCCCGCCGGGTCGCCTCGGAGATGATCCGTGCGGCCAGCGCCGGGGTGCCACCGCCGGTCACGGGGTCTCGGTCCCTTGGCCGGCCGGGGCCATCCGCGCGGCCTGGATGATGTAGTCGATCCCCGTGTAGACGGTGATCAGTGCGGCCAGCAGGATCACGATCAGGGCCACGATGGACAGCCAGGTGATCGCCGGGGTGAACGGCAGCAACAGCAGGAACAGGCCTGCCGTCTGGGTGACGGTCTTCAGCTTCCCGCCGCGCGAGGCGGCGATGACCCCGCGGCGCAGCACGGCGAAGCGCAGCAGCGTGATCCCGAGCTCGCGCACCAGGATGACGATGGTGATCCACCACCAGAGTTCGCCCAGCCACGACAGGGTCACAAGGGCGGCCCCCAGCAGGAGCTTATCGGCGATCGGGTCGGCAATCTTCCCGAAGTTGGTGATCAGCCCGCGGCTGCGGGCCAGGTCCCCGTCGAGTTTGTCCGTATACATGGCCACGACGAAGAGGCCGACGGCCACCCATCTCAAGGCCGCGTGCTGTTGGTCATCGGCCACCAGCGCCCAGACGAAGAAGGGGACCATGATGATCCGCAGGGTCGTCAGGACGTTGGCGATGTTCAGGGTCGGGACATGGCCGGGGGCCGGTCCTGCAGGTGTATCAGTCACCCTTTCAGGTTACCGTCCAGTGAGGTTCCAGGCGTCTTCCGAACCGGAGTCGCCGTCGTCTTCATCGTGGTAGTCGGTGCTTTGGGCCCGTGAGGCGAGGTCCTCGGCCACCAGATCGGCGCCCTGGTGGTTCGCGTTGGCGTTCTCGACCAGGGCGGCCTCGGCCGGGGCCACCTCCTCGGGAGCAGCCGGAGCGGTGTCCCCGCGCATGGCGGCGAGCACGGCCGGCAGGTCGTCGGGCTGGACCAGGACGTCTCGGGCCTTGGACCCCTCGGAAGCACCGACGACGCCGCGTGATTCCAACAGGTCCATCAGTCGTCCGGCCTTGGCGAAGCCGACCCGGAGTTTGCGTTGGAGCATCGAGGTGGAACCGAACTGGGTGGTGACCACCAGTTCGGTGGCCTGCAGCAGCACCTCGAGATCATCGCCGATGTCGTCGTCGATGTCCTTCTTGGGCGCCGCCTCCACCGCGACATCCTCGCGGTAGACGGCCGTGAGCTGGCCCTTGACGTGCTCCACGACCCGGTGGATCTCGGATTCGGTGACCCAGGAGCCCTGCACACGCATCGGCTTGGAGACCCCCATGGGCAGGAACAAGGCATCGCCCTGTCCCAGCAGCTTCTCGGCTCCCGGCTGGTCCAGCACCACGCGGGAATCGGTGACCGAGGAGGTGGCGAACGCCATGCGGGAGGGCACGTTGGCCTTGATCAACCCGGTGACCACATCCACGGAGGGGCGCTGGGTGGCCAGGACCAGGTGGATGCCTGCGGCCCGGGCGAGCTGGGTGATGCGCACGATCGAGTCCTCGACGTCACGCGGGGCGACCATCATCAGATCGGCCAGCTCATCGACGATCACCAGCAGGTACGGGTAGGGCTTCAGCACCCGCTTGGAGCCCTCGGGCGGAACCACCTTGCCGTTGCGCACCCCCTTGTTGAAGTCGTCGATGTGCTTATATCCGAAGTTCGCCAGGTCGTCGTAGCGGGTGTCCATCTCGCGCACGACCCATTGCAGGGCTTCTGCCGCCTTCTTCGGGCTCGTGATGATCGGGGTGATCAGGTGCGGAACGCCCTCGTAGGCGGTCAGTTCCACCCGCTTGGGGTCGACCATGACCATGCGCACATCGTCGGGGGTGGCCCGCATCAGGATCGAGGTGATCATCGAGTTCACGAAGGCGGACTTACCGGCACCAGTGGCACCGGCGACGAGCATATGCGGCATCTTGGCCAGGTTCGCGACCACGAACCCGCCTTCGACGTCCTTGCCGATGCCCATGACCATGGGGTGTTCGGTCTTGCGGGCCGCGTTCGAACGCAGCACGTCGCCGAGGGCAACCACTTCCTTGTCGGTGTTGGGGATCTCGATGCCGATGGCACTCTTGCCGGGGATCGGCGAGAGGATGCGCACGTCAGAGGAGGCCACCGCATAGGAGATGTTCTTGGACAAGGCGGTCACGCGTTCGACCTTGGTCCCCGGGGAGAGCTCGATCTCGTACCGGGTGACCGTAGGCCCACGGCTGAAACCGGTGACGTGGGCCTCGACCTTGAACTGGTCCAGGGTGTCGGTGAGTGCCTTCACGACGGCGTCGTTGGCCTCGGAACGTTCCTTCGCGGGAGGACCTGCCGGCAGGAACTCCGAGGAAGGCAGGGTGTAGGCGACGTCGCCGGAGAGCTGGAGCTGTTCGGTGCGCTGCGGGATCGGTGACAAGGGGGCCGGCTGGGCCACCGGGTTGGAGGCCACGGTGGCGGGGGCCGCCGCGCTCCCGGAGCCGGCCAGCATGCCGTTGATCGCGGTGGTATCCAGCGCCTCGGTGGCCGGTTCCCCATCCTGCCCCGCAGCGGGGGTGCCCAGTCCGACGTCGTTCTTGACCTTTTCCATGGCCTTTTCGGATGCCGTGGGCCGGCGTACACCCGGGGGGATCTGCGGTTCCGGAACCGGTTTGGTCTGGGCATCACGGTCGTTGATGACGGCATTGTCATAGGCTTCATCGCCGGTGAGGCCTTCGCTTGCTGCTGCGGCGGCCTCCTCTTCCTCGCGTTGGCGGGCCCTGGCTGCCTTGCCGGCGCGGCGGCTGCGCTTGGGCCTGGGGGCCGCGGCACCGCGGTCGGCATAGAGGTAGCTCTGATCGTGTTCTGGATCGTTCGGGTCCTCGGGTTCACGGGGTTCGGAACCGGGCTCCGGCTGGCCCATGATCCATTCGTAGCCTTGGCGCAGACGGGCCGGGATATGGCGGAACGGGGTGGCGGTCATGATCATCACGCTGAGCACGGCGCCGGCGATCATGATCGCCAGGGCACCCCACTGGGTCAGCAGTCCGGCCAACGGAACGGTGATGAGGAACCCGACGACGCCGCCACCGGCTCGGAGCGCGTCGAGCGGTTCGTCCAGGGTCGGCAATCCGGCGGCGACATGGGCGATCCCGGCGATGGAGAATGTCGCCAGGGTCAGGCCGATGCCGATGCGGTTGTTGGCGCGGTTTTCGGCGGGGCGGCGGAAGAGACGGTAGGCGCCGATGAACAGCACCAGCGGCAGCAGCGAGGCCATGAAGCCCAGGGATCCGCCGAAGACGTTGTGCACGGTGGTTCCGTACCAACCGACCCCGCGCAGTCCCCACCACTCGACGCTGCCGACGATGACGGCGATGACGACCAGAAAGAGTCCGGTGCCGTCGCGACGAATGTCACGGTCCGGGCGCACGTCCTGGCCGATCTTGCGGAAGGCGCCGCCGATCACCCGGGCCAGGCCCATCCAGAGGCCACGGATGGCGCGTAGCGGCAGGGCGATGTCCTGGTCGGCCTCGGCGGTGTTTCCCACCGGCTTCGTCCCGCCCTGGCGCGTGGAACCGGAAGCCGGTTTTCCGCGCGCTGGAGTCTTGCCCGCCGGTTTGCGGCCGGAGGCCTTCGTCGGGGTGGGGGAAGTACGGGTCGCCATATGCGCAACCGTACAGGATCCAGGGGTCAAAACCCCGGATTCACACGCCTTCAGGCCTCCAGGACAACCGGCATGATCAGTGGTTTGCGGCGCAGGGTCCGTCCGAGCCAGGACCCGATGCTCCGGCGCACGACCTGCTGCAATTGGTGGGTGGTCGCCTCCGGGTTCTTCGCCAGCGCCTCCTGCAGGGCCGTGAGGATCGCCGGTTTGATGGATTCGAGCACGTCGGCATCCTCGGCCACCCCGCGGGAGTGGATGTCGGGTCCGGAGAGCACGGTTCCGCGCTGTCGGTTGATGACCGAGATCACGGAGATGAATCCTTCCTCGCCCAGGACGATGCGGTCCTTGAGGTCCTCCTCGGTGATGCTTCCCACTGCTGATCCGTCGACATAGACCAGCTCGCAGTCCACGGTGCCGACCCGTCGGGCCACCCCGTCTTTCAGGTCGACCACGGCCCCGTCCTCGGTGACCAGGATGTTCTGCGCGGGAACGCCGGTTTGTTCGGCAATACGGGCGTTGGCCAGCAGGTGCCGGGTTTCGCCGTGCACAGGCATGGCATGGCCCGGCCGCAGGATGTTGTAGCAGTAGAGCAGTTCCCCGGCGGAGGCGTGCCCCGAGACGTGGACCTTGGCCGTGCCCTTGTGCACGACGTCGGCCCCCAGGGCCATCAGGGAGTTGATCACCCGGAAGACGGCGTTCTCATTGCCGGGGATCAGGGAGGAAGCCAGGATGATGGTGTCCCCGCGGCCGACGGTGACCCGGTGGTCGCCGGTGGCCATCCGGGAGAGTGCCGCCATGGATTCGCCCTGGGAGCCGGTGGACATCAAGACCACCCGCTCCTCGGGAAGCCGGTCCGCTTCCTTGAGGTCGATCAGGATGCCCTCGGGCACCTCCAGGTACCCCAGCCGGGCGGCGATGCCCATGTTCCTGACCATGGAACGCCCGACGAAGGCGACCTGGCGCCCGTGCGTGGCGGCGGAGTTGAGCACTTGTTGGACCCGGTGGACGTGGGAGGAGAAGGAGGCGACGATGATGCGTCGGGTGGCCCGGGAGAACAAATCGTCCAGGACCGGCCCGATCTCCTGTTCGGCCGTCGTGAAGCCCGGGACGTCCGCGTTGGTGGAGTCGGACATGAACAGGTCCACGCCTTCTTCGCCCAGGCGGGCGAAGGCCCGTAGGTCGGTAATGCGTCCGTCCAACGGCAACTGGTCCATCTTGAAGTCGCCGGTATGCAGCACCGTACCGGCGCTCGTGCGGATGAATACGGCCAGCGCGTCGGGGATCGAGTGGTTCACTGCCACGAATTCGGTTTCGAAGCCGGCGAACGTGTGGCGTTGGCCTTCCTCGACGGTGACCAGCACCGGGGTGATCCGGTGTTCGAGAAGTTTGGCTTCGACCAGGGCCAGCGTCAGCTGCGATCCGATCAGCGGGATGTCCCCGCGCAACCGCAGCAGGTAGGGCACGGCCCCGATATGGTCCTCGTGCCCGTGGGTCAGTACGACGCCGACCACGTCGTCGATGCGCTCGCGGATGTAGTCGAAGTCCGGCAGGATGACGTCCACCCCGGGCTGGTGTTCCTCGGGGAAGAGGAGCCCGCAGTCCACGATGAGCAGTTTGCCGTCGATCTCGAAGACGGCCATGTTCCGCCCGATTTCCCCGATGCCGCCGAGGGGGACGATCCGCAGGACGTCATGGGCCAATGGCGGTGGCGGGTTCGGGTACGTTTCCTGCTCCGGCACGACGCTGGTTTCGCTCATCGGGGCCCCTTTCCTAGAGGTTGATTCCCGCCTCGGCCAGATTCGCACGAATGGGGGCCGCTTCGGCATCGGTCGGTTCCACCAGGGGCAGACGGACGATCGCGTTGGAGAGGACCCCCTGCCACTTCAGGACCGTCTTGGCGGCCACGGCTCCTTGGATATGCGACATGACGGCACGCTGGATGGGGTCCAGTTCGAAGTGCAGGGCCCGGGCGGTGGCCAGGTCGCCGGCCAGCAGGGCGTCCACCAGGCGGCGGTATGCGGCGGTGGCGACGTGGGCGGTCACGGAGATGACCCCCTGGGCGCCGGCGGCCATCAGCGGCAGCGTCAGCCCGTCGTCCCCGGAGTACACATCCAGGTCGGTGCTGGCCAGCACGCGGGTGGTGGCCTGGTAGTCGGCCTTCGCATCCTTCAACGCCACCACGTTGGGGTGTTCGGCCAGACGGATCAGGGTTTCGGTGCTGATGGAGATGCCGGTGCGGCCGGGAATGTCATAGACCATGACGGGCAGATCGGTGCAGGAAGCGAGCGTCTCGACGTGGGCCCGGACGCCGGCCTGGCTGGGCTTGTTGTAATACGGTGCGGTGACCAGCAGCCCGTGCACGCCGACCTTCGCGGCGGCCTGGGAGAGCTGGATGGAGTGGGCAGTGTCGTTGGTGGTGGACCCGGCGATGATCTTCGCACGGTCGCCCACGGCTTCGACGACCGTGCGGAACATGCCCACGTTCTCCTCGTCGGTCAGCGTCGAGGTCTCCCCCGTGGTCCCGGTGACCACCAGGTTGTCGCAGCCCTCATCGACTAGTTTGGTCGCCAAGGCCGCTGCCTGGTCGTAGTCGACCTCGCCGGCGGGCGTGAACGGGGTGACCATGGCGGTCCCCAGGTTCCCGAAGATGGCATCATGACGCGGGGTATTGGATTCCGGGGTAGGCATGGCACCACGTTACCCCGCACGGACCCCGAAACCGCCGAGTCCACGCGCCACGTGACCAAGATGACGCGCACCCGGCCGACGATGACGACGCGGGCCCGATTCCGCCGTCGTCCCCCCTCCGGCCGGTGGCCCGCCTTGATATATTCGACCGTGTGTCCCCGGCACCCCCGCCGCCCGATCCGATCCTCCAGGAGCCCATGCCCAGTCAGAGCGCCTCCGCCCCCGCTGGTCGGATCGCGGGGGTCGATGTGGCCCGCGGCCTCGCCCTGCTGGGCATGATGGCCACCCACATCCTGCCGTTGACCCGGGCCGATGATTCCGGCGCCGTCCATGCCACCTGGACGGCCACCTTGTTCGCCGGGACGTCCTCGGCACTGTTCGCGATCCTGGCCGGTGTCGGCTTGGCGCTGCTGACCGGGGGAAGCCGCCCACATACCGGGACCCGACTCAGGTCCGGGCGGCGCTCGGTCCTGATCCGGGCCGTGTTGATCACCGTCATCGGGTTGGGCTGTGGAGCGTTGAACACCAATGTCGCCGTCATCCTGGTGCACTACGGGGTGCTGTTCCTGATCGCCAGTGTGTTCCTCGGCTTGCGGTGGCGCACCCTCTGGTTCTCGGCGATCGGCTGGCTGCTGCTCTCCCCCGTCCTGTGGTACCTGCTCTTCCCGCTGGCGACGTCCCGCATCTCCCCGGCCACCGTAGGCCCCTCCCCCGGTCTGACGGACCTGCTGCGCCCGGCCTCGTTGGCCGCCGATCTGTTCATCACCGGCTACTACCCGGTCCTGGTCTGGACGGGATTCATCGTGCTGGGTCTGGCCCTGGGGCGCTGCCGGATCTCGCTGCCTCCGGTCGCCCTGGCGTTCACCGTCGGTGGTGCGTCCCTGGCGTGGGCGGCCCGGGAGCTCTCGGACCGGGTGATCGGAGCCAACGACGAGGCGCTGCGGACCTTGACGGCGATCACCGAGGGGAACGGTCTGCCCCTGGATGCTGCGTTGCTCTCCGGGCACGGCCTGGCAGGGGTCGAAGGGACCCCCTGGTGGTTCGTCCTCTCCGCACCGCATAGCAGCGCCCCCTTGGATCTGCTGCATGTGGCGGGGACCGCGATCGCCGTCCTGGGCGCCTGCCAGTTGCTGGCCATGGCACTGTCGGCGCTGCTCGGCCTGGCCGGAGAAGCACTGCTCTGGCCACTCTCTGGCGCCGGGTCCGCGACGCTGACCCTCTATGCCGGCCACCTGGTGGCCTTGGACGCGTTGAGCACCGTCACCGCCGGAATGCCGCGGTTGGGGTTGTACCTGTACTTCGTCGTCGGTTCCCTGCTGGTGGGCATCGGACTGAAGTGGGCCGGCCGGAGGGGCCCGCTGGAAGCCGGGGTGCATGCGCTCGCCCGCAGCGGCACCGGCTGATCCGGCTTAGAGCCCACCGACGGCGAAGCGCAGCAGCAGGAACCCGCCGACTCCCATGATCCACAACACCGCTTCGGCGGAGGCCTTGCCCAACCACTGGCCCAGCCGGTGCAGGGGTCCGTTGATGCGGTGGGCCAACAGCAGCCGGGCGGTCAGCAGCAACCCAGCCGGTAGCAACATGACTACGCAGTAGCCCGCCAGCAGCAGGAACGATCCCGCCCCGGCAGGACCTGAGACGGTCAGCACGCCGATCGCCGCTACATAGGGCAGCATGGTCGGCAGCTCGAGCAAACCGGCCACCAGCGCCAAAGTAAGCAGGCCGGCCGGGGTGCCCAGGGCCCTGCCGATGCGGGTCTTCCACCGTTCCTCGGCCGCTTCCTGACGGCCCTGCGGACCGGATGGCCCCGGTTGATCCGGTGCCGTCGCGGTTGCCCCGGTCGCGGTCGTGGCGTGCTGCGGTTTCGCCGTCCGGCGCACCGTCTTGCCGTCCTTGAGCGCGAACCACAGAAGCCCGGCGCCGCCGGCAAGCGCCACCCAATGGGCCGGGCGTGAGTCGATGAACATCCGGGCTCCGTCACCCCATACCTGGAGCACCGTGGTGGCCGAGGTCAGCATCAGCACGCCGATGAGGAAGTAGAAGACCCCGATCGTCACCAGGTAGATGCCGATCCGTCCGGCGATGCGCCCGACGTCGCGGCGCAACAGCAACCACACGGGGATCACCAGGGTGCCGATGCTGGTGCTGTCCACCAGGGCCAGGACGAGGAGTTTGAGCAGATTCTCAGAGGTCATGACCCCACACTCGTCGGATCCCGGCTGCCGCGCGTCCTGCCATCGATGCACCGGAGGTCATCCCTTCGTCCCATCAGGTGGCCTCCCGCCTTGGAACCACGGGCGGGGACGGGCACGATGAAACCATGAACGATACCGAACGGCCCGTTCTCCGGGTGCTGAGTGCCATCCGGCGCGAGGACATCCTGCTGGCCCTGGGCTATCCGGCGATGATGTGGTTGCTGTTGACCGTGAACAACGATGGCGACTGGGCCTGGTTCCCACCAGCTTTCTCGGCCTGGTGGCCCGCAGTGGCAGCCGTGGGGTCTGTGGGCATCCTCTTCCGGCGTGGGACGACGTTCCTGATGGCCTCCATGACCGGGACGGCGGTACTGGTGCTGTTGCTGATGGGCCAGACGACGGCGCTGTTCCTGCTCTGGGAAACCGTCTTCTCGCTGGTGCTCTTTGCCGGCGACCGGGTCTCCCGAATGACCGAAATCGCCTCCCTGGTCCTCACGGCCGTCGCCACTCTTTCCGTCCTGGCGGTCACGGCCGAGCTGCCTGCTGCCGTTCTGACGGCACTGATTGCCGGAATGTCGTTGCTGCTGCCGGCCGAATGGGCCAGCAATGTGCGCAAGGAACGCAAGCTGTCCGCGGCGGAGGCCACCCGTGCTCAGGCTGCGGAGGATGCCGTCAGGCAACAAGCCACCCTGGAAGCAGCCCGTCACGAATTGGCGGTGGCCTCCGAGCGCCAACGCATGGCCCACGAACTCCACGATGTCCTCTCGGCCCGCCTCTCGGCGATCGCCCTGCAGACCGGCGCTGCGCTGAGCACCGGGACCCGTGAACTCGCCGCCGAGGTCCTGTCCCATGTCCGGAAGGAAAGCGTCGCGGGGCTGAACGAGCTGACTTCGATGATCCGGATCCTGTCTTCGGGTGATGCCCAGGAAGCTGCGGGGTTCCTCGCGGACCTTGATTCGCTGGTCGCCGCCCATGCTGCTTCGGGGACCCGGATCACCCTGTCCAGCACGGTGTCGGGAACCGCGTCGATCCCCTCGGCACAACAGACTGCCGTCTACCGGGTCGTGGCCGAGTCGCTGGTCAACGCGCTGAGACATGCCCCCGGTGCCAATATCGCCGTCGTCGGGCAGGGTGGTCCCGCCGCCGGGCTGCTCCACGTCCGCGTCACCAACAGCCCACCACCGGCCGGACCTGGGTCCGCGGCAGATGCCGGGGAACCCGGGACCGGCACCGGGTTGCGGAGTCTTCGCCTGCGGGTGGAGCAGCTCGGCGGGGAACTGACGGCAGCAGTGCACGACGGCGGCTGGCAGGTCTCGGTTCGGCTGCCGGTTCGCGCCTCGGAGGAAGATTTGGAGCACTCTGGCGCTGGGCTCGCCGGCCGGGCCTCGGTTCCGCCGGCTGAGGGCCCGGCATGAGCGATATCACGGTGTTGTTGGCTGATGACCATGCGGCCATCCGTCTGGGCATGCGCATGGTCTTGGAAACGCAGCCCGGTCTCACCGTCGTGGGCGAAGCGGCCGACGGCGCCCGGGCGGTTCAGATGGCGCGGGCGCTGCGCCCCGACGTCGTCCTGATGGATCTGCGCATGCCGGTCGTCGACGGGATCCAGGCGACCTGGGAAATCACCGCCGAGGCCTTGTCCAAGGTCCTGGTGCTGACGACCTTCGACCAGGATGCCTACCTCTTCGGGGCGTTGGAGGCCGGGGCCGACGGGTTCCTGCTCAAATCGGCCGAACCGGCGGATATCACCGCCGCGTTGCAGCGGGTCCACGCCGGGGATTCGGTGATTTCCCCCGAGGTCACGGCACGAATCGTCAGTGCAGCGGTGGCCGCCCGGACGGCGCCACCCATCGCTGACGCCGCTTCCCTGGATGCCGCTGCCGCGGTGGAGACGCTGACCGCCCGCGAGCGTGAAGTGCTGAAGTGCCTGGGTGAGGGGTTGTCCAATCAACTGATCGGACGTCGGTTGGATATTTCGGAGACGACCGTGAAAACCCACGTTTCGCGGGTCCTGGCCAAGCTCGGCCTGCAGTCCCGCGTGCAGGCTGCCTTGTTTTCACGTCGGAGCTGATCGGCCCCGGGCCGGGAAGGTCAGCTTCCGGTGGACGCCTTCGCGTCGGGCGAGGCCCGGAACAGGTCGATGGCCCGGCGCATCATCTCGCGGGCCCGACGGCGGTCCCCCGAGGCGTCGTAGGCCAACGCCAGCCGGTGCATGCTGCGCCAGGACCCGGGGTGTTCCTCGGCTTCCTCCTGGTACTGCACGAAGTCCTCATCGGCCGATGCCTTGATGATCCGTCCGGAAGGGGTGCGCGGCAGGTTGTCCTCGGGCAGCAGCCCCTCCGATTGGAGGATCCCTGCCATGCGCTGGCTACGGGCCCCGAAAAGGACTTCACGGATGAGGATCCAGACCCCCAGCAGGGGGATCAGCAGGGCCGCGATGCCGATGCCCTTGGCCAGCGGTTCAGGTGAGCCGATGAGGGTCACCGCGCTGGAGAATGCGGCGAAGAGGTAGAGGACGAACAGCAGCAGGATCCCGCCGACCCAGAGTTTGGTCTTCACTTAGGCGTTGCCTCCCAGATCGAGGTAGGAGTCCAGTCCGTAGGTCAGCCCGGGGCGTGAGCCGACGGTCCGTAGCCCCAACAGCACCCCGGGCATGAACGAGGCCCGGTCGAAGGAGTCATGGCGCAGCGTCAGCTGTTCGCCTTCGGAACCGAGCAGGACCTCCTGGTGGGCGACGAGTCCGCGGAGCCGGACCGAATGCACGTGCACCCCCTCGACATCGGCGCCACGGGCCCCGTCCAGCAGGGTCTCGGTGGCATCGGGGCTGGCCGGGATCCCCGCCGCACGACGCTTCGCCGAGATCAGTTCGGCGGTGCGCACCGCGGTCCCCGAGGGGGCGTCGACCTTATTCGGGTGGTGCAGTTCGATGATTTCGACGGATTCGAAGTATTTGGCGGCCTGGGCGGCAAAAGCGGAGGCCAGGACGGAACCCAACGCGAAATTCGGGGCGATCAGCACCCCGGTCTGCGGGTGCGCGGCCAGTAGTTCGGCGAGTTGGGACCGGCGGTCGTCGGTCCATCCGGTGGTCCCCACCACGGCGTGCAGCCCGTGGTCGACGGCGAAACGCACATTGGTTTCAGTGCTGCCCGGAACGGTGAGATCCACGAGGTGCGTGGCCCCGGCGTCGAGCACTTCCTGCAATGGATCGTGCCGGCCCAGGGCCGCCACCAGTTCCATGTCGGTGGCGTTCTCCACGGCCTGGACGGCCTCGGAACCCATGCGCCCGGAGGCGCCGAGGATGGCAACACGAATTTGAGCACTCATGCACCCAAGGATATCGCCTCAGGCCATGCCCACCCATTCGGTGTCGCCGTCCGTGAAGTGTTGTTCCTTCCAGACCGGCACCCCGGCCTTGACTGCCTCGACCAGATCCCGGCAGGCTTCGAAGGCCTCCCCGCGGTGGGCGGAGGCGGCGGCTGCCACCAGGGCCGGATCCCCGATGGCCAACGCCCCGGTCCGGTGGGCGGCCCAGAGCCGGGTTCCGGGGTGGCGGCTCGCGACCTCGGCGGCCAGGGCGGCCATGGTGGCCTCGGCGCTGGGATGGGCGCTGTAGTCCAGCTTGTCGACCGCTCGGCCGCCGTCGTGGTTGCGCACCACCCCGCCGAAGGTGACGACGGCGCCGGTGGCGTCGGTCTCGACGGCATCCCACGCGGTCGAGACGTCGATGGGTGCCTCCGCCATACCGGCGAAAACCACGATTCCCGGGGTATCAGGCATGTCCATATCCTCCTTCAATCTGTTCGCAGAGATGGGTGATGAGCGGGTCCAGGACGCCCAGGGCATCGCGGACCCCGGAGGGCGATCCCGGAAGATTCACCACCAGCGTCCTGCCGACGGTTCCGGCATGGCCGCGGCTGAGGGCGGCATGCGGGGTCTTCGTGCGCCCGACGGCGCGGATGGCCTCCATGATCCCGGGGATCTCCCGGTCCAACAACGGGGCCGTCATCTCGGGGGTCAGGTCATCGGGGGCCAGGCCCGTCCCCCCGCTGGTGATCAGCAGCGACGGGCTCGAGGCCAGCAGTTCGCGCAAGGCGGCACCGACCGGTTCCCCATCGGGGACGATGACCGGTTCGGTCAGCTCGAAGCCGTGCCCTTGCAACCATTCGCCGATGATCGGGGCGCTGCGGTCGGCATACCCGCCGGAGGCGGCCCGGGTGGAGGCGATGATGATTCCCGCCCGGCGGGTCGATGCGGGTCTCACCGGTCCTCCCCGACGGTCCAGTCCCCGCTTTTTCCCCCGGATTTGGCCAGCACCTTGATGTCGTCGATGGAGGCGTGCTTATCGACCGCCTTGGTCATGTCGTAGAGCGTCAATGCGGTGATCGACACGGCCGTCAGGGCCTCCATCTCCACGCCGGTCACCCCCCGGGTGGTCACGGCGGCCTCGATGCGGATGCTTCCGGCGTCGGCATCGGGGAAGAAATCGACGGTCAGTTTCGACAGCGGCAGCGGATGGCACAGCGGAATCAGTTCCGGGGTCTTCTTCGCGCCCATGATCCCGGCGACGCGGGCCACCGCCAGGGCATCGCCCTTGGGAAGCTCCCCCGCGACGATCATCGCCAGGACGTCGGGGCGGGTGTGCAGCACTGCCTGGGCGACGGCCCGGCGCGAGGTCTCGGCCTTGGCGGAGACATCGACCATATGCGCGGATCCGTCGGCCCGGACATGGCTCAGGGCTGGTGCTTCGGGGTCGTTCATATCTGCGCTCCGTAAATGAGGGTGTCGATCATTTCTCCAGCCCGGGGTGCCGCGCTTCCGGCAGGGAGCACCAGCAGGGCATTGGACCTGGCCAGGGCATGGACCAGATGGGAACCGGGCCCGCCCACCGGGGTCGCGGTCGGCGCGCCGTCGTCCCCGAGGACGACGGCGGCCCGCCGGACCTGGAGCTTTCCCGCCGGAGGTGCCGCAAGATCGGTGGCCAGGCGGGTCGCCACCCGGGGTCGCGGCGGCGTGGCGAAGAGTTCCTCCCAGACGGGCCGGGCCAGCAGCTCGAAGCTGACGACCCCGCTGACCGGGTTTCCCGGGAAGGCCAGCAAGGGGGTCGGCGCCGCCCCCGGCAGCCGCAGCATGCCGGCGCCCTGGGGCCCTCCGGGTTGCATGGCGACGGAGCCGAACTCGATCCCGTGGCCGGCCAGGGCCAGCCGGACGACCTCGAAGGCGCCCTTGCTGATGCCCCCGCTGGTCACCACGAGATCGGCGGCCGGAGCGCCGGGCGGTCCCAGGGCGGGGGCCAGTTCGGCCATGAAGGCCTCCGGCGCGTCGGTGCTGATGCCTGCGGCGGCGACCTCGGCCCCCGCCTCGGCGAAGAGGCCCAGCAACAAGGTGGTGTTGGCATCGTGGATCTGTCCCGGAGCGAGGTCGGAGCCGGGCGCGCGCACCTCGTCCCCGGTGGCCAGGACCAGGACCCGGGGGCGCCCGGTCACGGTGAGCCGGTCCAACCCCAAGGCCGCGGCCAGTCCGAGCTGGGCCGGGCCGAGCCGGGTTCCTGCAGGCAGGGCGATGGCCCCGCGGGCGATATCGCTTCCGGCCGCGCGGATGAACTGGCCGTCGGGGGTGTCGGCGGGCAGGCGTACCGTCCAGGCCCCTGCCGGGGGGCCCGGCTGGCTGAGGGCCTCCGGGAAATCCGGGGGGTCCGCCCTTTCGATGGGTACCACGGCGTCCGCGCCGGGCGGGAGCATGGCCCCGGTCATGATGGGGGCCGCCGTTCCGGCCGGCAGGGCTTCCGCGGCATCGCCGGCGGCGATCACGGCACCGACCCGGAGTTCCTGCCCGTCAAGCAGGTCGGCTCGGCGTACGGCGAATCCGTCCATCTGCGAATTATCGAACGCCGGCAGGTTCCGGGGTGCCGGCAGATCCGCGGCCAGGATCCGTCCGCGGGCTTCGCCCAGCACCAGCTCCTGGGACCCCAGCCGTGACGGCAGTTCGGACAGCAGGGCCTTCAGCACGCCACGGTGCTCGTCGACGCTGCGTCGGAAGGGTTGCTTCATGGCGTCCATCCTACGGGTGGCTACCGCCTGAAGATCCTGCCGACCCCGGCCCCGGCCACGACGAGCACGATCAGGTAGAGCCCGATCAGCATCAGGCTGATCCCCAGGGCTGCCTGCGGGTCGTTGGAGTTCAGCGCCAATTCGATCTGCAGCGGCAAGGTCCGGGTGCGTCCTGCCACGGAACCGGCGAAGGTGATGGTCGCCCCGTATTCGCCCAGGGACCGGGCGAAGGCCAGCAGCGTGCCCACGATGATCCCGGGGGCTGCCAGCGGCAGGGTGATGTGGGCCAGGATCTGTCCGGAGGAGGCCCCGGCGTTGGCCCCGGAGAATTCCAGGTCGGTGTCCACCGCTTCGATGCTGCTCAGCGCCGAGACGACGAAGAAGGGCAGCGAGACGAACACCTGGACCAGCACGACCGCCGCCGGGCTGAAGCCCACGCCCAGGCCGATCGAGTCCAGCCAGCCCCCCACCGGTGTCTGGCGGCCCCAGAAGTAGAGCAGGGCCAGTCCCGAGACCACCGGTGAGAGCACCAGCGGCACGACCAGCAGGCCGCGCAGCACCTGCAGGACGACTCCGTGCAGGCGCGAAAGCAGCACCGCCAGGGGCAGCCCGAGCAGGAAGCACACGATGGTCGAGGCCGTCGCCGTGCCCAGGGAGAGACCCAACGCCGTGCGGGCCTCGTCGCGGGCCAGCAACTCGGGCAGGTCCTGCCAGCGGGCCGCGACGAAGAGCGCCACCAGGGGCCCGGCCAGGGCAGCGAGCCCAATGAGCGCCGGAACCCACAGCCATCCGGGGGTGGTCGCCCGCCGCATGCGGGGCGAGAGGACGGTGCGGGTCACGGCGCCGAGAAACCGGCGTCGTTCAGCAGCTTCATGGCCGCATCCCCCTGGAGCCAGCGAGCGAAGTCCTGCGCAGGTTCGGCGGCATCGGTGGCGACCAGCAACGGATAGATGTTGGCGTCCAGCCCCGTCAGGTCGATGGCCCGGACCTGGTCCCCGGCTGCTGCGGCGTCGGTGGCATAGACGAAGCCGGCGTCGACTTGTCCCGCGGTGACCTTGGTCAGCACGGCCCGCACGTTGTCTTCCTCGCTGACCGTGTCCAGGGAGAAACCCTGGTGGTCGAGATAGGTGTTGGCGGCCCGGCCACAAGGCACCGCCGGGGCGCATAACGCCACCGCACCGGCCTCGGGCAACTGGTCCGCGGCGGTGATCTTCGACGTGGCGGGAACCGCGAGCACCAGGGTGTTCGAAACCAGGTCGATCGGGGGTTCGAAGGCCGTTGGATCCTCCAGCGCCTCGGGGGCCTGGGTGTCGGCGGTGATCAGCACATCGGGCTGCTGGCCGGAGTTCGCTTGCTGGACGAGCTTGGAGGAGGCGCCGAGGTTGATGTCGATCCGGGTCGTGTCCCCGGTTTCCTCGGCGTAGGCCCGGGTCAGTTCCGGGGCGACGTCGGTCAGGGAGGCTGCCGCCGCGAAGTGGATCGCCGCCCCGTCCTGCCCGCCCGGTGTCGAGGCCGTCGGGTCCGTGCCGGCGGCCGGTGTCCCGCACGCCGAGAGCAGCAACGCGGCCGCGGCCATGACGGTGATGAGGGGGTTGCGCATGATCAGGCCTTTGTTTCGATGATGACGTTGGTTGATTTCACCACTGCCGTGGCAATGCGTCCCGGTTCCAGCCCCAGGTCCTTCACGGCTTCGCTGCTCATCAAGGACACGACACGGAAGGGGCCGCATTGCATTTCCACCTGCGCCATGACCCGGTCGGCGGTCACCGCGGTCACCAGGCCGACGAAGCGGTTCCGGGCCGAGGAGGCCACGTGGGCCGGGTCGCTCGGCGTCTCGGCCAGACCGCGGATGTAGCCCGCCAGTTCCACCCCGTCGACGGTGATCCGCCCGGAGGCGTCCTTGCCTGCGGTCAGTTGTCCGGAGTCCAGCAGTCGGCGGACCGTATCGTCACTGACCGCCAGAAACCGAGCCGCCTCGGATACTCTCATTTGCGTCATTACTAGACCCTACTCGACGCAAATGCGGATATCCATACCGGTTGTTGTGGCGCGCACGGAAATCCCGGCGGTCCACGGGGCATCCTCGGGCGCCGATCACCCGGCCACTGCCCCTGTTTTCGCCCCGGATCTGGACTACGCTCGAGGCATGACGTGCAGCACCAGCTCCCAGTCCGCAGCCGACCCGGCCACCGGGGGCAAGGCTGCGGTATCCCTGGGCATGCCCGGCATCCCCGAACCGGGTGCCTCCGGCCCCCAGGACTCCGGGGATTTCGTTCCCCCACCGGCGCCGGGCGACGATCCGCGCCTGCTGGACCGGTTCGGACGGGTGGCCACCGATCTACGCATCTCCCTGATCGACAAATGCAATCTGCGCTGCACCTACTGCATGCCCGCCGACGGCATGGCCTGGCTGCCGGCGGAACGCCTGCTGACCGCCGGGGAGATCCGGCGGCTGGTCCGGATCGCCGTGGACATCCACGGGGTGCGCGAACTGCGCCTGACCGGCGGGGAGCCGTTGATGCGCAAGGACCTGGTGGACATCATCGCCGGGCTGCGCGCCGACCACCCCGACCTGCCGATTTCAATGACCACCAACGGGGTCGGCCTCACGGCCAGGGCCCGGGCCCTGGCCGAAGCCGGACTGACCCGGATCAACGTCTCGCTGGATACCATCCATGCCGAGTCCTTTAAGAAACTCGCGCGGCGCAACTTCCTGCACAAGGTCATCGAAGGCATCGACGCCGCGGCGGACGCGGGCTTGTCCCCGATCAAGATCAACGCGGTCCTGATGCGCGGCATCAACGACCTGGAAGCCCCTTCGTTGCTGGCCTGGGCGCTCGAGCGCGGATTCGAGCTGCGCTTCATCGAGCAGATGCCCCTGGATGCCGATCACGGATGGACCCGGGACGACATGGTCACCGCCACCGACACCCGCGAACTGCTCGGCGTCGATTACGACATCACCGTGGCCCCCGAGTCCCGGGACGGGGCACCCGCCGAACGCTACGAGGTCCGGGCCAAGGGCGAACCGGATACGCTGCTGGGCACCGTCGGGATCATCGCCTCGGTCACCGAACCCTTCTGCGCTGATTGCCGGCGCACCCGGATCACGGCCGAAGGCAGGATCATGAGCTGCCTGTTCTCCCGGGAGGAAACCGATCTGACCGCCCTGCTGCGCTCGGAGGCCACCGATCAGGACATCGCCGACCGCTGGCGGGCCGCCATGTGGGCCAAACCGCGCGCCCACGGCATGGACCACACCGGTCTGGGGGCCGAGGACTTCGTCCAGCCCGACCGTTCCATGAGCGCCATTGGAGGATAAGTGAAGGTCAGGTTCTTTGCCGCTGCCGCCGCCGCTGCCGGGGTGAAGGAGTTGGATGTCCCGCTGCAGGACATCGAGCACGACGGCGGGACGCTGGCGGCCTTGCTGGGCCACCTCCCGCACGCGGTCCCCGCCACCGGTGCGTCGGGACCCCCGTTGCATCGCGTGCTCTCCCGCTCCAGCTTCCTGGTCAACGAGATCGGCGCCAGGGACGAGTCGCGTCCCTTGGCCGACGCGGATGTCATCGACGTCCTCCCGCCCTTCGCCGGCGGCTAGGGACCGCTTTCACCCCGCCACCACCCATGCACGGCCGGCGCCGTCGTGCCCCAATTCGCCGGCATCACCCGAAAAGGCGGGCCGGTCCCGGGGTGTCCTCCCGGTGACCGGCCCGCCTTCTCGGGTCGGGGTGCGGCGGCCCGCAGGCTGCCGCACCATCCGCTACTGGCGCATGCCATCCCTCTTACTGGACCCGCCGTAGTTCTGCGAGGAACCGACGATGTCGCCGGACTTCCACTGGTCCCAGCCGGGCTGGTCCTTCATGAAAGCCTCGATCTCGTCCTTGGTGGCCTCGAGCTTGGGGTCATGCTTGAGGTACCAACGGGTCTCGCGCACGATCAGCCCGGAGAGGACGATCAGACCGATGAGGTTCGGCAGAGCCATCAGTCCGTTCATGACATCCGAGAACGCCCAGACGACCTCGAGCTGCACCGTGGCACCGATGAAGACGACCAGGGACCAGACGACACGGAACGGCATGACCGTTCGGCGCCCGAAGAGCTTTTCCATATTGCGTTCGCCGTAGTAGGACCATCCCAACAGGGTGGAGAAGGCGAAGAGCACCAGACCGATCGTCACGACCCAGTGGCCCCATTCCCCCGGCAGCCCGTGGCTGAAGGCCTCGCCGGTCATCAGTGCCGCGGAGATCTGTTCCCCGGATTCCGGATCGGTTTCGCTCCAGGCACCCGTGGTCACGATGACCAGGCCGGTGAAGCTGACCACGATGATGGTGTCGATGAAGGTCTGGGTCATGGAGACCAGGCCCTGGCGGACCGGGTGCGAGGTCTGCGCTGCGGCAGCGGCAATCGGCGCCGAACCCAGGCCGGACTCGTTGGAGAACAGGCCGCGGGCCACACCGAACTGGATCACGATGATGATCGCCGAACCGGTGAAACCGCCCACCGCTGACGTGCCGGTGAAGGCGTCGGTGAAGATCAGGCCCAGGGCCGCGGGAACCTGGCCCAGGTTGGCCAGCAGGATGTAGATGGCACCCAGGATGTAGAAGACGATCATCACCGGGACCAGACCGGCAGTAACGCGGCCAATGGATTTGATGCCGCCGACCAGGACGATCATGGTCAACACGGTCAAGGTCAAGCCGGTGAGCCACAGCGGGGCACCCCAGCTGCTCTCGACGTTGGCGGCAATGGCGTTGCCCTGGGTCATGTTGCCGATGCCGAAGCTGGCCAGGACGGCGAAGATGGCGAAGGAGAGCGCCAGGATCTTGCCGAACGGCCCCTTGATGCCGCGTTCGAGGTAGTTCTGCGGGCCACCTGACTTTTCACCCGCGGCATCGGTGCCGCGGAAGCGGACGGCCAGGAAGGCCTCCGAGTATTTCGTGGCCATGCCCAGCAACCCGGTAATCCACATCCAGAACAGGGCGCCCGGGCCGCCGATGCCGATGGCCGTGGCGACACCGACGATGTTACCGGTACCCACGGTGGCCGCCAGAGCGGTGGTCAGCGCCTGGAACTGGGAGATATCCCCCTCGGTGCCGGGATCCTTGCGCTTCAGGATCCCCAGCCGCAAGGCGGCACCCAGTTTCAGGAACTGCAGCCCCCCCAACCTGATGGTCAAATACAGCCCTGCCCCCAGAAGTAAGGGGATCAGCAGGAACGGGCCCCAGACGATACCGCTGATATCGCCCAGCACCTCCGTCACGCCATTCAAATTCATGGTGGATCTAACCTTTCAACAGCTATGCGAGTGTTGGGTGTGAGTGATGAAGTTCACACATATGCCACAGCATAGTTTGTCGAACCTGTTTCCGGGCAACAGGTGGCGGCGTGGCGGCCTAGTAGCCGAAGTCCCCGGGCGTGTCGAAGGGGCCGACGACCGTGACCGTTCGAGCTCTGGAGGCCAGTTCGCGGGCCAGCGCCTGGACGTCCTCGACGGTGACGGCCCTGACCCGGGCCAGCGATTCGTCCAGGTCCTGGAAGACGCCGGTCACCAGTTCGGCTCGACCCAGACGGCCCATGCGTGAGCCCGGATCCTCCAGCGCCAGGACCATGCCGCCGGAGAGCTGGCCGACGGCCTTGCGCAGTTCCTCCGGGCTGATCCCCTCGGCGGCCAACCGGTCCAGTTCCTCCCCGAGCAGCCCGATCACCTGCCCGGTCTTGACCGGGGCGCAGCCGGCATACATGCCGAAGTATCCGACGTCGGAATAGGCGGCGGAGAAGGAGTAGGTCGAATACACCAGGCCGCGCTTCTCGCGGATCTCCTGGAACAGGCGCGAGGACATGCCCCCGCCGAGCACTGCGTTGAGCACGCTCATCACGTGGCGTCGCTCGTCGGTGGCGACGATGCCCGGGCAGCCCATGATGATGTTGGTTTGTTCCACGGGACGGCGGATGACGTCGATGGTGTGTTGTCCGCTGACGGGCACCGGTTCCGTGCTGCGCCGGGGTTCGGGGGCGGCCCCCTCCTCGAGCGTCCAGCCGGAGGCACGCAATGCCTCGATGACTTGGTCGCAGACTTCGTCGTGGTCCAGGGACCCGGCGACGGTGATGACCAGTTCGCTGGGTTTGTAGAAACGACGGTAGTGGTCCAGTACGGCCTCGCGGCCGATCCCCAGGATCGCTTCGGGGGTCCCTCCGATGGGGCGGGCCAGCGGGTGCTCCCCCAACACTGCGGAGACGAAATGTTCATGGGCGACGTCGCCGGGGTCGTCGCCGTCCATGGCGATCTCCTCGAGGATGACGTCGCGTTCCTGCTCGAGTTCGCCGGGATCGAGGACGGCGGAGGTGATCATGTCCGCGATGATGTCGATGGCCAGCGGCAGATCCGCGTCCAGGACGCGGGCGAAGTAGCAGGTGCTTTCCTTGGCGGTGGCGGCATTGGATTCGCCGCCGACCTCGTCGAAGGCCGTGGCGATGTCCATCGCGCCACGGCGTGAGGTGCCCTTGAAGAGCAGGTGTTCCAGGAAGTGGGTCGAACCGTGTTGGCCCTCGACCTCGTCCCGTGAACCGACACCGACCCAGAAGCCGATGGTGGCGGAGCGCTGTCCGGGCATGGCCTCGGTCAGCACCCGCACCCCGCCGGGGAGGACGGAGCGGCGCACCAGCGCCCCTCCGGCCTCCCCGGCCAGGATGGTTGGATCCCCGTACTCGATCGGCGAGCCGGCCTCTGAAGCGCCCTGCTCAGCGGTGTACGGGAACATTCCCGAGCCGTGAAGCGGCAAAGGAATCAAAGCCATGGGTGGTACTCGTCCTTACGCGTCGACGGCCGAGGCTTCGGCCTCTTCAGCCACGACGGGCGCCAGGGAGAGCTTTCCGCGGTCATCGACCTTGGTGATCTCCACCTGGAGCTTCTGGCCCACGGAGACGACGTCCTCGACGTCCTCGACGCGCTTGCCACCGGAGAGCTTGCGCAGCTCCGAGATGTGCAGCAGGCCGTCCTTGCCCGGGGTCAGGGACACGAAGGCGCCGAACGTGGTCAGCTTCACCACGGTCCCGAGGTAGCGTTCGCCGACCTCCGGAACCATCGGGTTGGCGATCGCGTTGATGGCGGAACGGGCGGACTCGGCGGACTCGCCGTTGGTCGCACCGATCAGCACGGTGCCGTCATCCTCGATGGAGATGTCGGCCCCGGTGTCCTCCTGGATGGTGTTGATCATCTTGCCCTTCGGGCCGATGACCTCGCCGATCTTATCCACGGGGATCTTCACCGAGATGATGCGCGGAGCGAATTCGCTCATCTCATCCGGGGCGTCGATCGCGGAGTTGATCACCGAGAGGATGTGCAGGCGTGCTTCACGGGCCTGTTTCAGCGCGGCGCCGAGCACGGAGGCCGGCAGGCCGTCGAGCTTGGTGTCCAGCTGGATGGCGGTGACGAACTCCGAGGTACCGGCGACCTTGAAGTCCATATCGCCCATGGCGTCCTCGGCACCGAGGATGTCGGTCATCGCCGCGTAGCGGGTCTGGCCGTCAACCTGGTCGGACACCAGGCCCATGGCGATGCCGGCCACCGGGGCGCGCAGCGGCACACCGGCGTTGAGCAGCGACAGGGTCGAAGCGCAGACCGAGCCCATGGAGGTGGACCCGTTGGAGCTCAAGGCCTCGGAGACCTGGCGGATCGCGTAGGGGAATTCCTCACGCGTGGGCAGCACCGGCATGATGGCGCGCTCGGCGAGGGCACCATGGCCGATTTCGCGGCGCTTGGGCGAACCCACGCGGCCGGTCTCGCCGGTGGAGTACGGCGGGAAGTTGTAGTTGTGCATGTAGCGCTTGCGCGTCACCGGCGACAACGAGTCGATCTGCTGCTCCATCTTGAGCATGTTCAGCGTGGTGACACCCATGATCTGGGTTTCGCCGCGCTCGAAGATCGCCGAACCGTGCACGCGGGGCAGGACCTCGACCTCGGCGGTGAGCTGGCGGATGTCCGTCAGTCCACGGCCGTCGATGCGGACCTGTTCGGTGAGGATGCGCTGGCGCACGACGTGCTTGGTCACCGCGGCGAAGGCCTTGGAGACCTCCTTCTCGCGGCCTTCGAACTGCTTGCCCTCGGCGGCGAGCTGCTCGACGACCTCGTCGCGGTAGGCGCTGGAGGCGGTGTCGCGCTCCTGCTTATCGGCGATCGCGAAGATCTCCGTGAGCTTGGCCGATGCGGCGGACTCGACGGCGGCGTAGGCGTCGTCCTCGAAGTCGCGGAAGACCGGGAACTCGACGGTCGGCTTCGCGGCGCGGGCGGCCAGATCGGCCTGCGCGTCGCAGAGGACCTTGATGAACGACTTGGACGCCTCGAGGCCCTCGGCCACGACCTCTTCGGTCGGGGCGGTGGCGCCGTTTTCCTTGATCAGGTTCCAGGCGTGGTCGGTGGCTTCGGCCTCGACCATCATGATGGCGACGTCGTCACCGCTCACGCGACCGGCGACCACCATCGAGAACACGGCGTTCTCCAGCTGGGAGTGCTTCGGGAAGGCGACCCACTGGGCACCGTTTCCTTCGTCGACCAGGGCAACGCGGACGCCGCCGATGGGGCCGGAGAACGGCAGGCCCGAGAGCTGCGTGGACATCGAGGAGGCGTTGATGGCCACCACGTCGTACAGGTCGTCCGGGTTCATGGACAGGATGGTGACGACCACCTGGACCTCGTTGCGCAGGCCCTTGACGAAGGCCGGACGCAGCGGGCGGTCCATGAGGCGGCAGGCCAGGATGGCCTCGGTCGAGGGGCGGCCCTCGCGGCGGAAGAAGCTGCCGGGAATGCGGCCGGCTGCGTACATGCGCTCTTCGACGTCCACCGTCAGCGGGAAGAAGTCGAAGCCCTCGCGGGGGTGCTTGCCGGCCGAGGTGGCCGAGAGCATGGACGTGTCGTCGTCGATGTAGACCATGGCAGCGCCAGCTGCCTGCTGGGCCAGACGGCCGGTCTCAAAGCGGATCGTGCGCGTTCCGAACCGGCCATTGTCGATGACCGCTTCTGCGAACTGAATTTCGGGACCCTCCATGGAGAGTCACCTCCGTTTCTGTTGTGGCGCAGGCCCAGCCGATCCTCTCCTCCGGTTCCACCGGAGGGGGCACCCGGTCTTCGATCGAGGCCCACGGGGTTGCCGGCGTCGTGCCGGATTCCCGTAAACCACTACCGAGGACCGCGAATGTCCTTGATGGCTGGCTTCCTGCGGTTTTCATTGGTGTTGGCGGCGTGGGGCCTCGGGCCCCGTGCCCGGAAGCGGGCCCCCCGCGGGGGGGCCGCC
>NZ_JBQSWX010000025.1:0-50233 GCF_052377615.1 Arthrobacter sp. AOP36-A1-22
GTGGTCATGTGATCTTCCTGCTGGCTCTCGTAGGCGTCCTTGGAGTCTCCGCATCCGGGCCCCTCGTTGCGGCTACGCCCAGTGTCCCGCCTTTGGCCATGGCCTTCTGGCGCAACGGACTCGGTGCCGGCGCCATGGGCGTGATGGCCACGGTCCAAAGCCGCGGACGACTGCGGTTCCCCACGCACCGCGAATGGAAGTACTGCCTGATTGCGGCCGTCGCGTTGGCCCTGCACTTCGCCACGTTCATGACCTCGGTACGTTTGACCACCGTCGCTGCGGCTACTGCGCTGGTGTGCCTGCAGTCCGCCTGGATCGCCGGCTTCCAACGACTCCGTGGAGCTGCTCTGGGCAAGCAGGTCGGGTGGGGCATGGCCCTGTCCTTGGCCGGAGTCGTTGTCATCACCGGTTTCGATGTCGGCGACGGGTCGGCAGAAGCCCTCCTCGGAGACCTACTGGCATTGGTCGGAGGAGCCTTTGCGGGGGCCTACACGCTTGCCGGTAGCAAGGCCCGGGCCACGATGGACACCGGAAGCTATACGACGGTGTGCTACGCCTTGACGGCCGCCATGCTCTTGATCATGTCCGTGCTCATGGGGGAACAGCTCGTCGGGTTCCCGCTCGCCGGATGGGTCGGGATCATCGCGCTGACGGTTGCCTCCCAACTGCTGGGCCATACTGTCTTCAACCACCTGGTCGTGGCCTTGGGGCCACTGGTGGTCTCGATGATCATCCTGCTGGAGATCCCGGGAGCGGCGATCCTGGCCGGGATCTTCCTGGGTCAGAGCCCGCCGGTGGGAACGTACCTGGGGCTGATCCTGATCCTACTCGGGCTCCTGGCAGTGGTCTGGGGGCAAGGGCGGAGCCTACGGCACCTGCCAGCCGTCCAGGATGACTGAGCACCAGACAAGACAAAAGCGGCGGTGATCCTTCAGGATCACCGCCGCTTCACGCGTTTCGGATGAATGCTTACTTATCGTCCGAATCGTCGGCACGCCGGCGTGCGGAGCTCCGCGGGCCCGGCTTCGGGGCGTCCGTGCCCTCCTCGGCGGCAGGGGCCTTTGCGGCCTCGGGTGCCTTCGGTGTCGGCTCGGCTGCGACCGGTGCCTTCGGCTCTTCGGTTTCCGCCTTGGCCTGTGCCGTGGCCTCGGTGACGTGGGTGTGCACGTCCTCGGTCTTCAGCTGGGTCTCGGGAGCCGGAACCGGCGCGGGGACGGGGGCCGGCTCGACCGGGGTCTTCCAAGGATCCTCGACGGGCTTGGAAGCACGCCAGGCGGCCACTCCTGCGGTGACCACCGCGGCGATGATGCCAAAGACCAGGAAACCGCGCTTACGGCTCTGACGGGCCTTTTCGCGCTTGAGCTGCTTGGAGGCTTCCTTGGCTGCGGTCACTGCGGCCTTCTGGGCCCGCTTGAGTGCCTTCTTGTCACCGGTGGCCCGGGCAACTGCCTGCTCGACCTGAGCGGGAACCTGGACATCATCCAACCGACGCGCCGCGTATCCGGCGGCATCGCCCAGACGTGCACTTGCGGAAGGGATGTAGTCATTGACCACGACATCGCGGGCATGCTGCAAGGCCGGGGTGGCTTTGTCGAGGGTTTCCTGCAGCCGCGGAGAAACGTCATCGACGGCCTGGGAGATGCGCGGAGCGACCTTGTCGAGACCGTCTTGGATCTTCGGGGTCACCTTGGCGACACCACCGGCAATTTCATTGGTGGCACGCTGGAATCCCTCCTGGATGCGCGGGGAGGCATTCTCGACGCCCTTCTCAAGCCGGGGCACCGCCCAGTTGACGGCTGCATCTACCTTCGGGGCTGCCCAATCACGGGCATTCCCGGTACCGGCATTGACCGAACAACGCAGATCTCGGGCCATTCGCTTCTTCTTCTTCACACGTTCCTCCCAAGTAGTTGGAGTATCCACGCCTAGCCTACGCGTTGGAGGGTTGACGGGCTATTCACGACGTGGGTGAGGCTACCGTCCAGGACCGATGTTCACTGTCCGCGTAGTCGACCTGCCGCGGGGGCTCACGGATGAGTGCGGGGAAGTGGAAGAATGAAGTCATGACTGCAATCCCCACGCATAAGGCCACCATCCACACGAACCACGGTGACATCGTGGTCAACCTGTTCGGCAACCACGCCCCGAAGACGGTCAAGAACTTCATCGGACTCGCCACCGGCGAGCAGGACTGGACCCACCCGGAATCGGGCGAGGAGAAGACCGGCACCCCGTTGTACGACGGCACGATCTTCCACCGCATCATTTCCGACTTCATGATCCAGGGCGGGGACCCGTTGGGCCAGGGCGTCGGCGGCCCCGGCTACCGATTCGACGATGAGATCAACCCCGATCTGGACTTCAACGAGCCCTATAAGCTCGCCATGGCCAACGCCGGCCTGCAGATGGGCCGGGGCACCAACGGTTCGCAGTTCTTCATTACGACGGTCCCGACCACCTGGTTGCAGGGAAAGCACACCATTTTCGGTGAGGTGACGGACGAGAAATCCCGGGAAATTGCTGCCGCGCTGAACAAGGTTCCGACCGATGGCCGCGATAAGCCGCTTGAGGACGTTGTCGTCTCAAGCATCGACGTCGAGGCCCTCTAGACTCAGGAACAGCCACGGCGGACATCCCCCGCACAGCAAGGGCGGTTCCCCATCGACTCCCCGGAGCCGACGGGGACCGCCCTTTCGTCTTCCATCCCTGACCACGAACCAGGAGCATGACATGGCCTTCGGCCAACCAGAGCAGGAACCCCAGACGCCGGTTCCGACGTGCCCGCGGCATCCCGATCGTCCCTCGTACGTTCGCTGCCAACGCTGTGGGCGCCCCGCCTGTCCCGAATGCCAGCGCACGGCCGCCGTGGGGGTCCAGTGCGTTGAATGCGTCGCGCAGGCAAACAGCGAACGGCGCCGACCGCAGACGGTCACCGGCGGGCGGCTGACCTCTGGACGTCCGACCGTCACGTATGCGGTGATTGCCCTGTGCGTGGTGCTCTTCGGAGGCCAGTACCTGATACCGGGGCTGACGGATCGTCTGCTCTATGCCGGCCTGTACACAGGGAGCGAACCGTGGCGCATGATCACTTCCTTGTTCCTGCACTCCACGGGTCTGATCATGCACATCGCCTTCAACATGTATGCCCTCTACATCCTGGGCCGGGTCCTGGAGCCGGCCCTGGGGCACGTGAGGTTCGCGGTCCTGTACCTGGTGGCCGGTTTCGGCGGCTCGGTGGGTGTGTTGCTTCTTGCGGCGCCGAACGTCGCGGTGGTCGGCGCCTCCGGCGCCGTATTCGGGCTATTCGGCGCGTTCATGGTCGTGACCAAGGCCCACGGTGGCAACCTCGTCCCCGTGTTGGTGATCATCGGCATCAACCTAGTCATCGGTTTCCTGCCGGGCGCCAACATCGCCTGGCAGGCCCACGTGGGCGGTCTGGTCACCGGTGGTGCGGTAGCGGCCGTGTTGGTCTTTTCCCCGCGCGGTAGGAACCGGGCACTCCTTCAATGGAGCGGCATCGGGATCATCGTGGTGGCGCTTGGCGTACTCACCTGGTTGGGCTGGGCACCGATCCGCGCACTGTACCAACCAATAATGGGTTGATCGACCAGCGGTCCGGTTGTATTCGGGTCACATCCACGGGGTGGGCGGTGGAATCATTCCACCGCCCACCCCCTTTTTCGTCGCTCCCGGGGAAGACTATCCACAGGGTTTATCCACATTGTTAATAACTCACAGCCGTGTAATTCACTGAACATTCCGTCCGCGCATCCCCGGGTGCTGGCCCGAAGGCATCAAATCGTGGGCCGATCCGCTTGAATATTCACATAACAATCCACACCTGTGGATAACTGTCGTGCACAGCCTGTGCGTACAGCTTCATGACGAGCTTTCGAGCAGTGCCCGTCGGCCCGGGGACACCAAAACCGCGAAATCACGCGGAAATTCGAACATCGAGTCGTCATCCACAGGGGTTGTCCACATTGTTAATAACTCACACCCATGTAATTCGAATGCCTTCCGGGACCTGCATCCCTGCCAGCGCGGGCTAATCGAACATAGTTACGCACAGCTCTATCCCCAGCTGTGGATAACTATATTCACAGCATGTGCATGACTGGGGTGAACCCGGACCGGAACGCTGATCGACCCCACCAGCAGGCCCCTGACACCACGGTGGAACACGGGGTGGGGAGGTGACGTGGGACAACACTCGCCTGTATCTTGAGTCCACCCTGGAAATTCCGGCGGCATCGGGGCAGGGGATGACTGGAGGATCCATGACCATACGCTTTTCCGCCCTGTCAGCCGTCGATCTCGTTGCCTGGTCCGGTCTGACGAACCTCTTGGCGCAGGCCGATGAGACCGACGAGTTCTACGATGCCGAGGATCTCGCGGAAGAACTGGAAGAACCCGGATTCGATCCGGGACGGGACAGCATCGCGGTGTGGGACGGCGAGGAACTGGTGGGTTTTGGGCAGCTGCGTGTGGCTGACGTGCTCTTCGAGGGCCAGGCCAAGGCAACCATCGATGGTGGAGTGCATCCGGACCACCGGGGCCGAGGAATCGGCCGCCGGATCATGGATGGCCTGGAGGCCCGTGCGCGCGAATTGGCGGCGCAGAGGCACCCCGGGGCTCCGGTGAGCGTGGGTTTGGCAACAGGAGCCGAAGGATCCAGCTCGGGACGCATGGCCGTGTCGCGGGGCTACGCCCCGGTTCGATATTTCACCGACATGATGATCGAGTTGCCGCGTCGGCGCGGTGACACCGTGGAGGCGCCCCCCTCAACGGAAGGGCCGCTGATAGAGGTCTACACCGCAGAGATGGAAGAAGCGGTCCGACGGGCCCATAATGATGCCTTCGCCGATCACTGGGGGGCGGTCCCGAAGACCCGGGAACGATGGGCCGATCAGCAGTCCGCCCGAAGCTTCCGTGCGTCCCTGAGCCCGGTCGTCCGCACCAGGGATATCGGGCTGGATCCGGTGGAAAGCGTCGATGGATATGCCTTGTGTGGTCAATGGGCCGAGGGGGAGATCCATGTCAGCTTGCTGGGCACCAGGAGTCGCGCCCGCCACCAAGGGCTGGCCTCCGCCCTGTTGGATTGGATCGTGACGGAAGCAGAGCGCGATGGGTACCGGATGGTGGACCTGGCGGTTGATTCAGCCAGCCCCACCGGTGCGGGCCGCGTTTACGAACGGGCCGGGTTCACGGCGGTCCGGACCTGGACGGTCCATAGGCGTCAACTGGACTGACCGTGTCGTCGCTCGTCCCAGCCGAGGTTCATGGCCCGGTGAGCAAGCTGATGGCGACCAACAACATGACCGCGGCTACCAGGCCATCCAGGACCCGCCAGGAGCCGGGGCGGGCGAAGAAGCCGGCCAGGAGGCGGGCGCCGAATCCGACCGCCGGAAACCAGAGGAAGCTTCCCAGCACGGCCCCGGCGGCGAAGATCCACCTCCCCGGGTCGCCGTGGGCGCTGGCAATCGTGCCGAGCAGGATCATGGTGTCCAGATAGACGTGGGGATTCAACCAGGTCAGCGCGGCAGCAGTGGCTAGTACCGACCTGCGGGTGGTCCCCGGGGTCCCGCGGTCGACGGTGAGCGCCGCAGGACGGACAACCCGACGCAGCGCCACGAAGGCATAACCGACAAGGAAGGCGGCCCCCGCCCAACGGGCCAGCACCAGCAGCCAGGGGGCCGTGGCGACCAGGGCCCCCACCCCGGCAACGCCGGCGAAGATCAAGACCGCATCGGAGAGGGCGCAGATGAGGACAACGCCGAGCACGTGTTCGCGCCGGATGCCTTGGCGCAGTATGAAGGCATTCTGTGCCCCGATCGCGATGATCAACGCCAAACCGGAACCCAGTCCGGCGAGCAGGGAAGGAAAATAGGTCACTGGTCAACGGTAAGCGGAGCAACATGCAGTAGACCAGCTAAAGATATGCATGGGACATTAGAATATCTAATATGGATTTTCCGGCGGACCAGCTCCGCGCTTTTGCAGCGGTCATCGATACCGGCACCTTCGACGCAGCCGCCACACGGCTCCGGGTGACTCCTTCGGCGGTGAGCCAACGGATCAAGGCGTTGGAAACGCAGGTCGGAACCGTGGTCGTCCGTCGGGGAAAGCCCGCGCTGCCCACGGCCGCCGGCACGGTCTTGTTGCGCCTGGCGCGCCAGACCGATCTCCTGGCTGCAGAAGCCGCGGCGGAACTCTCCGGCGGGGGCGCCACGGACCCTGCCCGGACCCCGGTGCGTGCGGCGGTGAGGGTGGTCGTCAATGCTGATTCCCTGGCGACCTGGTTCCCCGGCGCCTTCAGGTTGTTGGCCCAGGATGGAAGCCTTGAACTCGAACTCCTGCGTGAGGATGAGTCCGTTTCGGCGGAGTTGTTGCGGGCGGGCACGGCGATGGCGGCCGTGACGACCGACGGGAGGGCCGTGCAGGGGTGTTCCACCGAACTCCTGGGGACACTGCGGTACACGGCGATGGCTTCAGCGGCGTTCAGGAGGCACTGGTTCGCTGAAGATCCCCCGCGGGGGCTTGCGGTGGCCCCCATGGTTGATTTTGATCGTTCGGACCAGCTGCAGCACGCGCTGGTCCGATCCGTCTGTGGTGTGCAGGCGGAGCCCCCGAGACACCATGTACCGGACTCGTCCCAGTTCGTCCGGGCGGTCATCGACGGCCTCGGATGGGGGATGGTGCCGGACGCGCAGGACCCGGGAGAGGGTCTGCTGGAGGTCCTGGATCCGCACTGGACCCGCGGGGTCGAGCTGTATTGGCAGCGGTGGAAGCTTGATTCCCCGGCCCTGGCGCGGGTCGGTGAAGCCGTCCGGACAGCTGCCCGGAATTCGGGGGTGTTGGAACTACCCCGTCCCTGAGCACCTGATCCGCGGCCCGAGGCCTGCCAACGAAATGTGTCGGCCTAGCCCCGGGGAACCGGTGGACCGAGCATCAACAGCACCGTAAAGACCACGGCGATGAAAACGATGCCCAGAATGACCGCGGGAAGGGGATGGCGTAGGCACCATGCCTGGACGATTTCGATGAAGCCATGGGGCTCATCCCCGCCGACACCCAGCCTCCAGCCGCCGTCGAGCAGGCCCGCCCGTTTGACGGAGCGTTCGAAAGGCACCGTGCAGAACGGAATGAAGGCGGAGGCCAGCCCCAGCAGGCCCCGGCCGAACGACCACCGTTGATTGACCCAGACGAAGCAGGTCACCACGCAATAGCTGATGAACGTCAGTCCGTGGATGCCCCCGAAGACCGGAACGAATTTGTCGCTGATGTTCCCGTACTTCAAGGCCATTCCCAGCAGCAGAAGCCCCCAGGTGAACATCTCGGCAGTGGCCAGGAAACCATAGAGCCGCTGGGGTGTCAGACGGGATCCGGTCAGAGGGGTGGCAGTGGGAGGCATGGTGTCCTTTCGTCGGGTATACAGCATCTCACGACTAGGTCCCTGCTCCATGGCGGTGTGCTAGCGTGCCGGGCAGGAGCCGATTGCTCCGACCGGACGAGGGAGCCGTACCCGGACAGCGACAAGACGGCCGCCGGAAGGTAACGGTGGTTGATCATGGCGTGGTTCGTGCTGATTGTCTCAGGAATGTTCGAAGCGGTATGGGCGATCGCCCTCGGCAAATCAGAGGGTTTTTCAAAACTGGTGCCCAGCCTCGTGTTCGGAGGCGGGCTCATCGTCAGCATGAGCGGACTGGCATATGCCATGAAGGACATACCAACAGGAACCGCCTATGCCGTCTGGGTGGGCATCGGAGCTTCCCTGACGGTGATCTACGGGATGGCAATCGACGGTGAATCCATCAGTTGGGTCAAGGTCCTGCTCTTGATGCTCCTCGTAGGATGCGTCGTCGGACTCAAATACGTTGACTGAGGCCCTTCGGCCCGGCTAACGCCAGCGCGTCGTCATGAAGAACCCGACCATGGCGATACCGAAGCCGATCACGATGTTCCACCCGCCGGCGATCCCCAACGGAAGAGTGGCCTGGGAGATGTAGTAGGTGATGATCCAGAGCAGCCCCAGGATCATCAGACCGAACATGACCGGCTTGTACCACACCGGAAGGGCCTTGACATCCCCGTTCTTATTGGCGGCTTCAGACTGCCTGCGGGCCTTGCGGCGGGTCCTCGACTCGGGCACTGGTACTCCTGACCTTGGGCGGGTCAAACACTCGTTGTTTGCGACCCGGGCGATACTGTCATGGGTGGGGGCCGGCACAGCAGTATCCATGCGGCCACCCACGTCACCGACATTCTACCGGTACCGCGTCAGGAGGTTTTCGTGCCCGCTGTCCCCGAGTCAACAGCGCCGCTGAAACCCGGGCGTCGACGGAGCCGATCCGCGGCGATCATCGGTGGCCTCGGCGAGGTCCTGGTGACGCTCGGGGTCATCGTTCTCCTTTTCGTGGCATGGGAGCTGTGGTGGACCAACATTGAAGCCGATGGCGCCCAGGAAGAGCTGACGTCCAGAACGCTGCAGGAATTCGCCGGTGGTGATGCGAACGCCTCCACCGGCCCTTCCCAATCGGCAGAGGCCGCCGATGCCGACCGGAAGAAGTACGGCACCCCGGAAAAAACCAACCTGGACGGGGAGGAGACCTTCGGGGTCCTGTATGTGCCGCGCTTCGGGAAGGACTATGCGCGGCCCATCTCCGAAGGGGTAGGCAGCGACGTCCTCGACCATTTGGGCATCGGACACTACCCGCAGACACAATTGCCCGGCGAACAGGGGAACTTCGCCGTCGCGGCGCACCGGCAGACCCACGGACAGGTCTTCTGGGATATCGACAAGCTGGTCGACGGGGACCAGCTGTACGTCCAGACCCGGCAGGGCTACTACACCTACCGGTACCGCAGCACGGAGATCGTCGATCCCTCGGATTCCAAGGTCCTGCTGCCGGTGCCGCACGAACCCGGGGAACAGGCCGGCGAATCCTTGCTGACGATGACCAGTTGCCATCCGCCGTTCACGACACGGATGCGGATCATCGCCTATTCGGAGCTTGAATCATGGCGCCCCTTGGATGCGGGACCCCCAGCGGTGATCGCCGAAGCCGTGGGTCGCGCGACCGGCGGCGGCTGAATCCGGAAATCTACGTCCCCGGTCCGCCACCATCGAAGAACACCACCCCAGTGAAGGAGTCAGAGCGTGTACGCATGGTTATTCGGAAAGCTACCCGGCCCGTGGTGGGTGCGTCTGTTGATTTCAGCATTGCTGGCGGTGCTCGTCATACTGGTGTTGATGGAATACGTGTTTCCCTGGGCCAGTCAGTACAGCCCATGGACCGAATCAACGATTGGTCTGGTGCAGTGACAATGCCCGCCCCCACGCGGATCCTAGTGATCGACAACTATGACAGCTTTGTCTATACGCTGGTCGGCTACCTGCGCGAACTCGGTGCCGAAACGACCGTCGTGCGCAATGACGACGTGACGGTGGCCCAGGCCATTGAACTGGCCGAGGCCCGGGACGGTGTCCTGGTCTCCCCCGGCCCCGGGACGCCCGGCGAATCCGGGGTCTGCATCGATCTCATCCGTTGGTGTGGTGAACACGCCAAACCGATGTTGGGGGTCTGCCTCGGACACCAGGCCCTCGCCGAGGCCTACGGCGGGGTCGTCACGCACGCCGAGGAACTCATGCACGGCAAGACCTCGTCGGTCCATCATGGAACCCACCCGTTGTTCCACGACATCAGCAATCCGTTCACGGCCACCCGCTACCATTCCCTGGCGGCGGTCCGCGCGTCGATCCCGGATGAGTTGGAGATCATCGCCGAAACCGATGGTGGCGTCGTCATGGGTCTGGCCCACCGCGAGGCCCCCCTATGGGGCGTCCAGTTCCACCCCGAGTCGGTGCTCACCGAAGGTGGGTACCACATGCTGGGGAACTGGCTGGAAGCACTCGGCCTCTCCGGTGCGGCGGCCCGCGCCGAGAAATTGAGCCCGTTGATCACCGACTGATCCGGCCACACCTGGCCACTGTTCCGCCCAGCCCCCACCTCGGCAAGGAAGCGGCGTTTCCTGGACGGGACAGCGGCTAGGGGGAGGGTTCGGCTGCCTTCGAGGACTTTGACGCCTTCTTGGAGGCCTTGGCCGACTCGGACGCAGCCTTCTCCGATGACTTCTCGGCCGCCTTCGAACTCTTTGAACTTTCCTTCGCCGACTCCTTGGACTCCTTGGAATCCGATCCGGGTTCGGATTCGGACGGTGGAGCAGAGGGGGATTCCTCCGGTTCCGGCTTCTTCGCGATCTTGACCCTCACGGTGCCGTCCTGATCCAGATCCTTGCCACCCACGGGAGTCTGTTCGATGACGCTATCGACGGGCTTGGAGCTCTCCTTTTCTTCGGATTCGAGTTGCAACCCGACGGCGTTGTCGGAGAGGACCTTGCGCGCCTCGTCCACATCCAGGCCGATGAGCGAAGGAACAGTGACCTTGCCCGTGGAGAGCGTCAGTTCGATCAGACTGCCGGTCTTGACCTTCTCCCCCAGCTTCGGATTCGTCCCGATGAGGCTGCCCAGTTCCACGGTCGCCGTGTTCTCGCGCTTCACATCGTCGGAGACGTCCAAACCCAGCCGTTCCAGCGTGCTGCGCACGGTGGCCTCCGACTGGCCGGCCAGGTCCTTGGGCAGGGTCACCTGTTCGGGGCCCTGAGATACCAGCAGTTGGACCTCGGAGTCCTTGCGTGTCGAGGAGCCGGCCTTCGGGTCGGTTCCCACCACGGAGCCGGAATCGACGTCGTCGTCGTAGACCTCCTTGGTGACGGGCTTCAGATTGGCGGCGTAGATCTTGTTCTGTGCATCGATCACCGACAAGTTCGATACGTCGGGAACGGGGATCATGGCATTGCGTTCCTGCTGGTCCTGGCTCCAGTTCCAGAAGAACCAGGCACCGAGGGCGATGACAATCACCGCCAGAATGGAAAAGACGGTGATCCATGCCCGTCGGCGCGACGTGCGTTGACGGTCGGCCTCGTCGGTCCGGGAGGGGCCCGAAGACCCGGCGAGCAAGGACTCTTGTGAATCGGTGGCGTGCACGGCAGGCTGTTTCCCGGTGTCCCCGGCCCCGCCGGAGCCCTCGGCGGCCAGAGCGGCAGTACGTTCCCTGCCCTCGTTCCCGGGGGGCCCGGAAGCGAGGGCCTGCGTGGGTGGTTCGGTGGTCAGCATCGCCTGGGTCGACATAGGCATGACGGCCAGGGCCTGGGTGGCATCGCCCAGATCCTTCGGAACGGGGCGGTCGTCCTGGGCCGCGCGCAACGCGGCAGCGAAAGCCGCGGCATCCTGATAGCGGTCGTCCCGGTCCTTCGTCAGTGCCGTGGAGATGACCTCGTCGATCCGAGGGCTGATTTCGGGGTTGTGGACGCTGGCGGCGACCGGCTTTTCACTCACATGCTGGAAGGCCACGGAGACGGGACTGTCGCCCGTGAAGGGTGGCCTGCCGGTGAGCAGCTCATAGAGGAGGCAGCCTGCCGAATACAGGTCGCTGCGGGCATCGACGGTTTCCCCGCGGGCCTGTTCGGGGGAGAAATACTGGGCCGTCCCCACCACGACTTGCGTCTGGGTCATGGTGGCCGAGGAATCGGACATGGCGCGGGCGATACCAAAATCCATGACCTTTACGGCGTCGTCGCCGGTGACCATCACATTGGAGGGCTTGATGTCCCGGTGGACGATGCCCATGCGGTGGCTGTATTCCAGGGCCGACAGGACGCCGAGCGTGTACCTGACCGAGGACTGGGGATTCAATTCCCCGGCCTTGGACAGATCACGCAGGGTCTTCCCCCGGACATACTCCATGACGATGTACGGCAGCTTGGTGACGTGGTCCCCCGAAGCATCAACATCCTCTTCGCCGGTGTCGTACACGGAGACGATGGCTGGATGGTTCAACCCGGCGACGGCCTGGGCCTCCCGGCGGAAGCGGGTCTGGAACACCGGATCGCGGGCCAGGTCGCGACGCAGCAGCTTGATCGCGACCTCGCGCCCGAGCCGGAGGTCGCGGGCATGGTAAACATCCGCCATGCCGCCGCGACCAATGAGGTCGCCGACTTCATAGCGGGCGTTCAGGATTCGGGGTTCAGTCACACATTTCCTCTGCACGCCTCAGCGTTAGTTGCCCGCGCCGGTCGGGGCGGCCTGCTTGAAATTTCCATTTGACCCCTTGTCGTCCTTGGCAGCGTCAGGGTTTTTCGAATCCGTCGGCTTGGTTGCTGGAGGCTCCGTGACCGGGGCCTTGGACGGTGCCGTTTCCTTGGGAGGTTCGGTCTGTTCCGAGGTGGTGGGGGCCTGCGTCGGCGGGGCAGGTGCGGAGCTACTGGCCTTGCTGCTGGAGGGCTTCGAGGATTTGCTGCTCGGAGCCGGCGTGGACTTCCTGGTCGGCGCGGGGGCCTTGGTCTTGGTCTCTTGCACCGGCGGAGGCGGAGGCGTGTTTTCCACCGGCAGCGGCACGGCGTAGCTCAGCTCGATCACGGTGCCGACCTTGACGGTACCGGTGGGGGAAACGGCAACGACCGAATTCTCCGGATCGCTGGCTTCCTTCTCCTTCGTCGACACCTCCAGGCCCAGGTCCTTCAATTCGGCCGAGGCCTTGTCGACGTCCATGCCGAGGTAGTCGTCAGCATCGACCTTGACGGTCTTCTGCGAGGACTGCGCGCTTGATGCCGGAGACTCGTTGCCGGTCTTGTCACCGGTGAACATGGGCACGAGCCACACCGCGAGCAAGGCCAGGACCACGATCACGATCAGGGGCCAGATCCAGGGGTTCCGCTTTTTCCGCGGAGGGGTCCCGGAACCGCCTGAGGCTCCGCCGGCGCCGGCCCCGGCACCAGCTGCGGCGCCGTCCTCGTCATCGGGATCCCAATCCTTGCTGGCGCCGAGGACCGAATTGAAATCCTGGTCGTCGTTGCCGGACCCGGCCCCGGCGCCCGCGGCGGCGGCGGCACCCTGGACGCGAGTGGCGTCAGCGTCGTCGTACTCCTTGCTGGCCTGCGGACCGCGGGTGGTCTGGTCGGAGACCATGGGCAAGGCACTGGTGCTCGGGGTCCCCGAACCCGCCTCTGGTGTCTGCGGGTTGGCCTGGGTGGGAGCATCTCCCACGTTGATGGCCTGCGTGGCGTCGCCACCGCCGGTTCCCAGGAACGGGATGATGCCCGGGACGGCGGTTTGGGCCGCCTCGAGGTTGTCGGCCCGGATGGCGTCGGCCGCCTCCGCCAGCTTCGTGGCGGTCTCCGGTCGTTCCGCCGGACTCTTGGCCAGCATCGACATGATCAAAGCCCGATATTTGGCCGGGATGGATTCATCGAGTGCCGGAGGGTTGTCGTTGACCTGGGCCAGCGCAATGGCGATCTGTGATTCGCCGGTGAACGGTCGACGACCGGCCAGGCACTCGTAGCCGATGACTCCGAGGGAGTAGATGTCCGAAGACCCGCTGGCCTGCTGCCCGGTGGCCTGTTCGGGGGCAAGATACTGGGCGGTGCCCATGACCTGCCCGGTCGCGGTCAGGGGGACCTGGTCGGCGATGCGTGCAATGCCGAAGTCGGTGATCTTCACCCGACCATCGGGCAGGATGAGCAGGTTGCCCGGCTTCACATCCCGGTGGACCAGGCCCTGTGCATGGGCCGCGGCGAGGGCGCGGGCGGTTTGGGCGATGATGGACATGGTCCTGTCGGGGGACAGGACCCGTTCGCGTTCGATGATGGCGGACAGCGGCTGGCCGGGGACCAGCTCCATGACCAGGTAGGCCGAACCGCCTTCCTCGCCGTAGTCGAACACGTTGGCGATGCCTACGTGGTTCAACAATGCCGTATGGCGTGCCTCGGCGCGGAAACGCTGCAGGAAGCCGGGGTCGCCGGTGTATTCCTCCTTGAGGATCTTGATGGCGACGATCCGGCCAAGGATCTCATCGCGCGCCTTCCAGACCTCCCCCATTCCGCCGATGGCTATCCGCTCGGTCAGTTGGAACCGACCGCCCAGGGTGATACCCGATGTAGGCCTCACTTATTGAACACCGCCTCTAGCATCTTCTTCAGGTTTGGACTGGTCAGGTTGTGGCCGGTCTCGTAGTCGGTCTTTTCTATGACAATGGTGACAGCGACCTCCGGGTCATCCGCCGGGGCGAAGCCGGTGATCCACGAATTGACGCGTTTGGTCCCATCTCCGAGTTGCGCCGTGCCGGTCTTCGCCGCGATGTCCAGCCCGGGGATGTCTGCCGTGTAGGCCGTCCCGCCCTTGAGTGGTGCGCGCATCAATTCGGTCACCTGGTTGGCCACCTTCTTGGTCGTTGCCGTACTGAATTCCTCGGGCTTCGGTTCTTCCAGCACGCTCAGATCCGGAGCGGTGACCCGTTTGATCAGGTTCGGCTTCATGATGACCCCGTCATTGGCGATGCCCATGGCGACCATGTTCATCTGCAGGGGCGTGGTCTTGACGTCGAACTGTCCGATCGAGGACAGGCCCAACTGGTCCGGAGTGAGATCGCTCGGGAATTGGCTGGGGGTCACGCGTTGCGGGATCTCCAGTTGCTGGCCGAAACCGAAACGTTCGGTGACGTCGCGCAAGGCGTCCTGCCCGACCGCCTCGCTCATGGCCACGAATGGCGTGTTGCAACTCTGGGCCACGATGAATTCGAGCTTGGCCCGGTTCTGGTTCGCGCAGATGCCCTGGTCGAAGTTGTTCACCTTCGTCGAAGTGCCCGGCAGAGTGATCGACGTCGGATTGTCGTAGACCGAATCAAGGTCGTACTTCCCCGATTCCAGGCCCGCGACCAGGTCGAGGATCTTGAAGGTGGAACCCGGTGAGATCAGATTGTTGATGGCCGGGTTGATGTTCGGGCTCAGTCCGTTCGTCTCGAGGATGTCCGCCATGTTCTTCGAGGCGATCTTCCCGCTATGCACGGCCAGGAGGTTGGTGTCATAGCTGGGCTTGGACACCATGGCCAGGATGTTTCCCGTACTCGGTTCGGAGACGATGATGGTCCCCTGCTGTCCGTCGGGGATCAGATTATAGGCCGTCTTCTGGAGAGCCGGGTCGATGGTGAGCTCCACGGAGGCACCCTCGGTGGATTGACCGGTCAACAAGTTGACCATGCGGTTGTAGAACTGCGAGTCGCTCTGCCCGTTGAGCTCGTCGTTCATGACGCCTTCGAGGTGGTTGGCACCGTAGGTCAGCGAGTAGAAGCCGGTCAGGTGCGCATACAGTTTCGGGTCGTGGTACACGCGTTGGTAGTCGAATTGGTCATCGGAGGCGACGGATTCGGCGATCGGTGTTCCGTCGACCAGCAAGGCACCACGGGCCAGATCGAAGTTCTTGTACAGCTGCCGGGTGTTGAGCGGATTGGCGTTGAGGTCCTTGACCGCGAAGAACTGGATGTAGCTCAGGGCGCCGAAGATCAGGACGAAGAGGCAGACGATGGCGATCCACACGTGGCGTATGGCGGTGTTCATGCGGTGTCCCCCTTTCGCGGTGGCGTGGCTACCTTGGCTTGTGCCTTCTTGGCGCGGCGCCGGGCGTCTTCCTCTTCGCGGGCCTTCGCCTTCGCGCTGATGTCTGGTCCGGCCGCGGCCATGTCCCGCTCGTTGAGCGGTCCCGTGAGGGCTGGTCTCCGGGAATTATGGGAGACCAGGAGCAATAGGGCGACGATGATCCAGTTGGAGAGCAGGGAGGACCCGCCCGCCGACATGAAGGGCGTGGTCAGCCCCGTCAATGGAATCAACAGAGTCACCCCTCCCATCAGGACGAAGCACTGTAGGCCGATGGTGAAGGAGAGGCCGGCGGCGAGCAGTTTGCCGAAGGCGTCCCGGCTGCCGAGGGCGGCGCGGATTCCACGGCTGATGAGGATGACGAACAGCAGGATGATGGCCACCAGGCCGATGAGACCCAGTTCCTCACCCAGGGCGGCGATGATCATGTCGGAGTTGGCCAGGGGGACGAAGTCGGGTCGTCCATTGCCCAGGCCGGTACCGAACAGTCCGCCGTTGGAGAGCCCGAAGAGGCCTTGGACGATTTGCCGGCTCCCGCCGTACTGCTGGTCGTAGACGGAGGGGTCGAAGGCGTGGAGCCAGGAATTCAGTCGCAAGGCGACGTGCGACATGAATTGCGCGGCAAAGAACCCGGCGACGACCACCATGACCAATCCGATGATGATCCAGCTGATACGCCCGGTCGCGACGTAGATCATGACCATGAACAGGCCGAAGAACAGGATGGATGAACCGAGGTCGCTCTGCATCACCAGCACGCCGATGCTGAGCAGCCAGGCGACGATCATGGGGCCGAGGTCCCTCGCCCGGGGGAGCTGCAGGGGACCGATCTTGCGGCCGGCCAGCAGGATCAGGTCCCGGTGGGTCGAGAGGTAACCGGCGAAGAAGAGCGCCAGGGTGATCTTGGCCAGCTCACCGGGCTGGAAGGAAAGGGGCCCGATGAAGATCCAGATGCGGGCGCCGTTGATGACCTTGCCCAGGCCCGGCACGAGTGGCAGGAGCAGCAGGAGGGCACTGATGACCAGGAACGTGTAGGGGGCCTTGCGCAGGATGCGGTGGTCGCGAACCAGCCATAGCGTGGCGATGGCAGCGGCCATGGCAAGGCCGGTCCACAACAGTTGGCGGGTCGCCGCATCGTCGTTGTTGGCCAGATCCAGCCGGTGGATCATCGCGATCCCTATCCCGTTGAGCGCCACCACGCAGGGAAGAATGATCGGATCGGCATACTTCGCCCAGATCCTCAGCACGATATGCATGACCAGGGCCATGCCGGCCAGGACGGCTCCTTGGGTGATGAACCCTTCGTCGAAACCATCCGTGTTGCTCAAGCTGACCAGGTAGTTGGCACCCACCGCGACGGCCAGGGCCAGGATCAGCAACACCAGTTCGGTATTGCGCCGTGGGATGGGCGCGGTCTCTAGTTCCGGGGTTTCGCTCACGGTGTCACCTCCTGACAATAATTGGGCAAGCCCGGCGGCGAGTCGGCGGACTGCGGATCGGCCGGTACCACGACCGGACAGGCCTGTTTGGCGCTGATGACCAGTTCGGTCACGATGTCCTGGGCATGGGCGAGATCGCGGGCCGCCAAGGAGTTGCGCAACCTCTGTTGCGTGTAGGAGGGCAGGGCCTGCGTGGGTATATGCGTCACGGTGTCGACATGGGAGAGCTTGATGGGACCCAGATCCTGTGACACGCCGTTGTAGATGGCCACCTTGCCGTCGTGATCGGCCACGTAGTACTGCGTTTGGGTCCAGGCGAACCCGAACCACAAGACGGAAACCAGGATCAGTCCCATCAGGGTCAGGAAGGTCGGGATGAGCCACCCCCGGTTCAGCGGGCGACGCATGGGATCGAATTCGCGGTCCTCCGGCACCTCGTCGGGCTCGGAAGCCTTATGGGTCAGGATCGCGGCGGCCCGCTTCTCCGCCGACCGTTGGGTGACCATCGGGATTTGTCCGGTCTGGGTGGCCAGGGCGGCCGCGCCGACTAGGGCATGGGGGCGAATGGACATCTCGTGGCGGATGACGGCTGCGCTGGCCCCGAGATCGCCTTGCTGGGCGACCTGGAGTTGGCCGGTATCCGGGGCGGGTTCGAGACCGGGGTCAACCCCCGGGGCGTCGTCGTCGGCATTCTCAGCGACTTCGACCATCACGATGGTGACGTTGTCGGGGGAGCCATGCTGGAGGGTGACCTCGACCAATGCGTCGACGGTCTGTTGCAACGAACCGGCGGTCCGCACGATGCGCTCGGTGATGTCGTCGGGCACGACGGCATTGAGGCCGTCGGAGCATAGGAGCCAGCGCTCCCCCGGGGCGATGGGGAACTGGTCGATATCCAGCTCGGGACTCGCATCGGAGTCGCCCAGGACCCGCATCAACACGTTCTTATGCGGGTGGTGCTCGGCTTCCTCGGGGCGTATGCGGCCCTCGTCCACGAGCCGTTGGACGAACGTATGGTCCTTGCTGACCTGTTCGAAGACATCATCCTTGAGCCGGTAGGCGCGGGAATCGCCGATATGGGCGTATTGGAAGCGGTCCCCGGTCAGCAGCAGGGCCGTGACGGTGGTGCCCATCCCGGAGAGCTTCGGGTTCGCGCTGACCAGTTCGTTGAGGATCGAATTGGCGGTCTGGATCTCGTCCGGCAGCACCGTTTCCACGTCGACCGTCCGGTCCTGGTCCAGATGCACCAGATCCAGCACGGTCGATGCCGAGGCGACGTCCCCGCCGACATGTCCGCCCATGCCGTCGGCCACGACCGCCAGATAGCGGCCGGCATAGCCGGAGTCGTCGTTCTTGGCGCGGACCAACCCCACATCCGACCGCGCTGCGAACCGCAACGTGAGCGCCATACTACGGCCTCAACTCCATGACGGTCTTGCCGATCCGGATGGGCTGGCCGATCTCCACCGGCTGGGCTCGGGTCAACTGGTTCTCCCCCAGATAGGTGCCGTTCGTCGAGCCGAGGTCCTCGATGAACCAACGGCTGCCCTGCGGGAATAATCGGGCATGTCGCCCGGAGGCGTAATCGTCCTCGAGGACGAGTGTGGCCTCCTGGGCCCGCCCCAGCAGGATGGGGCTGGCCGCCAGATCCAGGCTCGTCCCGCTGAGTGGTCCTTCCAGGATGGCCAGGGTTCGTGCCGCCTTCTTGGCCGGTGGCGCCGGTTCGGGCGCCAGTTCGGGGTTCTTACGGACCTCGCGTGCCGTCGGCTCGCCGGTCTTCGCCCGCTTGCCGATGGACAAGTCCCGACGCAGCGCGGCGATGATGCTCATGATCAGGATCCACAACAGGATCAGGAACCCGAGGCGTAGGGCGGTCAGGAAGAGGTCGCTCATGCGCTGTCTCCACTCGATCGGGGGACCAGCCGGTACGTGATGCGGGTGCGCCCCATGGCAATGATGGAGCCATCGAAGAGTTCCTCGCGGTCGACGACCCGTTGGCCATTGACGTAGCTGCCATTGGTGGACCCCAGATCCACGGCCCACGCCCGGGAACCCTCACGAACGACTTCGATATGGCGGCGCGAGACCCCGGGGTCCTCGACCGGGATGTCGGCGTCGGCGGAGCGGCCGAGCACCACGGAATCGGCATGCAGCCCATAGCGCTGGCCATTGATGTCCAGTACGGCCTGCTTGCTCGGCGGTGGACGTGGTGGAGCGCTCGGAGCCGGTGGCGGGGCGGAGGCCGCGGCGGGGGCGGTCGTCTTGTCCATCGTGGCGTCGATGGAGAAGCTGCCGGATTTGGTGTCGTCGTCACGGTGGAAGGAGACGGTGACCGGGCCCTGCAACGTGTACTGCTGCGAGCGTGCGTGCTTGACGGCGGCATCGCAGAGTTCCTCGGCCAGGGTGGCGCCCCACTGCTTGGCGCGTTCGAAATCGGCCGCCCCCAGCCTGACCTTGAAGGAGTTGGGGGCCAGGGTGCGGCCCTGGGACAAGGTCAGCGTCCGGTTGTCCATCTCGTTGCGAAGTTGGCTGGCGATCTCGACCGGCTGAACCTCGGAGGAGCCCGATCCCCGGAAGACGGTGCTCACCAGCTTTTCGAGACCGCGCTCGACATTGTCGACCAAACCCATGGGCGCTGCTCCTCTCGAAGTCGGTTGTCCTGTACGCCGCTCCGGCCACGGCGCGTGACGAAACAGCCGGCCCTGAGGCCTGTGCCATTCCGATACTACTTGTCATGCCACCGAAACGTCCGACGGTGCAGGCCTCTCTTCCATAACGCAACGAGATTTTCGGGGTATTTGGTTCCCCGGGGTGCGGCTCATCACACCATGGGACCCGATTAGGTGATGCCCCGGCAGCATGGTTATGATTGTTCTCGCTGTTCAGGGGAAACCCGAAACAGTAACTTGCGCGAGTGGCGGAATAGGCAGACGCGCTGGCTTCAGGTGCCAGTGCCCGCAAGGGCGTGGGGGTTCAAGTCCCCCCTCGCGCACTTAATGAGCGATGTTGTAACCCCGGACTTAAGAAACAGGTCCTGGGTTGCAACATCGCTCTTTTCGTTGGTTTCTGACCGCTGGTCTGCCCAGGCGATGGCCTGTTCCAGAGTGTTGTCGTCGAGGATGGCCTCGAAGGGTGCCGCGGTATCGACGGTGAGGCTCCCGCCTTCATCGAGGTAGATGCGGCTGAAGAACGTCTGATTCGCGAGCCGCTTGTTCTGCTCGTCGCAGCGTTCATAGATGCTGGCGAAGTCTCGGGCAAGGTCAAGTGCCCCGTCGATGAGGTCGCGGGCACCTTGGTAGTCGTTGTGATGCTCGGCGATCTGCGCTTCGATGCCGTCGAGTTCAGCGCGAAGCCGGGTCTGGAACTTCTTTAACTGGTCGAGGCTGAGCGCGTCTGCGAGATGCGCTTCAAGGAGTTTGTCCTGCTCGGTGAGGATCTGCTTGCGGCGTTCGGTGAGATCACGGATGGACTGGTTGGTGCCTGCCGTGAGCTGGTCGAACTCGTGGGTGAGCATGCCGCGCAGCGCGTCAGTCATCGCGGGAGTGAGCGTGATGCGCTGATAGTAATCGGCGACGAGCTGCTCCACCCGGTCCACCGGCGCGGAGGGCATTATGCAGTCGGTGCGTTTGTTGTTGCGGCCGAGGCAGATGAAGTACGGGTAGATGTTCCCGTGCCGGTTTTTCGCGTGGATGATGGTCATGCGTTGACGGCATCGCCCGCAGTAGAGGGTGCCTTTCAGGTAGTGGTCGTGTTTCTGGGTGCGCACGCCCGACTGGGCGTGTGAGCGGAGCATCGTCTGTACTTGGTACCAGACTTCGGGTTCGATCAGGCGCTCGTGCGCACCGTCATACCTGACGCCTCGGTAGACGACGTCCCCTTTGTAGTAGGGGTTCTGCAGCATCCGATGCACCGTGGATATCCCTAAGGGTCGGGCTTGACGCTTCGGGGTTGGAACGCTGCGCAGCCCTTTCTTGGTGAGTTCTTTGCAGAGCTGCGCGAGACTGTAGTTCCCGGCTGCGTAAGCGGTGAATGCCCATTTGACGAGCGCAGCTCGTTTCTCATCTATTTTGATGCCGCGCACTTCTCGGCCGAGTTCGTCTCGGTGCAGGGTGTTGAGGTATCCGAGCGGTGCACGCATCGGGGTTCCCCCGGTGGACGCTTTCTGGACGAGGCCCTTCATGACCTCGTTGGCGAGGTTGACTGAGTAGAACTCCGCGATGGAGGACATGATCCCGTGGAGCAGCATTCCCGATGGGGTCTCATCAATGTTCTCGGTCGCTGACACGAGAGTGACGCCTGCCTCGCGGAGTGCGAGGTGGATCTCCACATCGTCGGCACGGTTGCGGGCAAGCCGGTCGACCTTGTGGACGATGCAGTACGCGACCCGGTGCGCTCGCACGTACGCGATCATGGCCTTGAGCGCAGGGCGGTCTGCTTTCTTCGCGGACTCGCCCGCATCAACAAATTCCTTCACCACAGTCGCACCGATCGAGTCGGCTTTGGCATAGTTTGCGGCACGCTGTGCAGGGATGGAGAACCCTTCGTCGTGTCCGCCCTTGGTGGCTTGCTCCTTCGTGGAGACACGCAGATAGGTAATGGCAGGCGCGAGAGCGATATCAGTGATTTTCGTAGGTGGTGTCAGTACCGGGTCGGCGATGAGAGACATGGGATCCTCTTTTCTCCCGCCGACAGGTTCACGGCGGTTCGTGATGTTACCTTCCTTCCGCAGTGAAATCCGGGTCAGAAGCTGGTTTCAACACCTCGGGACGAGGGATGACCGGAGGGTCGTGTGCGTCACGTCGGCTGTTGGCCTCGGCAAGGGTGTAGCGTACGAAAAGCTCGGTGAGCAAGGTCATGTTCGGACGAGTCCGATGCACCACCTTGATCCCATAGGAGCGCTCCGCCTGCGGCACGTAGTCACTCGTCCGTTGGTACGGCTGCTTTCTACGTGCCATCGTCGGACCGCATCTCTTCAGCGAGCACTCTCCTGATGACCGCATCCTGCTCGGCCAGCCGACCCGCGACTTGCTCAGCGACGAACGAAACGAAATCGTCCATGCGTTTGGCCACTGGTCGTTCAGTGGTGTCGGGTTCGGTCCAGTCCTCGGCTTCACCCCCGGGCCAAGGCGTGATCCTGGTGGGTCGGTCGCGGTCGAGGCGGGTACCGGAAATCGTCACCCAGTCGCGGAGGCGTTCCCGGGCGACGGCGAAGTCGTGATGCCAGGCAAGGGCCTGGTTCCCTTTGGCTTGCGGGTCGAAACAGAACAGCCAATACTGCCGCAGTGCCGAGAGCTCCCAGAGCAGTTCCGGGTGGCGGTGCCACATGGGTGGCACCACTTGGGCGGGCAGGCCGTAGGTGTGGCGGAGCCAGTCGACCCAGGCGTTCAGGTCGAGGAGTTCGTGTTCGAGATCATCCGGTGGCAAGGTGCGCCAGTTGATCGGGCGCGGCACCCCGGCCAGGGTCGCGGAGAGATCGTTCACATACGCCTGCTTCGAGAGCTGCCGGACCTTCGCTTCGATCTCCGGCGGCAAATCAGATAGGTCGACACCATCAAAGTCAGGCTCAGGCTGGGGTGTGTCAGGTGGGGTGTTTTCGGGGTTCATGAGAAGCTCCATCGGCGAAAGAGACGTGCGCACCGGGACTGTGCGCGAAACGAAAAGTCGGGTGCGGCGACCAGGTGGAGGTGTGCGGGGGTACTGGTCGCCGCACCCGGGTCATCGGGCCAAAGCCTCCCGGTGAGCGGTGCTGTCGCTGACAGCTGCGGCAGGTTCGGGGTCCAGCTGCGCTTCTCGCTCCGCGAGGGCCTGCTGCACCTGTTCCCGTGCCGGGGCGTCCTGCTGCGCGGTATCGCGTTCGGGGCCGCTGCGGTCAACGGTGTAGCGGGTGATGTTGTTGTCATGTCCGATCCGGGACGCGACAAACTGTTCGCGGTCAGTTCCTTCGTTGCCGATGTAGCTGCGGGTTTCACCCTCAGCGATGAAGTTGTCGCCTTTACGGAACTGCTCATGCGCACGCTCGGCGGACTTGCGGAACATCACGAGGTCCGTGAAAGACGGATCCAGGTTCGTGAACGTACCGTCCTCTTCGAACCTGGCCTGCGGCTGCCCGACACGCATATACAAGCGGGCATCACCTTTACTGGTGAAGGTCAGCTCCGGGTCGGATGCGACGAACCCCGAGAGGGATTCCTTCGTGCGAATAGTCATCAGATTCACTCCTATCGGTCACCGCCCCCGCAGAATTGCTGGGACTACCCAACAGGTACGACCCCGACCCGGACTATCCGGCCCCGCCTCGGAGCGCCTGCTCAATCTCGGATCGATCCGCGCGGAGCTGCTTCACGTCGGCACGGTTCGGCCAGGGCCGGAGGTTCGTGATGATGGGCCGAGCAGTACGGAGCATCACCACCCCGGTCCCGAACGGCAGCGTGCGCAGCACATCCGGCGGGAGGATCGGGACCCGGCGAATTGACCGCTGGCTCGAGTGCGCCCCATACGCGTCAGTGGTCACCGAATCAGTGGTCTCGTCACGGTCCCCGATGAGCGTGGACAGGTCTTGCAAGTCGCGACTGTTGGAAGCACCGCCGAGGATGATCTTCACGATTGACGCGTCCCAGATCGCGTTCGCCTGGTTCTCGCCCCACTTCTCCCGCGCCTGCGCGAGCGATTGCAACACCGGCAGCGGGGTGATCCCCGTGCCACCGCCTTCCGCCATCAACGTCGGCAGACTGGGCAGCGGTGCGAGGTTCCCGATCTCGTCAAGGGCGAGCAGCAGCGGTGGGTCCATGCGGGCTCCGGGCGAACGGGCGGCGATCTTCCTCGCCGTTTCAATGAGGTCCTCAATGAACGCCGCCACCAGCGCCGACGACGCACCAGCACCCGCCCCCGTTGCCAAGAGGTAGAGGGTGCCGTTGCCGAGCAGGAATGCTTCCGGATCGAACTCCTCACCCGGGGCCGGGGTGACGGCATCGAGGACGCGCGGGTCGGCAAGAGCAGAGAACGCGAGGGAGACACCTTGCCAGATCGAATCCCTCGTACGCGGGTCCGCCTGCACCATCGCATCCAGCGAATCCGCCCACCCCTCTGCGGCTCCCGGGTGGGAGGAAAGGATACGGACGGCGTCAGCGGCGAGAGTCGGGTTCAAAGCCCACTGGTACAGCGTCTTCGCATCCCGCCCATCGAGAGCTGCCGCATGTAGAAGCCCTTGGATTGCGGCGGTGGTTTTCCCTTCCCAGAACCCCGCATCTTGCACACCCCCGAAGCCGGTGGCAGTGGCGAGACCTTTCGCGCGGATCATCGCCGTCAACGGATCCTGACAACCCCGCACCGGCGACCACCGCATCCCCGCAGGCAACCCCGGTGCGAGCTGCTGCGGATCGAACACCGCCACCTTCCCCTTCCGTGCCCGCGCATGCAACGTCGCAGTGAGATTGTCGGGGCGGGTGGAAGTCGTGATCACCGCGCTGGGTGCGTCGAGGATCGCGTTGATCACGACGTGCAGGCCTTTGCCTGAGCGGGGCGGGCCAATCAGCAAGATCGAATCTTCGACCGTGGCCCACACCTGCCCGCCCTTGCCGGTACCGAGGAGATAGCCAACATCCCCAGGAGCAGCGTTCCCGGTCAGTGATGGCCGCAGCGTGGTCGCCTTCTTTACGAGGGCTTTCGCGGAGGCGACTCGGGCGACCTCGGCGGCTGTCGCGGTCCCGGCGAGCCGGTGCGGATCCGTCTTCGAACCGGCCTGGTGGATCGCCCGCCAGACGAAGAAGCCCGCCGTTCCGAGGATCCCGAGGAGCAGGGTGACGATGGCCCAGTAGAGGATCGGGTTGAGGCCATCAGCGCCGAGCGCCGCCCCCGGATCGGCAGGTGTGGCGAGGACGCCGACCCCGGCGGTGAACCCAGCGGTGGGCTCCGGGAGTCCAGTAAGGAACGCGGCCACGCTACCTGCGACGCGGAGCAGTCCAGTGAAAGCTGCCGCGGCGATGAGCGCGCCGAGGGCGAGGTTGATGAAGAGGTCGTTTGCGGGTTTCGCCTGCACCGGGCCTGACATGGCGGGCACCTTCCTGACCTCGCGACAGTGTGCGCGGGGTCAGGACAACAGGTACGAGCGTGCGCCGGTCAGTCGATGCGCTGCACAGAGGTGGTGCCAGAGATCCGTCCCAGCAGAATCACCTCACCCGTCACCACCGGTGTCTCGCCGCGATCCAGCAGCACGCGGGCGGACCCGGTTGGTCCTGCGGAGGTGTGGCGGATCACGAGGGCGAGGGCGACGTCTTCGCCGGGCACGAATCCGTTCGCGGTGAACTCCCAGAGGCTCGGCGGGGTGACCGTCGGGGGCGCATCTGCTGGTGGTGCGAACGATGATCGGGGTGCGGGTGGGGTGAGGATATCGGCGTGAATGCTGCCGTCCATTTCCCGCACCTCCACCCGAGTCGGTGACCCGAGCCGGGCAACAAGCTCGGTGAGCGTCTGCGCGATGTCACTGCGCCGGATCGGGGTTGCCGAGAGCTTGTCACCATTGATCGTGGCGATCAGCGTCTCGGCGTTGATGGCTTCGAGCAGGATCTGCGGAAGCACCGCAGGCACCACGACAGGCTGTTCCGGCGTTGCGGCTGGCGGGTGCTGTGGGGTTCGACGGTCACGGCGCGAACTCATCCGTGCACCTCCTGAACCAGGAAAATGGTCACGGCGGAGGGTATAGGGACTCTGATTCTTGGGCTCATGACAGGAAGGTGCGCTGCCCACCATGCCGTTCCACACCCGGTGCGGTGAGGGGGTCAACGGTGAGCGCCTGTTCCCGTTCGGCAAGTGTGTGGGTGGTTTTCGCCCAGTCCTCGGCGAGGCCCAGCAACTGGGCATAGTCGCCGGGTGCGACTTCACCATGCGCGAGAGATACCCACGGACAATCGCCGTCTGGTTGCCGAACTCGTGCCTGCGAGTCCCACGTCCACGAGGTCGCAATCCGCTCGTCGTCGGACCAATCGGTGTCCGTGTATTGCTCCTCGATCGCGAACCGGGTAATCTCGCCTGCTTCCGGATACAGCACGAAGTGACCAGCCCCGAACGTGACCGGATCCTCCCAGGCGAGAAAGACGTGCTCCTCGTACCGTTTCGCAATCTGCTCCAACCCGCCGACCAACGCTGTCGTCCGCTCGACAAGTTCTTCATCCGATAGCTCACTCATCACACCACCACCGCTGACAGCACACACGAGATGTGCCCTTGGGCGGGTGCGTCTTGTACGCTCATGACCCGCCCTCAACCTGGCCAGAATCCGCATGATTCCGCGGATTCTGCGACATTCTTTGGGTGGTGTCGAAGGCCCGCAGCTCCTCCGGATGGAGTTGATGCTGCACGACATAGCTAGATTCCTTGATCCGCCACAGCCCCTGCCCGGTGCCCAGACTAGGGAGCAGTTTCTGCTCCGTCCCGGTCAATCCCAGGGTCTTACCGGTAGTTCCGATCTGGTCGGACTCCTGCCGGTAAATAATCCGCGACTCTGCGTTCGCCAGCAGGGAGTTCGCGAGGGAACGCATCGCGGAGCCTTGATCGCCGACGTTGTCGAGGTCGGTAAGTTTGTGGAAGATCAGGAGATTCGCGATGCCGTAATGGCGGGCGAGCCGCCAGTGCGCATCCATCCGCTTGAGCAACGCGGGGTGTGACATCAACCGCCACGCCTCGTCGTAGACGACCCACCGCTGGCCGCCGTTGGGGTCCAGCAGCGCCGATTCCATCCACGCCGACGAGCAGGTCATGAGCACGCTGATCAGGGTCGAGTTCTCCACGACGCGAGACAGGTCTAGCGTGATCATTGGCAGCGTCGGGTCAAACGTGACAGTCGAGGGTCCGTCGAAGAGTCCGGCGAGGTCACCGGAGACGAGGCGGCGCAGTGCGTGGCCGACGAGGCGACCGTCTTCTGCGAGGCGTTCGTCATCGCCCGGGTCCGGGGTGAGGATCCGGTCGACGACCATCGGGAGGATCGGCACAGATGCCGTCGCGACAACAGCTTGGAGCGCGATATCGATCACCGTGTGTTCCAGCGGTGACAACGATCGCTCCAGTACGGTCTCGGCGAGTGCCCCGATCAGGTCACGGCGGCGAGAGGCAACGGTGGAGGCCCATTCCGGGTCGGAAAGCCCGCCGGGACGGTAGCCCTCATCGAGGGGATTCAGGCGGTTGCGGAGCCCGTGACCGAGGATGATGGCTTTCCCACCTACCGCCTCAGCGACGGCCGTGTGCTCACCTTTCGGGTCGCCGGGCACGTAGACGCGGCGACCGAACGGGATCGACCGTGTGTACAGGCTCTTCGCGAGGGATGATTTTCCGGAGCCGACGATGCCTGCGAGGACGAGGTTCGGGGCGGTGATGATGCCGCGCTGGTAGAGCACCCACGGGTCGTACACGAAACTGCCGCCCGAGTACATATCCTGCCCCACGAACACACCTTGCGACCCGAGGCCGCCCTCGGCGAGGAACGGATACGCGCCCTGCAAGGTCGCGGAGGTGTCCTGATGCGTCGGCACCCGAAACCGGCGGTACGAACGCAACGCCGCTGGCCCCGCTTCTCCGCCTTTGGGGAGGTAATCGGTGGAGCGGGCGGCAGCGCGTTCGGCAGCGATTTTCGCTCGCTCCGCTTGCCACTGGGCAGCACGGTCGCGGGCGATCACCTGCAGGGCTGCCCGTTCCCGAGCCTTGCGTGAACGACGTTTTCCTTTCCCGTCCTCAACGAGGACTGTGGAGTAAAGCTTCTTCGACTCTCGGTTGTTGCCCATGTGCCTGTTCCTCTCAACGGTTCACCTGAGAGGTGCGCATGCGAAGAACCAATCCAGTCAGAGATAGAGAAAGCCTCAGCGATTCTTATCGCGATCCAGCATCACTGGTAAGTGCCACTCGGGTATGCAGATCTGACGATCCCAGATCATGTCCCGCCCTTATTCCAACAGGCTGAAGCTGGCCTCAACATGAGGGCAGGACCGTTCAATGCTGCCGAGAGTCGAGGCCCTATTTGAGTGATCGGAGTGCGCGAGCAGTGATGCGGGTGGTTGCGGCTGTTGGGCTTTCCACGCGCCAGCGTTCGCAGAGTTCTCTCGCCCATTCGGGGTTCGTTTTCGCCGCGTCATTGATCCAATTGGCAACGGAATCCTGCACATACCGCGAAGGATCTGATCGAAGCGGTTCCAGGAGGGGTTCACCAATTGCTGGGTTCTGTTTGAGCGCAGCGATATGGCTGGCCCACACCCCGCGAGGGCGGAGGGATTCACTGGCGAAGCGGCGGAGGTTCGCGGACTCCTCCCGAGTCCACGGAATGAGTAGCTCGATCGATCCGGGGAGGTCGCTTGTAAGGCGAGGCCGCACCGCCATCCAAACCCATTCGCGTACGGTGAAACGTGGATCATCGGCGAACGGCTGAATTGCTAAGAGCAGCGTCTCAGCGTCCAGCGTCGTGTCTGCAGCAATCGCGAAGCACATCCAGCCACGCACCGTATCCGAGGGGTGTACAGCAAGCGCGTCGCGGGCCTCGACTGGGAGGTGCTGGTGTAACGCTGCACCGATCGCTGCCATACGTTTCAGGATGCCCAGGCTCTGCGCGGTCTCGACAGCTTCCGTGAGTTCAGCAGCAGCATCGGGAATGGCTGCCCGCAACAGGACGCGGTGATCGATCGCTAACGCCTCGGTCAAGGTTCTCGCTTCAACCCGACCGGCGTTCAGCCCGACGAGATGATCCACCGCAATCTCACTCATCCGACTGGCTCCCGCGCTACTCATGCTCCGTACCCCGTCCCAGATTGTGTTGAATCGTGCTGAGCACCGTGATCGCTGCGGCGGCTTCGTCAGGCCCGATTCCTGCTGGCACCTGCTGGAGCCACGAACCATAGATGGGGCTCAGGCTGTCAAGCACCGCACGGCCCTGATCAGTGGCCTCTATCGTCAGCGAGCGACGGTCAGTGGGATGCGCGATTCGGCGAACGAGCTGCTGCCGTTCCAAACCATCGATGAGGCCCGTGATAGCCGCTCGTGAGATCCCCACCTGTTCCGCAAGCAGGGCCGGGGTCGCGGCTTCATGTTTCGCGGCGGCAAGGAGCACGGTCAGCCGCCCCTCGGACAGATCAAACTCCGAGAGCTTCGCAGCACAAGCACGATCGATCAACGCTGCGGTACGCAGCAGCGCCATGACAAGGTGTGCACCATGATCATGCTGCCCAGCATGATCCAGCAGCAGCTCATGCTTGGCACCCATTAGTGAATCCATAAACAGCAATACTATCAACCACTTAACTACTTGCAATTCTCATTCCTCTTACCGCGCGGCCCCTTCGAGAACTTTGCGACCGTCGAGCGTCAGCGGACTCAGATCCCGCGGCACAGCGGCAGCGCAGCCGCCACGAATGCTTGTGCCTGCTGGCCGACGAGACGTCGGGTCTCGCACGAAGCTTGGATCGCGGCTTGCTCGATCGCGGATACGGCGGCTTCGAGTTCGTCGTTACTGGCAGCGGAAACGGCGATGAGGCCGGTGTAGCGAAGCACCCCGTGCCCGGACGTGAGGTCGGCTTCCTGTTGCAGGACGTCCTGGTATTCGGCGGATTGTTGGGCATCTTCGATCTGCCCGACCCGCTGCCGTTGCGCGGCATCCGAGATGTATTCGGTCTTCTTCTTCCGAATATCCCGGGCTGCCTGGTCAGAACGGATCGGGTCACACAGCAGCGTGAACGAGCGCCGAATCCCCGACGAGAGCAACACGGGGGCAAGAAACCCCGGATACACCAGCGACCTCGGCCATTCAGAGATCCACAACACCGCATGATGGGCGCTGTCGGAGCGCAGCCCCTCCCAGGTTTCCTCCACGGCGACGGGACCGGCGGTCGCAAGGTCGTGCCCGATCGTCCCGGAGCGCTCTAGCGTCGCGGCAACTCCCGGATCGTACGCACTGCGGAGCATCACGGCGAGTTGACCGGGCGTGTACCACTCAGAGGGTTTCAAGTCCGCGGTGCGCAGCGCCGTCGTGAGGGTATGCATCTCCTGTTTCAACACTTCGGCTGCGCCCTTGAGTCCGCCACCTGCGGTGCGGATCGCGCGGGAGGCGGCACGCATGTCCAGGCTCAGGGAGATCGTGGAGATGTGCCGTTCCCCGGCCGGCCCTGCCCGGTCGATCAGTTCCCGGTAGGTGTTCGCGACCCAGGAACCGTCGTCGTTGCCGTGCTCGGCCCACCACTGCGACAACCCCGAACCACTGTCCGGCACCGTGCGCTCCAGCACCTGCAGGCGGGCGATGCGGGTGGAACGGCACGCGGTGGAAAGCACCCGGCCCCAGGCGTGAACCCGGCGCTCTTGTTCGCCCGGGTCGAGCAGGATAAACGAGGGGTGGGTGACTTCCAGCAGCGCCGTCAAGGTTTGGGCGTGCGGGTCGTGCACCATCACCGCACCGGATTCCTTGTCCTCGTACTGGCGTAGGGCTGCTGCGTCTCCCGGGAGGGCCAAGGTTCCTGCGGGGCGGGGTTTGACGATCTTGCGGCGGTAGCTGGTCTGCCGAGCCCTACTCCGCCACATCCAGTGCAGGGTGATCGGCACCCACTCGATCATCTTCCGGCCACCGATCGGCACCACAGCCAAAGCAAGTGCCGTTCCCCAGATCGGTGCCGTATACAGGGCGGCGGGTCCTCCGATGTAGAGGGAGGCGACGAATACGAGCACGGCGACGCTAACGGCGATCACCTGCGGGAGGGAGAGGCCGAGGATGATGCCGCGCCTTGTGAGGCGGGAGAATTTCACCGGGGACAGATCGAACTCGGTGCTGGATACGGTGGCCATAGCTACTCCTGGATGCGGGAACGGGTGTCGCCGGTCAGGTACGAGCAGCAACAAAGAAAGTGGCGGTGCGTGAGCGGGGTCTGGGTCAGGTCGCTGTCTGATCCAGACCCTTGTGCTCACGCACCGCCAGAGGGCTGTTGTCACCTCCTCTCGGGAACGTCTTGGGGGTCTATGGCTTCGGGTTCGCCCGCGGTGGCGGGGGTGCTGGAGAGGTGCGACCGGGATCCCTGGCAGGCGGAGCCTGGGACGGTGCAGACTTCGCGGGAGGAGCTGGCGGCGGCGACGACTTCGCGGGCGGTGACGCCGGTGGCGCTGACCGGTCAGGTGGCGGCGGAGCTGCCTGCCCTGCCGCTGCTGCGCCTGCGTGTCCTTCGGCGGTGCGGCCGATCGCGCCGCCGAGCTTCGGGCCTGCCTCTGCTGCGCCCTTGGCGACTTTCGCGCCCGCGACCGCGGCAATCCCGATCGGGCCTCCGGCAGCACCTGCCCCGGCTGCCCCTCCGGCAGCAGCCCCACCACCACCGGCGGCAGCACCACCACCACCGGCGGCAGCACCACCACCGGCGGCTGCGCCACCGCCTGCTCCACCTGTTGCGGTTGCACCTCCGGTACCGGCGCCTGCAGCGCCACTCGAGCCTGCGCTGCCGCCTCCTGCGGAGTTTTTGAATTCCGAACTCGGCGGTGCGGCTCCGCCGTCCGCACCCTTGCTGTCGCCGCCACCGCCGTCGAGGATCTTCTGTGGCCCGGCCCCATCGGCTTTCCCAGGCAGTGGCACGGGTCGGTTCATAGCTTGCTTGGATTCTTGCTCGGCGGACATGACGTGGTACATGTCGAAGCCGACGAAGCTGATGAACTTGTACACCATGTAGGGCGCGAACGCGGCGATGAACATCAGCACGATCCCCGCGATCGGATCCGCGATCGAGGACAGATCCATGTCGATCGGCGCGTTGACCTGGTTGATGGCGACGAGGAATACCACGACGATCACGAGCTTCGAGAAGATCAGCGCGAGCACGAAGGACGCCCATTTCCCGAACCAGCCCTTCGTCGCATCCCAGGACGCCCCGGACAGCGCGATGGGTGCCATGACGACGGCGACCAGGATGAGGGCTTTGCGAATCAGCAGGGAGAACCAGACGATCGCTGCCGCGCAGATCGCGAGGAATGACAGGAAGATCGTGATGATCGCGCCCGCGCCGGGGGCGGTGAGGGTGATCGCGGTGAGCCCTCCGACAAGGACGCCGATCTTCCCGCCCATCTCTTCCAGCGTCGTGCCGGTGGCCTGGATAATCCCGATCGAGAGCTGATCGACCACTTCCAGCAGGGTCGCGGTGAGGGTGATCACCAGGAACGACCCGAGCACCGATTTCGCAAGTCCCAGTGCTGCCCGGCCGAGGGATCCGGCGTCGCGGCGCACCAACCCGGTGATGAGTTGCAGGCAGAAGAAGATCAGCATTAAGAAGATCGCGATGCCGAACATCACGTTGTAGACGCCGATGTATCCGGCCCCGGTGATATCGACCAGAGTCGTGGAATCAAACAGCGCCCACACCCCCTGGAACAGCCAGGACGCGGCCTGGCCGATGGCCCCAGCGAGCCAATCAAACGGGGCCGCCACCAGGGTTGCAGCGGTTTCACCGACGGTGTCGCAGACGTTGCTGATGATGGGGACGTCACAGATACCAGCCACAACACCCCTCCCTTCGTAGGTTCGGGATACGGGTTAGGAGACGGTCTGGCCGACATTCCAAAAGAAGTTGATCAGCGTCACCGATGCGCCGGTGATGATCGCCGCGCCGCAGGAGATCAGCACCCCGACCTTCCCGCGGGACGCGAGGTGCGGGTTGGAGGAGTTCGACCCGAACCCCCACACCACCGCGGAGACAATCAGGGCGAGAACGGAGAGGATCAGGCCGATCGTCATCACCGCACCGACGACGGTGCGCAGCGCCCCGATCCCGGGCAGTCCCGAGTCGTTCGGGGTGATGTTGATGTTCGCGGGCAGGATCGTCGCGGCGGTGGTGAGCGTGTCGAGGACAGCAAGCATGATGGGGCTCCTTGTAGGCGATCGCCCCGCACTCGGTCGTGCGGGTCACTGGGACAGGTGCGTCGGCGCTCCACCGGTTCTCGTGGACGGGTTGTTCGCTGGCTGCGATTTCTCCTCGCTCTTGGGCGGTCACTTCCAGTTGTCTTCGAGTTGCCCCGAGCACAAGGTGTGCGCTGGGTAGTGAAGGAGAAAACATGTCTGCTACGCGAGAGCAGCCCGGCTGGTTGACCGAACCATGCCCCAGCTGGTGCGACGAACAACATGACGATCAGGACCTCATCGACGACCGAAGACACCACAGTGCCTTCTGGGTGGTTCCGGTGATTCAACCGGTGGAACGCTACCGACATCGGTCTCATCGGTTCGAAGCTTCTGAGTTGACGATGCTCACGTTTCGAGACGTTGGTGACCGTGAGACGTGGGTCGCGATCGCAAACGATCAGCAGCGCTTGGAACTCACCCTGGAAAGCGCGCTCCGGCTCCAGGCTTGCCTTCGGCAACTGTTAGACGCGGTCACGGTGTCTTAAACGATTGAGCACGGCCGAGTGGGGCACCGCCAGCTGCGGGAGCCCCACTCACTGATCACCGATCTACAGGGAATCGCCCAGGCGCAGGAGAAAGTTCATCCAGGTGATCGCAGCCCCTGCGAGGACGGCGGCTCCAAGGGCCACGAACACGCCCACCTTCCCTTTCGCGGCGGACTGCGCGTTCCCGGTCGAAGAGGACACCGCCCAGATGATGCCGGAGATGACCACCATCAGCACCGCGACAATCAAGGTGATGGTGAGGAGCGCCCCGACAATGCTGCTGAGGGTTCCGCGCCCGCCTACACCACTGAGGTCTGGGTAGACGTTCGCAGTAAGCGCGGTGATCGTGATGGTATCCATGAGTGGCTCCTGCGGGTCGGTCGACGGGTACCCGTCAGGTGCGATCTCTACCGTGTACGGGACGTCCAGACGGTTGCCGCGTCAGAAGGCGCAGCCCGGGCCGCCACCGGTTGGTGCGTCGACGCCTTCCACGCTGAGAGCCGCAAGCCACGGTTCCGCGTCAACTGGAGGTGCGTTCGCGCCGCCGGGGTGAACCTGGAAGTGCAAGTGGGGGCCGGTGGAGTGGCCGCTGCTGCCGACGTCACCGATGTGTTGCCCTGCGATCAAGCGTTCCCCGGCGGTGACGTGGATGCCGTGCGCCCACATGTGCACGTACTTCGTTGCGACTTTCTCGCCGCCGATGGTGTGCTCGATAGTGATCTGCCCGGAGTAACCGTCGACCATGCCCGCGTAGGTGACGATCCCGTCCGCGAGAGCGAAGATCGGGGTGCCGTCGGGAGCTGCCCAGTCGGTGCCGGAGTGAAAACTCGCCTCACCGGTGATCGGGTCAACCCGCGGCCCAAATGATGACGTGTGGATGTACGTGCCGGTTGGTAACGGGAATACCAGCCGACTCGTTTCGGGAATATCAGCATCCCCAGGGACCCCGCTGCCACCTCCACCGCCACGAAGGGTGAGCGCGTCGAGAATGGTACGAGCGACCGGCTCATAGTTCTGGTACCGGTCCGGGTACGCGGAGACTTCGACCGCTTGCGCGGCTTCGCCTTTGTCCATCTGCTGCCAGCCCGGAATGTCGAGCAGGCCCCGCGGGCTCGGGTAGTTGGGGCCGTCGGGGCCGCCGTAGAACGCGCGAGCTTGATAGCCGGTGTCCATGAGTTCGGCGACGGTGCCCCATCCGGCTTGGGGGCGCATCTGAAACAGACCGAGGGAGTCATGGTCAGAGGCATCGCCATCGTTGGGATAATCCCCGGACTCAGGGTAGACGCCAGTGTTCGACAGTTGTCGGAGTGTGGACTCGGTGAGCGCTGCCATGAATGCGATCAGAATCCCGTCGCGGCCGACGCCTGGAGTGTTCGACCCGGTGGTGATGATCGTGGCGGCGTGGGTGAGTTGCTGCTTGTTCAGTGTGAACGAGTGCCCGTCTTTCATTGTCACTGCCAGTGAGTCTGGGATCGGGCCGAGGACGATGCCGGAGGCGATGCAGTGCGCCTGATTGAGGACTGCCGGGTTCACCAGCACCCCAACACCAAGCAGGCCCAGCATCGGGGTGAGGAGCATCCCGGCCAGGGCGACCGCGAGAAGCTTCTTCATCAGTGCAGTCCCTAGCGGAGGGGGTTGTCGAGTTCGGACAGGCGCAGCAGATGGCAGCGGTCGAACACCGGCTCGCAGGAGACGAACACGGTGAACGCGACCGGATGCGCCGACGTCACAGGGTCCTCGTACCAGAGGCCTGCGCGATGCCGGATCCCTTCAACGGTGTAGGCGTGCGTGCCATCGGTGATCTGCCCGCCAGACGCGGCGACCGCTTCCTCCCATAGCTCCGGGACGAACACCCGCTCGATCTCGATGCGCTGGTTCGTGCGGTACTCGGCGAGATCCCGCCACGTCGAGGCGGATGGGAAATAGCCGTCAAGGTCCGAGACGAGCCCTGGGGTTTCCGTGCCGGTGGGGTCGGCGTCGTCAATCAGCACGCCGCGGTGCTCTGCCGGGGTGAGCAGCGTGAACGTGTCCCACTCAAACAGGGCGACGGCGACGGCACGCACATAGTCGTCCGGGTTGTTCGTTCGCGGTAATGATGCGAGCGGCGGGATCTCCGGGACTTCCTCTCCAGGGGCTGTGACCGGTGGCGGCGCGCTGGGCGGCGCGGACTGGTCGGGCTGCTGGGGGCCGGTGATGAGGCCGTAGATGCCGACTGCGGCGAGAGCCAGAATGATGAGGGCACTGACGACGAGGGTGATGATCAGCCGCTTCTTGCGCTGCGTCTCAGAGTGGGGCGATGACATGGGCGCGGGCCTTCCTGCCAGGCGAAAGATGGTCACCCGACAGGTGCGCACCCCGCTCTGCCGAAGTGACTCAGCGCAGTGATTCAGTGCAGTGGTTCAGCGCAGTGGTTCAGCGCGACAAGCCGCTCCGGCCCGTGGTGTCACTCGATGACGCGGGTGGGTCGGGGTTCAGGGCGGCCTCGCGTTGGCTGAGTGCTTCCGGGAGCGCGGTCAGTGTGCTCGGTGAAGTGGTGATGTGCCGGTCTGGCTGCCACGCGATCCGCCCGTTCTCCGACTGGGCTTTCATCACCACCTGCAGTACTTCCTCGGTGGAGGACGCAGCGATCGTCAACCACGCGGATGCCTTCACGGCATGCTCTTGCCCGGCCTCCCTGTTCCCGTCGTCGGTGGCGGCGAACTGGGCGTGCCGGGCGTGCCACGCCGACAACTGCCGCAGCGACTGCTGCACCCCCGACAACGCCTGATGCAGAGAACCGAGCACCTCGTAAGTATCTTGCGGGCTCTCGATGTGGCGGGTCGCATACGCGAGGCCACGGGCGGCCTGCCCGAGTTCGTCAGCGTCCGCGATCGGGTCCTCAAACGTCGGCATCACGAACCTCCGCACTCGCCGTGCGGGCTGCCCGTGCCAGGTCGAGGAATCGACTGGCCTCAGTGATGTAGCTGTCGATGAGTTCCCACTGGGCGGCATCGGCGTGTTTGCCGAAGTCGTCCGGGTCGTAGCGGTTCCACCAGCCGTGTTCGCGGCGCAGCAGGTCGACGAGTTTGCGGATCGCGTGTTTCTCCCGCAGCAGCGGGTCCACATCTTTCCATCCGACTAGCGCCGGGTCAGTGGCGGCTTTCTGGATCTGTGTCACCCGGGCAAGCGCGAGCCCGGATTCTTTCGCGGCCTCCGCCGTAGTGGGTACCTCTGTGAGACCACGCAGTTCCGCGGCGGCGGCGACGCGTGCTTGTTCGGGGCTGTCGGGGTGTTCGGCGATGCGGGTGAGATGGGCAAGATTCTGCCTGGTTTTCACGGCCAGGTAGCGGCCGTTGACTTTCCGGTCTTCGTTGATTTCCAGCAACGCTTCGGCGGCGTGCTGCCGCACATAGGGGTCTTCGGTGTCGCTTGCGGCGATGCGTTTGAGTTCCCCGATCTGTTCCAGCATCGTCCGCGAATCCCGGCCCGTGACCGCGCGGGCTGCTTGCACCCGCGACTTCCGATCATTCACGGCGCTGGCAGGCACGAGCGGTGGTGCCGAATCCGCACCACCGCTCCCACTGCGAAGTTTCCCGCCCTCACCGAACTGCGACCCCGCCTTCCGGCGCTGCGCATCTTCTTCGTAGAGGGCTTTGAGTTCCTCATAGAGTTCGTTCTGCTCTAACGGTTTCAGTGCTTTCTGCAGCGTCTGCTCGTCGTGGATGGCCAGCACGTAGGAGAGCTTGTCGGAGACGCCCGGGACGACCCAGACCGGGGTGACGCGCATCCCGAGTTTCTCCATCGCCGCGACTCTGCGGTTCCCGGTGATAATCACATATCCTTCGGTGACGGCGGGCGGGTTCAACACTCCGGCGCGTTGGATCGACGCACACAGTTCGTCAAGATCATCGTCCAGGTTGCGACGGTACTGGGAGCCCTTCTTGAGCTGATCGATCGCGTGTTCCAGAATCAGATGCCCGCGAGTCATGGCAACGGTCCTCCGTTCTGCCCGTCAGATGCACACGCACTCCGCCGGGACGTTTCGACGAGGTCGTCGTCGCGAAGGAGATCGGCCACATCGTCACCGAGGAGCACCCGGGCGAACAGGCCGTATTGGCCGGTCTTGCGTTTCCCGGTCTTGGTGCCGATGACCAGACGCACGAGTGCCGCCCATTCGTCGGGGCCGTAGCCGAGGCGGATCGCGATGTGTCGTTCTTTTGACACGATCTCGACCGCCGAGTCCCTGGAGGACAGGCCTGTGACGCGGTGGGCGATGTAGTCCACGGCCTGCTCGACCGGGCGTGCAGGCCAGTCGGTGAGGACGAGGAACACGCAGGTGGCGCGGATCACCCGATCCGCCGAATGATCCTCCCCGCCATCGTGCCTGGCGTAGAGAGAGTGGGCGTGCGGGTGCACGTCGTAGAAGAACTCCTCATAGTGCCCGGCCCGCATCGGTTCCTCGCTGGGACGTTTCGAAGGGCGTCGTGCTTTGTCTTGGGAGGTCATGTTGCGGTCCGCGTGGACTTCAGCGGCGATACCGAGCGCGACCGCGCGAGTGATCACCGCCCACGGGTCATCAGCGCGCAGCGTGGTGCGCTGCCGCATCGCGACGAACGCCTCATATGCGGCGTCGGCGGGTTCCCGACGCCAGGCTTTCGCGATCGGCGTGTACTTCTGTGTGGCGTAGACCATCAGTTCCGCCGCGACCGGGCTCGTCGCCCACGCATTGTGTTCATTCAGCTCGATCAGGAGTTCACGGAGCCCTTCCCCGGTGGTGAAATCCGGGACCGGTGGGTGGGGTTTCTGAGTGTGACGGTGGTGGTTCATAGCGACTCCCTCAAGAGATGAATGTCTTCGGTGATGGATAGGTACGACACCCATCCCGCGAAACCTGAAAGAGGCCACCAACCCCTTCGAAACTCAGCCGTTGCGAGTTCGTATGCCGGGCCGATGTTCCGGCGGTGGCACAGCGAAGGCCGCAGACGTGCCCGATCGTCGGGGTCTGTGATGGTGCCGCCCGGCGCGTGAACGATTCGGGGCGGCGAGTGGTTTGTGGTTAGCGGGGTGGGGTGTCGTGCGGCACCGGGATGGTGCCGCGACAGTGAGCGGTCATCGGCTCACCCCTGATCTCCCAAGTGAACGCTGCAGTGATGCCGCCTGGGTGGTCTCTGGATCAAGTTCGAGCTGCCGCCGTGCGAGTCGCTCCTGCAACTGGGCGCGTCCCTCACGAACCCCGGCAAGGACCGCGTCACGCAGCCGCAGGTTCAGGTCCGCGCCGCGGTCGACGATGGCCCCACCAGCGCGGGCAGCAAGATCAGTGGGACGCACCCACTGCATCCCCGGCCGCTTCGACACCGGATCAACGCCCTCCCGGGCAAGTGTCGGGTCGCCGTGGGTGGCGAACTCACTCGCACGCCGCTCCGCCGCCGTCACTTCTGCAGTAGCGGTCTGTGTATCGGGCGGTTGCGCAACGTCAGCGGGGTGTGGCTTGTGGCGGTGGTTCACGGAAAGAAGGTTGGGGTCAGTCATGGGATTCTCCGTCCTGTCGACGGGTAGGTGCGTTCAGCCAGCGGCCCACCGTCGTGGGATGTACGCCCAGCTCGGTGGCGATCTGCCGTTTTGATACCCCGTCTGCGTGCATCACCAATGCCTGGGCACGAGCATCTTCCCGTGACCCCGATGCCGCGCTCTTCGTCGCGGCGCGTGGCACGGCCACAGGTCCTGCCGTCTTCCTCTCAGGAAGCGTCAAAGATTCCGAGGCCGTCATCTTCGAGGAATGCTGGCCCGGTAAAGGTCTGGGGTCCTCCACTGCGTCGGGTAGCGGAGATGGAGACTGTGGTTGTTGATTCTGCGGTGTGGCGGGGGTGCTGTTGCGGGTGAGTTCGACGGTGAGATGCGTCATCGCCAGCAATACCAGCGGCGGCACCGAAGCAACCAGGGCGGCGATGAGCGCCGGGACACGAGTGTCAGCAGCGACGACCGCGTGGGTGATGTTCGCGGCGACGGATACTCCGGCCCCTGCAGCCAAGAGCAACCACGCGAAGCGGCGCGCGGCCGGGGCGGAGTTTCGGAGGGCGACGACGCTGATGGTGGCTTCCAAGATCACGCCGTCCACGATCAGCGGCCAGATCCACGCCTGCTCCGCCGGAACCCCAGAGAGCACGGCGAGATCGCGCAGCGTCGTGAACGAGAGCCAGAACGCACCGAGCGCGAGCAGAATCGTCCCGGTGACTGCGAGCACGACCACGAACCGAGACACCCCAGCAACAGAATCATCCTGTGCGGGCGCAACGTCCGTGACCGGTGTGGGTTCGTCCGTGGCAGGAATGCTGACGGTCATCGGCTGACCGCCGCTTTCACTCGCGGCCCAGCAGGGCTGCTGGGGTCGTGGGTGAGCTGGGTGCTGCGGTGGGCGGAACGAATCGTCGCGGTGATCTCACGCACCCCAAGCCCCGCAGATGCGGCTGCGGGTTCGAGGATCCCGACGGTGTTGTGCTCGGTCATTCCTGCTTCTGCCAGGCGGCAGGCCGCCCAGAACAGGCCTGCGTTTCGGTTCCCTTCCGCAAGCGAAGATACCCATCCTGCGATGTGCTCCACCGACGTCTCCCGCATCGTGGTGGCTGTGAAGATGCTTTGGGCGCTCGGGTCGGGTTTCGGGGTGAGGAACTCGCGGATCCGGTCGGCGTCGACCGGTCGCGGCTGTTTGCCGCGTGCGATCAGCTCGTAGCGGCGGTTCCCGTGCTCGGTGGTGATTGTGGAGGGTGGGGCGATAATGTAGCCGCCGACGCCGCGGAAGTCGACGTGGGTGCGTCCCCTCGACCACGAAGAAAGTTCGCGCCCCGCAGTTGCCGGGTAGTAGAGGTGCAAACCTCCTGAGGGTGAGCGCACTGCTTGTCCCCACCCGGCAATGAGCCCCTCCTGGTGGAGGGTGCGCAGGATCGGGAATCCGGTGCCGGTGGCATGCACATCGATATCGAGGACATTCACGAAGTGCCCGGTGGGGATGCCGATATTCGCTGCTGGGAATCGCTGCCACCATGCACTGATCTGATCGAGATCAATCGTGGCGTCTTGGAATCCGTGCTCGGTGAGGGGCCGCTTCCCGCCCGGTATACAGGGGAACACGGGTACGCCGGTCGCCGCGTACGTTGCGGCTGCGGTGGGGAGTTCCACGGGCAGTGAAGTGGGCAGATCCCAACCGGTAGGGTCGGTGATGGTCATGTGCACCTCCTCAGGAACACCCGCGCCTGTGGGAACGTCGTGCGCGGAGTCATCCGGAAGGTGTGGCCGCAACCGTGGGGCCAGGTCTCCTGGTGATGCAGAGTCCGCTCGCGAGCATTCCCTATGTCTGCCTCAAGCACTACCCGAGCCCGCATCCGGTTTGCGAGCGTTTCGAGCAATGATGCGCCGTTTTGTATAGAACATGCGCGAAATCGTCAAACACGCCGACCCCCACCTCCGGGGGTCAGAGGCACGAACCTGCTACAGGTTTCGCCCCAATCCGGCGTCGGGTGAGGGGCGTTCAGGGTCATCGGGGCCAGGGTCCAGCTGCTGTTCTCGTTCGGCGAGGAACTCGCTCAACAGCACCCCACGCTCGAGCCTTGTCATCGGTTCAGCGTGACCAAGATCGGTGACGAGGGCTCCGGTTCGGCCCGTCGAGATCACTCGGTCGTTCACCTGGCGCAGCACCTCCGCTGGGGGTTGCTGCTCGGTGTGCTGTTCGAGGATCCAGGCGATCCCGTTGAGCACGGCACTGTCGTGCTCCGCGTGAGGAAACGCCGCCGACGCCGTCGCTCCTGCTGTGCCGGGTACCGGGCCGACGATGAGCCGGAAGTCGCCTTCCCCATCGATGCCGGTCGCCGCATACACTCCAGCGGGCACCCAGTCATGCGCGTCGGATGCGAGCCCGGCAAACAGTTCCCCGCGTTCCGGGTCGTCCGGATCGGCGACTCTGATGTCGGGGTCGGCGGCGGCGAGCATCGCTTCCACCCGGTCCCTCACCTCGCGTGCAAGTGGAACGATGCCAAGTCCTGACTCGTCGATGTCGACGAGGCCACGCAGAGTGTGAATGGCGGCGAGGTCGGCGGGCATCCACGTCCGCGAGAACTGTGCGGGCAGATACGACGTGCGCGGTCCACCGTCCGAGATCAGCTCCCGTAGGACGTGCTCTCGTCGTAGGGCGGCGGCGGTGAACTCGGTGCGCCACTGGGAGTGATCCCACGCGTACCGCATGTCCTCGTACTCGCCCTCAAACGCTGGGGCGACCGTGACGAGGTAGTCGTCCTTGACCGGCTCCACCGGTAACGGATCCCGCTCGAGCAGATCAATCACCGCATCCCGAACCCGCTCCGCACCAGCTGCGCGCCCTGCTCGCTGCTGTGCTTGTTCGAGGACTTCCACGCGAGCCAAGGTCTCGGGCAGACGCGCTGCCGCATATGCGAGGTGGAGGCAGGTCTCGCGCCACTGTTCGTGGGCCTCATCGAACCCCTCAGTGTCCGCAGTTCCATCAGGGAGTCGGAACGCGGCAGTTTGGGGTTCGGGTGGGAACATGCGCGCGACGATCTCCGGAATCCCCGAGTCTTCCAACGGCTCCCACTCCACGGACGGTACCGCCATCACTTTCGGAGGCACGGACGCGACATCGAGCGGCTCCCACGAACGGATACTGGCCACGTCGTCTCCGAAGTCTTCCGCGAACACGCGTGCCCCATCGGTGCGGATGTCTTCCGGTTCGCCTGCGAGTTCCTCGACGAGCACCTCGCCGACGATGTGATCGGCTTCGGCCTGGCTCCGGGCGAGCACGTCGAACTCGACCACCACTCGGTGTGGCTGCAACGGATCGGATACATACCCCAGTGGTGGTGGAATATTGGAATCGGACATGACGGGTTTCTCCTTCATTTTCGTCGGGTGATCACCTGCGCATCAGGTGCAGGTCAGGTACGGCAGAACCACAAGGGGCTCCTTCCGGGATATGCCGCCCGATTGGGGTTGTCCACCGCAGATGGTGAAGATGCGCGTATGCGTATAGAACATGCGTCAAAACGTCACATCCTCATCTCCTTCGGCGGCCTCGACAACGGCAGCCGGGCCGCTGGGTCAGAGGCTGTGCGAGGGGCCAGATTGCTCATGGCGCGGAACGTGAGGCGCGTCCGCGCTCAGTGCGTGTTCGCGCTCCCGGAACTCGGTCCCCAGATATCGATTTACGAGGGTCTGGTTTGTGCCGTCGGCCCCGCCCGTGGTCGGGACCTGATGAAACGAGTACGCCGGATACGGGGTCGCCTCCCGCAGCGCTTCCAACCAGGCATCCACGTCTTCAAGCCGTCGCCAATCCTGCGGCGGCGGGTTTGATTGCAGAAACTCTGGTGCGCCCGCGTAGGCGGGTGAGTCGTCGATCATCTCGTGGATCATCACCGCCATCGTCCGCGCAAGCGTCACCGGGTTACGGTCGGCGATCACCGTCGGGTCCTGCTCGGTGTCGTCGGACCAGATGATCACGCCAAGGAACAAGGATGCGGGTGGCGTCTGAGCCGCCCGGTCGCGCCGTAGTGCAGCCTCTGGTCTGAAATCTGGGTGTGGGGTCTCGGAGTCCAAGACGGTTCCTTCCTCAAAAGATGTGTGATGCACGACGGCGGGACGCAGTCGCATACCTCTCAGGTAGGAAAGTGATCAGCGCCACCGTGACAGACGGTTGTTGATGGTCGCTTCCTTCTCCGGCATGTGCAAGGCAGCGACGTTGTGCGACTCACCGGGTTCGGTCAAGCCGAGACTTCACGAGCGGCACGTAGGTCGCGTCCTTTTCGACGGCGATCACCCGGAAGCCAGCGGCGACGGCGGCCTCCACCGTGGTACCCGAGCCCGCGAACGGTTCCAGCACCGTCCCTCCCGGCGGGGTGATGAGCGTGACGAGCCACCGCATCAAGCCGAGCGGCTTCACCGTCGTGTGGGAAACCCCGAATGCACGCGGACGCTCACCTGACGAGGGTTTGTGATCGAACCGGAAGATCGGAAACTTTTGCGAGAGCGACTCGCCCTGCCACGTGCCGGTCAACATGTCCAGCGCGTCAGCCTGCGACGTGTCGAAAGCGACGTTCGTGGGCCACCGGTCATCGGCAAACCGAGCACCGTCAATGTTGATGCCACCCACCCCGTGTGCGAGGACGTTACGGATCGTGTTTACTTCCGGCGGTTTGCGGGCAATGATGATCGGCTCAAACGCCGGCCGAAGCGCGGTGCCCCAGCCCGCCCACCGTTGCGCGTCTTCCGTGACCGGTGTGCCTTTGGACAACACCGTGCGGGTCGCACCCAGCACCCCATCATGCTCGCAGCTCTGCACCGTGCGGTCGGGGCGTTGCACACCGTGGCGCTTGTCGATCGCGTGCGAGAGATCCATCGATTTCGGCATGCCAGTGGTGTGCAGCCATGCGATCTGATCGCGTATCTCAAACCCTGCGTTCTCGATCCCGCGCACCATCCGGTGCCACGTGCGTGCACCACCGAACGCTGCAACATACGCACCCGGCTTCAAAGCGTGCATTGCGCCCGCAGCCCATGCCGTGCACCACGTCTCAAACACCTCCGGTGCGCTCATTGCACCGGTGTCGATGTGCGGGAGTGATTCGCGAAACCCGGTTGCGTCGTCCCAGGACTGCCCGTTGAAGCTCAACCCGTACGGAGGGTCGGTCACGAGCGCGTCAATACTGGCCGTGGGTAGGAGCGGGAGGAGTTCGACTGCGTCCCCGAGGTAGAGCGTCGCCCGGTCATCGGCGAACACGGGCGCGGGTAGTTCGGTCAGGCGCTCGGCGGGCGGCGGTGTGGGGTCTGGCATGACGGGGGCTCCCTGCTGTTCGGGGTCTGTTCGCCGCCGTGTGCGACGAACAGGATCACCCAGCAGGTACGGGGCCATCCGCAGAACCGCGTGCCCACACGAGCCTCGTGTCGATGCGAGCAGAGTCTGCCGATTTCACCGCTTCGTGCCATTTGAGGAGCCCGCCGAGTTTCCCTGATTCCCAGTGCTCAAGATCTCCCACACACGATCGGCAATCAACGGTTGAGCGGGATTTATTGCATCAGAAGTCACATCCCAGACCAGTGTTGACCGCGACGTTGTCGATCGACTCGATCGACAACCCTTGCGCCGATTGCACCTCTTCGGTTTTTTTACCGTAAAAGTCACATCGTGAGATTTAGGTAACGACCGGGGGTGGTGCATGGTCGGCGAGTTCCCTGGTTCAGCGCGGCTGATGCTGGTACCCGGGGTGGCGCATCTGAACGAGCGAGCGGCCGTGTTCGAGGCAATGGTCGCAGGCTGGACCCGGCAGCAGCTCTCGCGTCAGCTCGGCCAATCGACCTTGCGGGATCGTGAGCGGCTCATCCGGCGCTTTCAGGACTTCACCGAGCAGTATCCGTGGGAGTGGACACCGGGCGATATGGAGGACTTTACGGTGTCGCTGACGTGCGGCGCGGATCGACTCGCCGTATCGACGATTCGCGGCTACCACCTCACGTTGCGCATGTTCTGCGACTACGTCACCGATGCACGCTACGAATGGCCCGTACAATGTCAGGATCGCTTCGGCACATTCCCGGTGCAGGTGTGCAATGAATGGAACACGGTCGCGCACCTGAACGAGTACGAGGGCAGACCGCAACGTCGCCCTCTGACGTATCGGGAGTTGCAGGATCTCTTCGACTGGCTCGATACACGGATCGAGCAGATCGTGCGCCTCGGCCGGAAAGGGTCGCTTGCCGCGTGGCGCGACGCGACGATGATCAAGACGACCTATGGGTTCGGGCTCAGGCGCAACGAGCTCGTGCGCCTGGACTTGCCCGATCTGCGTCCGAACCCGCACATGCGAGCTTGGGGCACCTATGGGTCGATCCATGTGCGGTTCGGGAAAGCGATGAAAGGCTCATTGCCGAGGCGCCGCACGGTTCTCGCTGTTCCCGAGTTCGATTGGGCCGTCAATGGTCTGCGGCAATGGGTCGAAGAGGGGCTGCCCCTGTTCGAGGCGGGCAACCAGGCCGCACTCTGGCTGACCGAGCGGCGCAGCCGGGTCAGTGTCCGCCACGTCGATGAACTCTTCGCCGACACACGCAGCGAGATCGGCCTTGAAGAGCACTTGACCCTGCATTGCCTGCGGCACTCGTATGTGACCCATCTGATCGAGTTCGGCTACCCGGAGCACTTCGTCACCGAACAGGTCGGGCACCGTTGGGGGTCGACGACCGCGATTTACACCTCGGTGTCCAACGACTTCAAGAACAAGACCCTGCAGGCCGCTCTTGCCAGGGTCTACCGAACCGAAGAGGAGGCGAGCCCATCATGAGGACGATCCAGATGCAGTGGAATCTGCGGCAGGTCATGGCCGACCGTGGCATGTTCCAGACCAGCGAACTGATGCCGCTATTGGAAGAACGCGGCATTCACCTGACCCGAGAGCACGTCTACCGGCTCGTGACGAAGACCCCGCAGCGCCTGAACACCGAGGTACTCGTCGCGCTCTGCGACGCATTGGGCTGCACCCCGAACGATCTCATCGTGCCGGTCGTCGCCGAGCAGCGGGCGGCCCGCACCGGCACGCACAACGAGGGCGGCCCGAAGATCGGATCCATCCGTCCGATCCGGGCGGTGATCCGCAGGCCCGACGGCGTCGACGAGTGAATGCACGCCGGGCACCGGTCTGCATCCGATGCGAGCGACTGACCGGATCATTCGAGTTACCAGAGGGAAAGATCTGTCAGAACTGCTGTCGCTACCTCGCTTATCACCCCGCCCGCTGCCCAGGCTGCAGCCAGTTTCGCCCCTTGCCCTACCTCTCAGTGACCGCACCTGCACAGTTGATTTGTGCCGACTGCGCGGGGAAGCCGCCCGTGTTCGTCTGTGAGAAGTGTGGTCGTCAAGATCAGCCCTATGGGGTTCGTCGTTGCGCTTCCTGCGTTCTGAGCGAACGCCTCCATGTGCTGCTGCTTGATCCCCGCACCGGAGAGATCCACGAACGTCTTCGGCCAGTCTTCGACGCGCTCGTGGGGTCGCATCGGCCGCAGAACGCGATTACCTGGTTGCAACGACCGCCCGGTCACGGCCCTACCCTTCTCCGTCAGATGGCCTCTGGCGAAGTGAACATCTCCCACGACACCTTCGCCCGACGGCCGATGGATCGCGCACACAACTACCTGCGCGATCTCCTTGTCGCGCTTGAGGTCCTCGAACCCTACGAACCACTGATCGAGCGCATTGGGCCTTGGCTTATCGACCGTGTCGCGGGCATCAGCGCGATGCACCGACAGACCATCGACCAGTTCGCACGCTGGGTTATTCTCCGTCGATTGCGCACAGCCGCCGACCAGGGCAGGCTCACCAAAGCGATGGCCGAGGGCGCGCGGCAACGCCTGAACCGCTCGATCGACCTGTTGGCATGGCTCGAGCACAAACAGACGACGATCCTTGAGGTTACTCAGCACCGACTCGAGCTCTACCTCTCCACCCAAGTGATGTCAATGTCGATGATGCTGCACCCGTTCATCACTTGGATAAACCGCACTGGGATCAACAACCGTATCTCCGTGAAGAACCCGAACCCCAGCCAAGCGCATGTCACGATGGGAGATGCCGACCGCTGGCGTCATATCGGCACCCTCCTGCGCGACGACTCGATCCGGCTTTACACCCGCATCATCGGCCTCTTCATCCTGCTCTTCGCGCAGCCCCTCACCCGAGCCTACGACCTCCGCACCGAGCAAGTAACCGCGCCACAACGAGGCCCTGTGCTCGTCACATTCCGCGAAACCCCGGTCGAGATGCCCGAACCCTTGGGCATGCTCATCCGACAACAGCTCACACACCGAGTCAACGCCTCCTACGCTTCTCTCGACAACGGCTGGCTCTTCCCAGGCGGAATCCCCGGCCGTCCGATAGCCACCGAGAACATCCGAGGCCAGCTTGTCGAACTCGGCATCCCACCCCACCAAGCCCGGCATGCAGCCATGTTTGGCCTCTCAGCTGAGGTGCCGCACATGATCCTCGCCCAAACACTCGGAATCTCTCAGACCGCCGCACGAGCATGGGCAGGCCTCGCGGCTCGAGACTGGGGCGGCTATATCCGCGAGAGAAACGACAGAGGCAAACTCAGTCCTTAGGCTTGGACGGAGGTGTCGGCCTCGGCTTCGCGGCCTCGGTCAGTTCCGTGAAGGCTTCCTCGACGTCGGGCCGCGGTGTTGGATTCTTGTCGTCAGCCATTTTTCTTCTCCACAGAATCGTCACCGTGAGTCAGTGTCTCAAAGGCTTCTTCGACGTCAGGGCGTTCCGGGGGCGGAGGGGGTGTGGACGGGGTTGGTCTGGCCATTGGTTGGGTCTCCTCTCAGGACAGATGCATTGATACCAGCGACAAGCAGCGCAGTCACTACGCCACTTACCAAGAGCACGAACGCCGACTTGGTTGCCTTTGCGCGTTTCTCATTCTTCGAGTTTCGTTTCTCGATTTCGCGTACCTTCACTTCGAGGATGTAGTCCTCCATCGCTTCCATACGCTCAGAAGCATTAACCCATCGAGTGACAAGGAATCGGCCGGAAGGCGAGTCAATCGTCGACGGCCAGAGCGAGACCGCCGCGGCAATGATCGTTGCGACAGTGAGCGCGAACGGCACTAACCCGAGGTACCACGATCGGGCATCGACTAAGCCTGTGAAGGTTGCCCCCGCAAGCACTCCGGCGGCGACAACGACAAACGAGGACTTCGTGTCGATTGACCGAGTGCGTTCGATCGCTGCGTTACGGAGCGTGTCGAGTTCAGAACTCAGAAGTCGAATTCGCTGAAGGCGCTCGCGTGACGCCAACCGCTCTTTTCGGCCCACGATGCTCCTTCGGCTCGCTGTATTCAACCAGCATATCGAGCGAATCTTTAGAGACGTGAGAGCAGAACGAATCCCGCCATGAATAGTGCTGACCCGCCACTAACACCCTTGTCGGGTCGTCGATCCTCGAACAGGCCCTCATGGAACTGGCTGTAGCGGAGTTGCAGACTTGGCAGCATATCTCCGGCATGAGCTTGCGTAGATGCGTGGAGCTACTCCGTACCGCTGCTTGAAAGATCGCGGCGCGACCGCCGCATCGCGCCAACCCACGGCCGCACCGATCTCGCCTACCGTGAGGCTGGTGGTCGCGAGAAGTTCAGCCATCCGGTCGGCGCGGAGTTGACGAAGGAATGCCGCCGGTGATCGACCTGCCCACGGCCACCGGGCGGTCGCTGGCGGAGCACGCCCCCACCACCGCAGGGAGGGTGTCCTCATGAGCCCCGCCACTGCTCCGGTATTGGCGGCGGACCTGACCGCCGGGCTACGCCGGCTGAAACTGGCCGCGATGCGCCAACTCGCCCCTGAGTTGCTCATCACCGCCAAGACCCAGCGGTGGAGCCCCGAGGAGGTGCTGCGAGCCCTGGTGGAGGCTGAGGTCGCCGCCCGCGATGCCTCCAACGAGCGAGCCCGGCGCAAGGCCGCCGCCTTCCCGGTGCTCCAGACGATCGAGGAGTTCGACCTGGGCGCCTCGGCGATCCCGGCACCGACGTGGGCCTACCTGAGCAGCCTGGAGTGGGTGGGGGCCAAGGAGAACTTAGCGCTGATCGGACCGGCCGGCACAGGTAAGTCCCACACCCTCATCGCCCTGGGGCACGCGGCCGTGGTCGCCGGGCACCGGGTGCGCTACGTCACCGCCGCTGACCTGGTCGATACCCTCTACCGACACCTGGCCGACAACACCGTTGGCAAGGCCATCGAGACGCTGCTACGCAACGACCTGGTGCTGGTCGATGAGATCGGATTCGCCCCGTTGGACGACACCGGGGCCCAGTTGCTCTTCCGGTTCGTGGCCGCCGCTTACGAACGCCGCTCCCTGGGCATCGCCTCCCACCACTCCTTCGAAGACTGGGGACGGTTCTTGCCCGAACACACCACCGCCGTGTCCATGCTCGACCGGCTACTGCACCACGCCACCACCGTGGTCACCAGCGGCCAGTCCTACCTCATGCGACAAGCCCGAGCCCGACAAGGAGGTGAACACCTACCCCACTGATCAACCATGACAGAGGGTGGGGACTTCTACTTGGCCAAAACTGGGGACCTGGAACTGGCCCTTGACAGTCTGCGCGTTATGCCTTCGCAGTTCGATTCTCGGCTGATTCATGCTCTCTCAGCGGAGGTATTCGACGGGGCGGGTCGGATGAGCGGTCAAGCCACAGAACGTTGTGAGTACACGGGACTGCTGCAAGTCGAGGTGACAGTTTGAGTGTCATGCTGCGAGAGCAGCTGGCTCTATGATTGCTTCGTACTCCACTGGGGTCAAACGACCCAGCCGGACCTGACGTCGACGCCGATGATATGTCCGCTCAATCCAGGTCACGATGGCGATCCTCAGCTGGCCCCGGGTGGCCCAGCGGCCACGGTCGAGCACGTTCTTCTGCAAGAGCGCAAAGAACGATTCCATGGCCGCATTGTCACCGGCCGCCCCGACTCTGCCCATCGACCCGACCAAGCCCTGACCGGCCAAAGCACGGACGAATTTCCTGGACCGAAATTGCGAACCGCGATCTGAATGCACCGTGCAGCCGGCCACGTCGCCACGTCTGGCCACGGCCATCTGGAGGGCATCAACTGCCAACCTGGCCTTCATCCGGCTGCTGATCGAGTAGCCCACGATCCGAGACGAGAACACGTCCTTTATCGCACAGAGGTAGAGCTTGCCCTGACTTGTTTCGTGCTCCGTGATGTCGGTCAGCCACAACTGGTTCGGGTACTGGGCAATGAACTCGTGCCGGACCCGTCCGTCGGAGTCGGTGACGGCGCACAGGTCGTCATGGACCGGTGGGCCAGGTCTTTTCCCGTTCTTGCCCCGCCCCTTACCGAAGGCAGAAAACCAGGCATTATCCGAACACAGCCGCCACGCGGTGCGCGCGGCCATG
>NZ_JBQSWX010000026.1:0-46791 GCF_052377615.1 Arthrobacter sp. AOP36-A1-22
CTTAGCCGGCGAAGGGCAGCGCCCCCGCGAGGACCCCGACCATGAAGGCAGGCAGGGGAACCCATGACCACCAGTTGGTGGGAAAGCCGGGGTGTGGGGTGTCGGCAGCAGGGCGTGGTGGTGGCGCCAGGAACAGGCAGATCAGACCGAAGATCACCAACAAGACGGTCGTCACCGCCGCGCCGGCCAGCGTGTTTCCGAGGAAGACTCCTTCGGGTAGCGCCTCGGTGGCAGCCGCTTCGCGGAAGGCCTCGAGGACGGAAGTGGTACGTGAGGTGCTTGGCAGCCAGCAGATGACAAAGAAGGCGATTGAAACCACCGCAGCGGCAATGGTCGCGAACCGTGCCCCGGGACCGACGACCTTGCGTGCATCGGGGCGCATGAGTCGAAGCCACCCGAGGTAGGCGAGGATTGGAACGACGGTGAAAAGGAGTATTCCCGCGCCGAAGCGGATCAGCTGGATGATGGACAGGGTGCCTGTTTCGGCCGTTTCCGCCCCGGTGACGTCCCCGGCGATGGCCAGGACGGGAGCCCGGAACGCCGCGAACCACAAAAGTGCCACTGCGGAGCCCACCAACGCGGCGATGAGCCGGTTGCGGACCAGGGAAAGATAGGGGTTTCTCATGGCCATGTCGTGGTGATCGTTCCTCGGGCTGGGCGAAGGCTGCGTCATCAGTCTAAGCGGCCCTGCCCGGGGCCACCACCTCCCTGTCGTCGCGGGGAGCTCCCTCAGCCGGGGGCATCTGGTGGGGCCCGCCGGGGTGGGAACCAGCGCGGACGCGATTGAGCGGCAGACGTTAAAAGAGTGAAGCACCGGCCATAGCGGACAAGGAGGCGACAAACCGCTATAACCGGTGCTTCTGATCACTCGCACCTTTGAGAAGGTTCCTTCAGCTTAACCAGCGAAACTTGGAACCACCTGTGCGCCCCGTGTCAGCTCGGTGGGAGTGTCGCCACTCAGTAGTTCGACGGCGGATCGGAGGCTGGGAAGGACTCCTCCTCCCACTCGTCGACGCGCGCGTCGTCGTGATCGTGTTGTGCCCGACGGGCCTTCTTCGCGGCTTCCTCGGCGCTCTCGGGCTTGGCGTCCGGACCGCCCGTGGACAGTCCCTCGGTGTTCTCGCTCATGGCATCCTCCCTCGTTGACGGGGCCTATGCCATCAGTCTGGTCCTGAAACCACGAGGTGTCGAGGTCAGCGCCCGGGCCGGGGCTTAACGAGATGAACACCGACTGGATCGATAGTTGGGGGGAATCATCGATGGTCCAGCCGGTGCTCTCATCACTCGCACCTTCAAGAGGTACTTAAAAACAATAAGGTCCAAAGCTTGGCGTTCGCTGGAAAATGCCGAAGAGCCCCGTGTGAATCACGGGTGGCCGGCCCGACGGGGCCGCCCGATAGCCTGTGGGGATGGCTGAGACGCAGAATCCCCGGGACGGAAGCACCATCTCCTACGACATTTCAGGGCAGGGCCCCGCCATCGTCCTGTTGCACGGTTCGGCGCTATCGCGGGCGATCTGGCGCGGGCTGGGCTACGTCAAGGGCCTCGAGGGGTTCACCGTGGTGCGGATCGACCTCCGCGGACACGGCCGCAGTTCCAAACCCCACCGCCCGCAGGACTACGCCATGGATCTGCTGGTCGGGGACGTGGTGGCCGTGCTCGACGCCGAACAGCTGGCCAGTGCGGTGATCATGGGGTATTCCTTCGGGGCGCGCGTCGCTTTTTCGCTGGCCGCCGCAGCCCCGGGCCGGGTGGAGAAGCTCGTGAGCCTCGGGGGGACGTTCAAGGCGCAGGGCGGCCAGATCGCCGAGGTGTTCTTCGAAGGCTATCTCCAGGCCCTGCGCACCGGCGGCATGCAGGCCTTCGTCGACGGGCAGCAGCTGGATCCGCAGACCCGGTTCGCCTTCATGAACAACGACGCCCGGGCCCTGCACGCCTACTTCGAACGCACCGAAATCGAAGCGGGGATCGAGGAATCGGTGGTCGCCTCGCTCGAGCTGCCGGCCCTGTTGTTCGCCGGTACCCGGGACCGCCGGCGCTACCTCGACTCCCGGGCCGCGGCGGAATTGATGCCGGCGGCCCGGTTCGTCCCCTTGGAGGGCAGGACCCACGGCTCGACGCTGGCTGCCGTCGACGAGGTCCTGGCCCAGCTGCTCCCGTTCCTGCAGGGTGAAGCTACTTATTGAAGGCCGAGAGCCCGGTGATCGAGCGGCCGATGATCAGCGCCTGGACGGTTTCGGTGCCCTCGTAGGTGTGGATGGCCTCGATGTCGGCGAAGTGGCGGGCCACCCTGTTCTTCAGCAGGATGCCGTTGCCGCCGAGCAGATCGCGGGCGTTGGAGGCGATCTGGCGGGCGGTGCGCGTACAGGTGTACTTCGCCAGGGAGGCCTGCGGGCCGGTGAGCTCTCCGCGCTCCTCACGGCGGGTCATCTGCATGACCATCAGCTGCATGGTCGCCAGTTCCGAGTGCATGCGGGCCAGGCGTTCCTGCACGACCTGGGCGGCGGCCAGCGGGCGGCCGAACTGGGTGCGCTGGGTCGCGTACTGCACGGCTGATTCGTAGCAGGCCATGGCATGTCCGACGGCGGACCAGGCGACTCCCAGCCGGGTGGCGAAGAGGACCTTGGCGGTGTCCTTGAAGGAGTTGGCGCCGGGCATGACATGGGTGTCGGGGACGAACACGTTCTCCAGGCGGATATGGGCCTGCCAGATGGCGCGCAGGCTCAGCTTCCCTTCGATGGTGGTCCCGGTGTAGCCCTCCCACTCCTGCTGGACGATGAAACCGCGGACGTTGCCCTCATCGTCGCGGGCCCAGACGACCGTGATGCCGCCGGTGGAGCCGTTGCCGATCCACTTCTTCTCACCGTTGAGGACGTAGCCGCCGTCCACGCGGGTGGCCCGGGTCTCCAGGGAGACCGAATCGGAGCCGTGCGTGGGTTCGGTCAGGGCGAAGGCACCCAGGACCTCGGCCCGGGCCAGCTTCGGAACCCAGTGGGCGATCTGTTCCTCGGAGCCGCAGAAGGCGACCGAGCGCAGCGCCAGGCCCGACTGGACCGCCCCGATGGTGGCGACCGACCCGTCGGCGCGGGAGAGTTCCATGTTCACCAGTCCGGCGGCCAGCGTGCTCATGGCCGGGTGGCCGTCGACGTCGATGCCGTCGCGCAGCAGATCCAGTTCGCCCAGTCGGGTGGCCAGATGGAACGGGAAGTCGGCACGGTCCCAGTAGTCGTCGATCTCTGGACGGACTTCGTCCAGGCCGAAGCGCCGGGCCCGGTCCCAGTAAGCGCGGTCCTCCGCCGGGATGTCCTCGGCGCCGAAGAGGCCGGTGGGGTCGACGTCGACCTCGCCCCAGAGCTCATAGTCGGGCTCGACGACACCGAGCGGGAATTCGGCGATCGGGGTGTCGTGTCCGGGGTGGGGGGAGGTGGTTTCTGAGGTGCTCACGGGTGTCCTTCGGCGTTGCGTGGCCGGCACTGGGAGGTGGCGCCGGTCACGGGGGATCGATCCGTACCAGCATCCATGAAACCGAGGTTCAGGTCAAGACACTCAGTGTCAGGCGGTGGGTGGGGTCCGCCCGGGCTGTTGATCCAGCGCCCGGCGGACGGCGTCGACGATCTGCTCGGGGTCGGTGCCGCTGTTCGACACCGTGACGACGACCTCCGGCCGGGTCGGGGGCGCCCCCGCTGGGGGGGTCTGTTCCTGCAGCCGGGGCAGATGCAGGGCAGCCAGTTGGGCCAGTTCGTCCACGAGTCCGGACCGCAGGCCGGCATCGCAGGTGTTCAGCCAGCTGCGCAGGAACGCGTTGTGCACCGCGACCACCGAGGCCGCATAGGAGGTGATCGCCAGGTTGACGTCGTCCAGGCCCGGGTCCACGTCCAGGGCGGCGCGCAGGCCGCGACGGAAGGCCCGTTCATAGCGATGGGTGCTGACCAGTTCCCGGTCGCGCAGGGCGGGAACCTCCTGCAGCAGTTCGAAGCGCAGCAGCGAGGCCCGGGGCCGGCCGGTGTGGTGATCGAATACGAAGAGGGCGGCGGCGGCCAGCCGGTCGGCCAGCCGGCGTCCGGGGGCCGCCAATTCGCGATGGACCCCGTCGATGACGGTGTCCATGTCCGCGAAGACCATGTCCTCCTTGGAGAGGTAACGGCGGAAGAAGGTACTGCGGCTGATCCCCAGCACCGCCGCCAGCTGGTCCACGCTGGTGGCATCGAACCCGCGTTCGACCAGCAGTCGCAGGGCTTCCTCGGGAACGGTGGCTGTGTGGTCCATGCCGGTGAATCTAGCACGGCCGGCGTTCACCGCCGGCTGGCCTTCCGCCCCGCCGGGGGCTGGAAGAACAAGCAGACCAGTGCCGCGAAGATCGCCACCAGTCCGGGCAGCAGCAGGGACTGGCCCAGGGCCGTGGAGAACGCGCCGTGCAGGAAATCCGGGACCGCCTGGCCCATGGTGGCCGCCGCTCCGGCCGGGGTGGCGGAGGAGCCGTCGCCGGCGCGGTCCGTGCCGGCCAGCACGGCGCTGGACTCGGCACTGACGCGGGCCTCCATGAGGAAGGCGATCAGGGCCGACCCCAGGACGGAGCCGACCTGGCGGGTCGTGTTGTAGACCCCGGAACCTGCCCCGGCGGTGGCCTGGCCCAGATCGCGGGTGGCCGTCAACGAGACCGAGGGCCAGATGCCGGCACTGCCGATGCCCATGACCACCGGGGGCAGCAACAACACCCAGAACGGGATGTCGGGGCTGAGGATCAGCCCGTAGACCACGATCCCCCCGCCGAAGAGCAGGAACCCCGGAACGGCCAACAACTTGGGGTCGATCCGGTTGGTCAGCTTGCCGGCGAAGGGGGCCAGCACCCCCGAGACGATCGCCATCGGGGCGATCATCAACGCCGAAAGCGTCGGGCTCAGGCCGCGGACGGATTGCAGGTAGAGGATGATCGGGAAGTTCAGCGCAATGATGGCCAGGCCCATGGCCGTGATCGCGACATTGGCCAGCGAGAAGTTCACGTTGCGGAACAGGCCCAACGGCACCAGGGGTTCGCGCCGGTTGAAGCGCTGCCACACGATGAATCCGGCCAGCACCACCAGCCCCGCGATGATCAGGCCCCATACGGTGATGGGACCGATGATCGTTCCCCAGTCGTAGGTGTTGGCCTCCTGGATCCCGAAGACGATTAGGAACATGGCGATCGCCGAGAGCGCGACGCCGAACAGATCGAAGTTGCGGCTGTGCCGGGGCAGCTGGGGGACCTTGAGCCAGACCCGCCAGATGGCCAGGGCCCCGACGGGGACGTTGACGAAGAAGATCCATTCCCAGCTCAACGTGTCCACCAGCACGCCGCCGAGGATGGGCCCGGCGAGGGTCGCGACCCCGGCCACGGCGCCCCAGACGCCCATCGGTGCACCGCGGCGTTCGGCCGGGAACATGCGGGTGATGAACGTCATCGTCTGCGGGGTCAGCAGGGCCGCGCCCAACCCCTGGGCCACCCGGGCGGCGATCAGCATGCCGATGCTCGGCGACAGGCCGCACCACAGCGAGGAGAGGGTGAACAGGGCCAGACCGATCAGGTACAGGTTCTTCGGGCCGAAGCGGTCGCCCAGCCGCCCGGCCACGAGCAGCGGGACCGCGAAGGCCAGCAGGTAGGAGCTGTTGACCCAGATGACGCCGTTGATGCCGGTGTCCAGGCCGCGCATGATCGCCGGCATGGCGGTGGCGACGATGGTGGAGTCCACCAGGATCATGAAGAAGCCGATGACCAGCGCCCAGAGCGCGGACCAGGCGGCGCGGTCGTCGGGGGCGGTCGGGGCAGGTCTTTGGGGGTTGGTCACCGGTAGAGGATACTCCGGTGCCCGGGCCCGTGTCGGCTCAGTCCCAGCACACCGTTCCCTCGATGCAGGTGACCACGTCCCCCGAGACGCGGATGCCGCCGTCGTGCTCCGAAAGCCCGACGTGTCCGGCCCGTCCCAGCCGGGTCCCCTGGCGCACCGTGTAGGAGGGGGCGACGAGTCCTGCCGGGATCATCCACTGGGCGATGCCCGCATTCAGGCTTCCGGTCACCGGGTCCTCGGGCATCCCCTCGCCCGGGCAGAAGGCCCTGACCTCGAAGTCGGCAGGGATGGGCCGCACCGCGGTTTCGAAGGCGGCGGAGTCATCGGCCGGTAGGAGCGGTTCGAGTTCGGCGCGGGTGCCCTTCGGGCGTTCCCCGTCCCTCCGCGCAGCGGGCACCGCCTCAACGGCAGGGACCAGATGCGGGCCGATGATCCCGATCTCCAGGCCCTCCAGTGCCACGAAATCCGGTTCCACGGCCAATACCGCCTCGGCGTCGTGGAGCATCAGCACCGCCCATTGCGGGCCGTTGGCCACCCATTGGTGGGCCACGACGTCTGCGGCGCGCAGCCCCAATCCGGCCAGTGCCCACTCCAGGACATCGTCTTCCAGGGGGCCGGTACGGCGCAGTGGAGGGGACAGGAAGGCCAACTGGTGCCGGCCCTGCCCGTCACGGTCCCCGGTATGGACCTCGATGAGTCCGGCGGCACATTCCTGGATGACCACCCCGGGGCGGCGGGGGCGGCCGCCGGCCTCGAGCCAGGCGTGGGCGGTACCCAGCGTGGGGTGCCCGGCGAAGGGCAGTTCCGTCGTGGTGGTGAAGATCCTCACGCGGTAGTCGGCGCTCGGGTCGGTCGGGGGCAGGACGAACGTGGTTTCGGCGAGATTGGTCCAGTTCGCGAAACGCAGCATGGCCTCCTCATCCAGGCCGTCGGCATCGAGCACGACGGCCAGGGCATTGCCCAGATAGGGGGTGGAAGTGAAGACGTCGACTTGGCGGAACTGGCGTTGGGGCATTGCGCCATGGTGGCACACCGAAGCCGGCGGAGAAGGCCCCCGCCGGCTTCGTGACGTACGGTTGCGGGCATCGAAAACATCACCACCGGTGGGCGACGTCGATGACCAGCCGTGAACCGGTGCCGGGCCCGTCCAGGACGAAGGTGCGGAAGGGCAGGCGGGCGCGGACGCCGAGTCCGAAGGAACTCCGGCCTTCAAAGCTGCCCAGATAGGCCACCTGGCCGAACGTGCGGTAGCCGGTCACGTCGGCTGCCTTCGTGCGGTGGGCGGGGGCGTAGGAGGTGCTGGCAGGTGAGGCCACGAGGATCTGCAGATCGGCGGCGCCGGTCAGCGGCACGCGCCGGCCCTGGCCTTCGGTGCGGACGGCGTTCACGTATTTGACGTCGTATCCCTTGACCTTGCCCTTCAGATCGACGACGAGCCGGTCGAAGCAGGCATGCTCCCCGGTGCGTACCCCGGTGACCCGGGCCGAGGAGGAAGACCCGTGGGAGTCGGCGAGCGAACCCCAGGTGATGCCGCAATACGGTGCGGTGGTGGCTGCTGCGGCAGGAAGTGCGGGGGCCAACCCCAGGCCCGCGACCAACAGTGCCCCGGCCAGGCCGACTTTGATGGCCTTCATGATGGTGTTCCTTCCCAGGAATGTTGCGGTGGATGATGCCTCCATGATGCGCCCGGGACGAGACCGGGGGAAGTGGTTATTCACTTTGGTGCACCAATGTGATGCGGGAGTGGAAAAGGAAGGGAATCAGCACCGTTAAGGCGTCAAAACGGCGGCATTTCGGGTCCGTGGAACGGGCTGGATCCGCGCAGCGGACAGCCGGATCACGATCAGGGATCCCGGGGGGCGGCCCTCCCGGGCCGGCCCCCCGCGCCGGGCCCGGCATCAGACCCTGGTAGGAGGGGGCCGTCGAAGGTTCATCTCAGCGGTTGATCCGCCGGACCCCGGTGGGCCCGGAGACTGGATCCATGCCTGAAAACACACCGACCCCCGAGGACGAGGCGCTCCGATCCGCCCCCGGCGTCCTCTCCGCCATCAACCTGAAGAAGGCCTTCGGCGCCACCGACGCATTGGGTGGCCTGGACCTGGAGCTGCGGCGGGGGGAGTCCGTGGCCATCATGGGGCCCTCCGGCTCCGGGAAATCGACGCTGCTCCACACCCTGGCCGGCATTGAGGCCCCCGATATCGGCTCCGTGCACTTCCGTGATCCGGCAGGGGCCTCCGGCGCCGTGGACATCACCGCGCTGGGTGAAGGGGCCCGCTCCCGGTTGCGTCGGCAGAGCTTCGGGTTCGTCTTCCAATCGGGATTGCTCATCCCCGAACTCACCGCCGTCGAGAACGTCGCGATGGCCCTGATGATCACCGGCATCCCCCGGTCGACCGCGGTGCCCCATGCCGCCGAATGGCTTCAGGCACTGGGGCTGGCGGGCCTGGAGGAACGTCGGATCGGCCAGCTCTCCGGGGGACAGGCCCAACGGGTGGCCATCGCCCGGTCCCAGATCACCGGGGCCACGGTCACCTTCGCCGACGAGCCGACCGGCGCCCTGGACTCCGCCACCTCCTCAGAGGTCCTCGAGATCCTGCTCCAGGCCACCATCGGCCGCGGGAACACCCTGGTCATGGTCACCCACGACCAGGAGGTGGCCTCGCGCTGCCACCGCATCATCCACCTGCTCGACGGCAGGATCCGGCACGACGCCGATGCCTCCGCGGCCCGTCCGGGGGCCCGGGCATGAAGGCCTTCTCCCTGGCGTGGTTGCTGGGCCGGCCGGTCCGCGGACGGTTGGGACCCCAGCTGCTCACCGCCTCCGCCTACGCCCTGACCGCGGCCCTGCTGATGCTCGTGGCGGCCGGGGGATGGTCCTTCACCGCCGTGCAGGACGAACTCAGTGGGCTTTATCTGGTGCTGGCCGGTCTCGCCGTCGCCTTGTTGGTGGTGCCGTTGGCGGTCCTGGGTGCTGCGGCGGCGCGCCTATCGGCCCGCTCCCACGACCAGCGGCTGGCCACCGTCCGCCTCCTGGGCGGCACCCCCGCGCTCGCCGCCGCGGTCACGGTCATCGAATCCGCTGCCGTCGCGCTCGCCGGGGTCCTGAGCGGGGTGGTGTTGTACCTGCTCGGGGCCCCGCTGGTGGGGCTGCTGCATTTCCGGGGGCAGGCGATCGGCGCGGCGATGTTCATGCCGGTCGGTACCATCGCCCTGCTGGCGCTGGCCGTCGTCGCCGTGGGGGTGGTCTCCGCGGTGGTCGGGTTGCGCCGGTTGAATGTCTCCCCGCTGGGTGTGCGGACCCGCGCGGCAGCACCGGGCGCACGGTGGATCCGGGCGCTGATCGCCGGAGTCGTCATCGTCACGGCGTTCACGGCCCTGCAGTTCCTCTCGGCATTCCGGGATTTCGCGCTCATGATCGCGGTGCTGATCGGGGCCTTCGCCGCCGTGCTGGCGGTGCTGAACATCGTGGGCCCCTGGGCGGTGCGGCTGCTGGCCGGACATTCGCTCACACGGGCACAAACCCCCGAACGACTGCTGGCCGCGCGCATGATCCTCGAATCCCCGGCGGCGGCGTGGCGACAGGTCTCGGCCGTGGCCATGACCAGTTTCGTGGCCGTGCTGGGTGGGTCCGGGGCCGCGTTGATGAAGGCCTCGGTCACCGAGGAGTCCGCGGCCGGGGACCGGGCCCTGGCCCAGGACATCTTGACGGGGGTGGTGGTGACGGTCCTGGTCTCCTTCATCGGCGTCTGCTGCTCGGCGGTGATCAACCAGTGCGCCCAGACGCTGGACCGCCGGGAGCTCTATGTGAACCTGGGCCGGCTGGGAATGGATGCCGCCACGATGGACCGGGCCCGGGTCCGTGCGGTGATGGGGCCGTTGCTGTGGGTGTGCCTGGGGTCGGCCCTGATCGCAGGGATCCTGCTGCTGCCCCTGGTCGGCGTCGCCCTGGTCCTGTCCCCGCTGACGATCCTCGTCGTGGTGGGGACCCTGGCCGCCGGGGTGGTGGCGGTCCGGGCCTCCGTGGCATTGGCCGGCGCACGACTGGTTTTACACAGTTCCTGAACGGGCCCGCGTATTACCCGGAAACACGGAGCCCGGCAACCCGGAAAAGGTGACGAGAATAACATCAGGCTCAATGTGCGTTATCTACTCAGGGTGGGCTAAGTTGGACCGAAGTCCCATTCAACGGCCCGCACGGGCCGCCTCATACGAAAGGAACATATGTCCTCCCTGAAACTGCGCCTGGGAGCGCTACTGGGCGCTTCGGCCCTCGCTCTGACCGCCTGCGGCGGATCCTCCGACGCCTCACCGACGGCTTCCGACGCCAGCACCGTGAGCGTTGAAGACAACAACGGAACGCAGACGGTGCCTAATCCGCCGTCCTCGGTGGTCGCCACCGACAACCGGACGTTCGAGACCCTCTCGGACTGGGGCGTGGAACTGACCGCCGGGGCCGTGGCCCTGATGCCGGAAACCATCGACTACACGAAGGATGACTCCATCGTGGATCTGGGCAACCACCGCGAACCGGATCTGGAAGCCGTCGTGGCCGCGGAACCCGATCTGATCGTCAATGGCCAGCGCTTCGCCCAGTACCACGAGGACTTCGCCTCGCTCGTCCCCGATGCCACCATCCTCGAACTGGACCCCCGCGAGGACGAACCCTTCGACGCCGAGCTCAAACGCCAGACCGAGGTGCTCGGCGAGGTCTTCGGCAAGCAGGACGAGGCACAAAAGATCAACGACGACTTCGACGCCGCCATCGAGCGGGCAAAGGCCGCCTACGACGACAGCGACGAGGTCATGGCGGTCATCACCTCGGGCGGGGACATCGGCTACTCGGCGCCCTCCAACGGACGCACCCTCGGGCCGGTCTTCGACATGCTGGACCTGACCCCGGCACTGGAAGTCGACGACGCCAGCGACGACCACCAGGGGGACGACATCTCCGTGGAGGCGATCGCCGACTCCAATCCGGATTGGATCCTGGCCATGGACCGCGATGCGGCGATCGCCGCCGACGATGCCGACTACCAGCCGGCCAACGAACTGCTGACCTCTTCGGACGCACTGGGCAACGTCACCGCGGTCAAGGATGGCAACGTCATCTACATGCCGGCCGACACCTACACCAACGAGGGGATCCAGACCTATACCGAGTTCCTCAACACCTTCGCCGACGCCCTCGAGGGCTAGCCGCGGCGCGCACCCATGACCACCAGCACCACCGGACGCGGCGTCGGCCGGAAAGGCCGGCTCTTCGAGCCTTCCCTTCTGGTCGGCGTCGCCGTCGTCGTCGCCCTGCTCGGGTTCTCCCTGCTGACCGGGGTCTATGACATCTTCGGGGCCGAGGATGGGGGGAGGATGTTCGCCATCACGCGCATCCCGCGCACCATGGCCCTGGTGCTCTCCGGGGCCGCGATGGCGATGTCGGGGCTGGTGATGCAGCTGCTGACCCAGAACAGGTTCGTCGAGCCCACGACCACCGGGACCACCGAATGGGCGGGACTGGGCCTGCTGACGGTGATGATCCTCGCTCCCGGAGCAGGCATCATGGCCAAGATGATCGGGGCCATCGTGGCCGCCTTCATCGGAACGATGGTGTTCTTCCTCTTCCTGCGCAGGGTTTCGCTCAAGGCCTCCTTGACGGTGCCCATCGTGGGGATCATGCTCGGCGCCGTCGTCGGAGCCATATCCACGTTCATCGCGTTGCAGACCGACATGCTCCAGAGCCTGGGCATCTGGTTCGCCGGCAGCTTCACCTCGGTGCTGCGCGGACAATACGAGGTGCTGTGGATCGTGGCCCTGGTCGGGGCCGCCGTCTTCTGGGTGGCCGACCGCTTCACGGTGGCTGGGCTCGGCGAAGAGGTCGCCACCAACGTCGGGCTGGACTACAACCGGATCATCCTGCTGGGCACCGGACTGATCGCCGTGGCCACCGGCATCGTGACCGTCGTGGTCGGAAACCTGCCGTTCCTCGGGCTCATCGTGCCCAATATCGTCTCCATGTTCCGCGGGGACGACCTGCGCGGGAACCTGCCGTGGGTCTGCCTGCTGGGCATCGGCATCGTCACCGTCTGCGATCTGATCGGACGCACGATCATCATGCCCTTCGAAGTTCCCGTGTCGTTGATCCTGGGGATCGTGGGGGCAGTGGTCTTCATCGGCCTCCTGTTGAGGCAGCGTCGACATGGCTGATACCGCTTCCCCTCCACGGCTGGCTGCCTCCCCCCGGCGCCGGGGCCCCGAGGGGCCCCCGCGCAACTCCTCCGCCTTTCCCACCCGACGGGCGCGCCGGCGGTACCTGATCGTGGTCACCGTGCTGTCCCTCCTGGCCGTGGGCTTCGGCGGCGGACTGCTGATCTGGGACAACCCCATGCCCGCGGGTTCGTCTGGTTATTGGCGGATCGCCGAACTGCGCGGCACGAGCGTGGTGGTCATGCTCGTCGTCGCCTGCTGCCAGGCCATGGCGACCGTCAGTTTCCAGACCGTGACGAACAACCGCATCATCACCCCGTCGATCATGGGTTTCGAATCGCTGTATGTGGCGGTCCAGACCGCTGCGGTGTTCTTCCTGGGGGCCGCCGGGGTGACCGCGGTCCAGGGGCTGCCGCAATTCGTGCTGCAGGTGGTGGTCATGGTGGGGCTCTCGCTGGCGCTCTACGGCTGGCTTCTCTCGGGGAAATACGCGAACATCCAGGTCATGCTGCTGATCGGCATCATCATCGGCGGCGGACTGGCGTCGGTGTCCACGTTCATGCAGCGTCTGCTCTCGCCGAGCGAATTCGATGTCCTCACCGCCCGGCTGTTCGGGTCGATCTCCAACGCCGACGCCGGGTACCTTCCGGTGGCGATCCCGCTGTGCCTGGTCGCCGGGGTGCTGTTGTGGGCGAACTCGCGGAACCTGGACGTCGTCGCCCTGGGCCGGGACACCACGATGAACCTGGGGCTGGACCACCGGCGCATGGTCATGCGGACCCTGTTCCTGGTCTCCCTGCTGATGGCCACCTCCACCGCCCTGGTGGGCCCGATGACGTTCCTGGGTTTCCTCGTGGCCACCCTGGCGTACCAGATCGCCGATACGCACGACCACCGCCTGGTCTTCCCGGTGGCCGCGCTCATCGGGTTCGTGACCTTGTCCGGGGCCTACTTCATCATGAAGAACCTCTTCTACGCCGAGGGGGTCGTCTCGATCATCATCGAAGTCATCGGCGGCTCGCTCTTCCTGTATTTCATCCTGCGAAAGGGTCGGCTGTGATCACGCTGAACGACGTCCGCAAGAGCTATGGCAACGGCACCGAGATCGGGCCGGTCAGCTTCGAGATCCCCGTCGGGGGCATCACCGCCCTGGTCGGCCCCAACGGTGCCGGCAAATCGACGCTGTTGACGATGATCGGGCGCCTGCTCGGCCTGGATGCGGGGGCCATCGAAATCGCCGGCTACGACGTTTCCACCTCGGCCTCGAAGGACCTGGCCCGGATCGTATCGATCCTGCGGCAGGAGAACCATTTCACTACCCGGTTGACCGTGCGCCAACTGGTCGGCTTCGGCAGGTTCCCGCATTCGCGGGGCCGGCTGACGGTGGTCGATGAGCAGGTCGTCTCCCAGGCCATCGACTTCCTGAATCTGCGCGAACTGGAGGGCCGCTACCTCGACCAGCTCTCCGGCGGCCAGCGGCAGCGCGCCTACGTGGCGATGGTGCTGGCCCAGGACACCGAATACGTCCTGCTCGACGAACCGCTGAACAACCTGGACATGCGGCATTCGGTGCAGATGATGCAACATCTGCACCGTGCCGCCCGGGAACTGGGCAGGACCATCGTGGTGGTCATCCACGACATCAACTTCGCCGGACACTATGCCGACCACATCTGCGCCGTGAAGGACGGGCAGGTGGTCGACTTCGGGCCCCCGGAGCAGATCATGACCAACGCCGTGCTCAGCAGGGTCTTCGACACCCCCGTGGAAGTCATCGAGGGGCCCCGCGGCCCGCTGGCCGTCTACTACTGACCGGTAGGGTTTCTCCCGCACTTGCGTAAACAAGGGCCCCGGCCCGGCATCGCGATGATGCCGCGGCAGGCTCAGCGGTGGACGGATCTTTGACAATCACAATATTTGTGAACTGTAAACACTCCATTTGAATATCTAATTATCAGTTTTCAAACAAGACTTTCAAATATGGTCAACTCGTGCTTATCATCCGTAGCGTGCCCCGGATCGGCTCAAGGTCGAGCTGCCGGGCACACCACAGAAAAACGAAGCAAGGAGTGCAACATGGGTAAGAAACCCATCAGATTGACCCGCGCAGTGGTCTTGTCCACGGCAGCGTTCGTAGGATCCTGTTCGCTGATCGGCGGGCTGACCGGCCTGCCGGCCACCGCCGCGACACCGACGTCCGGGCCGACGGTCTCGAACACCGTCGCGGTCGCCGCCGACGCGAACACCGCCCAGGCCGCGACCGGCGCCCTGGAATCCGGGACGAGCTACGACCAGTTCATCGTCTCCTATAAGGACTCGGCGAGTTCCGCGACGAAGCAGGCCCGCGTGAACTCCATGGGCCCCGCCGCCAAGGAAGCCGGCGTCTCAGTGAAGGAACTGCGCCCCACCGCCACCGGCGGCCACGTGTTGCAGACGAACGAGAAACTCTCCACCGCCGAGGCGAAGCAGTTCATGCTCGACGCGGCCAAGACCGGGACCATCGACTCCATTGAACCGGATGCCATGATGACGATCGCGGCGACCCCCAACGACACCCACTACGGGCAACAGTGGGACTTCCACGGGTCCAACGGCATGCGCACGCCATCCGCGTGGAACTACTCCACCGGCAGCGGGGCCGTGGTCGCGGTCCTGGATACCGGCATCACCAGCCACTCCGACCTGAACGCGAACATCCTGCCCGGCTACGATTTCGTCTCCAATGCCTCCGCGGCCCGCGACGGAAACGGCCGCGACTCCAACCCCGCCGACGAGGGCGACTGGGTCAACCCCGGTGAATGTGGTTCGGCCAACGGCAGCAACTCCTCCTGGCACGGCACGCACGTCGCCGGCACCGTCGCCGCGGTGACGAACAACGGCAAGGGAGTCGCCGGGGTCGCCCCCACCTCCAAGATCGTCCCGGTGCGGGTGCTGGCCAAATGCGGTGGCTCGCTCTCGGATATCTCCGACGCGATCGTCTGGGCCTCGGGTGGGAACGTCTCGGGCATTCCGTCCAACCCCAACCCGGCTGATGTGATCAACATGTCCCTCGGTGGTGGCGGAGCATGCGGCTACACCTACCAGAACGCCATCAACTCGGCCGTTTCCCGGGGGACGTCCGTCGTGGTGGCCGCCGGCAATGAATCGCAGAATGCCGCCAACTCCCGGCCGGCGAACTGCAACAACGTGATCACCGTCGCGGCCAGCAACAAGTCCGGCTCGCGGGCCTTCTACTCCAACTACGGTTCGTCCGTGGACGTCACCGCCCCCGGTGGCGACACCTCAAGCCGTGGTGGGGGAATCCTGTCCACGATCAACTCCGGACGGACGACCCCGCGCGGTGAAGCCTACGCCGAGTTCCAGGGCACCTCGATGGCTGCCCCGCATGTTGCCGGTGTGGTGGCGCTGATGCGCGCCAACAGTCCCAACATGAGCCCGTCATCCGTGGAATCCTCGCTCAAGGCGGGGACGCGCGCCATGCCCGGCGGCTGCTCGGGTGGCTGTGGGGCCGGCCTGGTCGATGCAGGGCAGACCCTGTATTCGCTCGGGTACTAATCCACGGTAGGACCTGCAATCCGCTGGCCGGGACACCGTCATCACGGTGTCCCGGCCAGCTTGCCGTCGTACCGGTGGTGACGTGTCGGCTCAGCGGCCGCGTTGGGCCAGACGGGCCACGAGGGCATCCGGGGCGACCCGTGCCAGGAAGGTGATGATCTTGTACTTGGTGCTGGGGATGGACACCGAACGGCCGGCCATGGCGTCCGTCAGCCCGCTGCGCACCACCTCTTCGGGTTCCAGCCACGACCAGGAGGGGATGGATTTCTTGTCGATCTTCATCCGGTCATGGAATTCGGTGTGCACGAATCCGGGGCAGATGGCGGTGACCGAGATTCCGCGGTCGTGGTAGAAGACATTGGCCCACCGACTGAAGTTCACCAGGAACGCCTTGGACGCCGAGTAGGTGCCGCGAGGAGTGAAGGCGGCGACGGAAGCGACGTTGATGATCCGCCCGCCCCCGATCTTCGCCATGGCCCGCAGGGCGGCGTGGGAGAGGATCAACGGGGTGCGCACGTGGATGCCGACATGGGCCAGCTCCTCGGCCAGGTCGTTGTCGGCGAAGTTCCCGGCCATTCCGTATCCGGCATTGTTCACCAGGGTGGTCACCGGATTGGTGGAGTCGGCCAGCCGGTTGGCGACCTGCTGGACGCCGGCCTCGGTGACGAGGTCGGCGCTGATCGTCTGCACCTGGACGGCGTAGCGGGCGCTGAGGCTCTCGGCGGTGGCATCCAGTCGTTGCTGGTCACGGGCCACGAGGACCAGGGAGTACCCCTGGGCCGCCAGTTGCCGGGCGAACTCGGCGCCGAGTCCCGAGGTGGCTCCGGTGATGAGCGCGGTCACGGTCGGCTGGGCGGAGTAGTGCGTCTCGGGGTGCTGTGTGGGACTGGCCATGCCTTGACTGTAGCGGGGCGTGCGATTCAGTCCAAGGAGGCTGCGCGGGTGAGGCGAAATCGTCACCGGAGCACAATAGGGCACTAGAACTTTGTGTAATACCGACCACCAAGGCTAGCCTAACTACATCAGGATTTTCCGGGGGTGTCCCGGATAAGGATCGTCAGGGAGACCATCGTGGATTCACGCTGCTTCAGGGGCAGGACCCCGTCTTGCCGGGGAACTGAGCCACGTGCCGGTGGGTAGGGGCCTAGGGGGCCGGGGTGGTCCCGGACAAGTAGTGCAGCTGGGCCTTGACCGAATGCTCTGCGGCCCCGCGCACCGCGGGATCGATGTCGGCATAGACCAGATCCGTGACCTCGGCCGTCCCCGGCCGGCCGGAGGGATCAGCGGCGGCCAGCCGGGCCACGGCGTCACGGACCTGCTCGAGACGTTGGAGCCGATGGGCCGTGTACTGCTCGATGACGGTACCCAGCTGCGGATGCGTGGGGCCGTGGGCCGGAAGCATGAGCGCCGAGCCGAATCCGGACAGGACATCGAGGCTGGCCAGGTAGTCACCGAGCGTTCCGTCGGGGAAGTCCAGGATGGTCGTCCCACGCCCCAGGATGGTGTCGCCGGTCAGGACCGAACCGTGGGGTCCGTCGTCGGGCAGCAGGAAGCACAGCGAATCGGAGGTATGCCCGGGGGTGGCCACGACCTGGACCCTGATCCCCGCCGCGGTGATCACTTCCCCATCGCCCAGGACCGGGGCCTGCCGACAATGGTCGGCCAGGGCCGCCCGCACCGGGGCCCCGGTCAGTTCGTGCAGGCGGTCGATGCCCTCGGTGTGGTCGGGGTGGCGGTGGGTGATCAGCACCAGCTCGACGCGTCCGGCAGCGGCCAGGGCCTGCAGATGGTCCTCGTCGGCGGGCCCCGGGTCCACGACCACCACCGGGCCGGTCCCGGCTCCTGCGGCATGCAGGAGATAGGAATTGGTGCCCTCCAACGTCATCGGACCGGGATTCGGTGCCGTGATCAGATCGGCGCAGGAGCTCACGTGCTGGATGGGGGAAGGCGTCGGCTGTGGCATGCCGACAGTCTAGGGCAGCCGAGACGACGTTTCCCCCGCCACGACCTCGTGGGAACCCCCTTCAACCCAAGGAACACATGCAGAGCCTGACGGCAGAGAACCTGTCCTTGTCCCACCCTTCCGGCGCCATGCTCACCGACCTGAGCGTGGAGATCCCGGTCGGGGAGATCACCGTGGTCATCGGCCCCAACGGCGCCGGCAAATCCACGCTGCTGCGCGGACTGGCCGGAGCGCAGGAACCGGATTCCGGAACCGTGAGGATCGGTTCGACCGAGCTGCACGACCACCCGGTCGATGACCTTGCCAGCATCCTGTCCCTGCTGCCGGAGACCCCCGGGGGCCATGAAGCCAGCGCCGCACGGGCACGGATCTCCGACGTGCTGGCCCGCGGATCGGAGGTGTTGCTGCTGGACGAGCCGACGGCGCATCTCGATATCGCCGGGCAGCTCGAGGTCCTCGACGCCATCGCCGAGGTGAACCGCCGGTGCGGGACGACCGTGGTCATGGTCCTGCACGACCTCGGCCTGGCGGCCCGCTACGCGGACCGGATGCTCGCACTGGTGGCAGGACGCATCATCGCCGCCGGGCGCCCTTCGGAGATCCTCACGACCGAACTGGTCCACGAGGTCTTCGGACTCCGGGCCCGGGTGATTCCCGACCCGGTGGCCGGAACGCCCCTGATGGTGCCGATCGGACGCCACCGGTTCCGCCGCCCCGACACCGGCCGAGCCGGGCCACCGCCCACCAGGCAGCCTGCCGGACCACGCCCGAGGCCGGAGACGCCCCTGGAATCCGTGGTCGTCCCCACCGTGGCCCGCCCCGCCGTGGACGTCTGCCCGACGCTGGCGTTCAGCCTGGAGGTCGTCGACGTCCAGGAGCTCGGGCCCGGGTTCCGCCGCCTGACCCTGGCCGGGCCGGAACTCGAACACTTCGGTACCGGCGGGCATCCACTGGACCTGCGGATCAAGGTCCTGGTGCCGCCGGCGGGCGAGGAATCCGTGGCCCGCCTGCGCACGCTCTTCGCCGATCTGGCCCCCGGGGGCCGGATCACCCCGGAGGATTCGGCCGGCTGGTACCGGACCTGGCTGGCCCGGGACCCCGCCGAGCGCGGATCCATGCGCACCTATACGGTGCGTTCCTTCCGCCCTGCAGGCCATCCCGGCAACGCGGGGCCGACCCCGGAACTCGATCTGGACTTCGTGTTGCACGTGCACCGGGAAAACGGCGTCCTGGTCGGCGGGCCGGCCTCCGTCTGGGCGGCGGAGGCCGCCATCGGCGACGACGTCATCATCCTGGGACCCAATCGGGCGCTCTGCGGGCCCGACTACGGGGGTATCGAATTCCGGCCCGGCAAGGCGCGACGGATCCTGCTGGCCGGCGACGAGACGGCGGCCCCGGCGATCTGTTCGATCCTGGAATCACTGCCCCCGGGGATCACCGGGGACGCCTTCATCGAGGTCCCGTCCGTCGAGGACATCCAGGGTTCCTTCACCCGTTCAGGGGTTGCCGTGCAGTGGCTTCCGCGCGGCATGCAGGCCCCGGGCACGTTGCTGGAGACGGCCGTGCGTTCGGCGATCGCGCTCCCGGGGGCCGGTGCCGTGGACCCGGGTGACGAGTTGGAGGACGTGGATGTCGACGAGGGCATCCTGTGGGAGACGACGGCCGGAGCCGGCCAACCCTTCTACGCCTGGCTCGCCGGCGAGGCGGGGGTCATCAAATCGTTGCGTCGTTATCTGGTCCGTGAGGTTGGAATCGACCGCAAGCAGGTCTCCTTCATGGGGTATTGGCGTGCGGGCCGGGCCGAAGCCTAGGGATTGATCCGCGTCGTGGCTCGTCACGCAGGACGGGATTGACTTCCGCCGTGGGAAAATATGGGAATGATGCACACCCAGGTCCGCCGGGCCATGACCGAGGATTGGCAGGCGCTGCGTGCGGTGCGGCTCCGGGCACTGGCGGACGCGCCGTCGCTCTTCAGCTCCACGTGGGAACGCGAGTCCGCTTTCGGTGAGGAGCGCTGGCGTGAACGGGCGGAACAAAGCAACTGGTTCCTGGCCTGGTCCCCGCTCTCGACCGGCCTCGCCACGCAGCTGGCTGACGGACTCGCGGGAACGGTCCTGCGGCCGGGGACCGGAGGCTGTGAACTCATCGGCATGTGGGTTGATCCGGCGGTGCGCGGACTGCACGTCGGCCGGGAACTGGTCGCCGCCGCTGCCGGCTGGGCCCGCCGGGCCGATGCCGGACGATTGGATCTGTGGGTGGTCGCAGGGAATCATGGCGGCCACGAGTTCTACCGGCGCCAGGGGTTCCTGGAAACCGGGGAACACCAAGAGGTTCCCGACCGCCCCGGTGTGGTGGAGCTGGGCCTGACGCTGCCGCTCATCTGATCAGCCCCCGCCGGGGAACCAGCCCCTGGGAATCAGGGCCGGGACGGTGCGTCCAGGTACCTGACCTGCGTCAGTTCCTCGGAAAGCTCCCACAGCCGGCCGGCGGCCGCCGGATCCCGGGCCGCCTCCGCCCGCTGCGCGAGGCGGGGCGCCCCGCGCCACTCCCCGGGACCGCCTGGACCGTAATATTCCCCGCCGCGGGCGCTCGGATCGGAGGCCGCACGCAACGTCGGCCGGGCCCCCTGGGCCGGTCGGGGCATCACGGCGTTGAACAGGGCCCGGGCCGGACGCAGGGAGGGCCGGTCGAAGACATGGCCGAAGAGGTCGGTGCCCACCACTCCCGGATGGGCGGCGACGGCGATCGTTTCCTGGCCGGCGGCCCGCAAACGCCGATCCAACTCGTCGGTGAACAGCAGGTTGGCCAGCTTCGAGCGGTTATAGGCGGCCACGGGGGTGTAGCCACCCTCTTCGAACAGGGGATCGTCGAAATCCATGCGCCCGCCCCGGTGGGCCAGGCTGGACAGCGACACGACCCGGGAGCCTGGCACCGCCGCCAGGAGATCCAGCAGCAGGCCGGTCAAGGCGAAATGGCCCAGGTGGTTCGTGCCGAATTGCAGTTCGTACCCCTCGGCGGTCAGCCCATACGGGGTCATCATGATGCCGGCGTTGTTGACCAGCAGATCCAACCGCTCGTGGGTGGTCAGCACCGTCCGGGCGAATGAGTGGACCGTGGAAAGGATCGACAGATCAAGCTGGATGACTTCCGTGCGCAGCTCGCCGACGGAGGCCAGCAGCTCCGGTCTCAGCCGGTCGGCGGCAGCCCGCCCCTTGCCCGGATCCCGGCACGCCATCACGACGTGGGCGCCATGCAGGAGCAGCTCCCGGGTGGTGGCGAGCCCCAGGCCGTTGTTCGCGCCGGTGACCACCGCCGTCGTGCCGGTGAGATCGCCGATATCGGTGGTGCTCCAGGACCTGGTGCGCGGCATGGGCTCCTCCTGCTGGTCGGCTCACATGGACGGCCCCAGTCTAGGGCCCGGGCAGGACCTGCCCCTCGATCCCGCAGGCGATCCCGGGGCGACAACCGCCCGTGCTGTGGTGCATCCTGAAGGAGGGGAGCATCCAGGCGAAGGGCGGGCAGGCATGGCAGCGGAACCATCCAACGGCAACGCGGCGGGGACCATCTGGACCCTGGGGCATTGGACCTGTCCGCCGGAGGTCGTGGCCGAGACGTTGGAATCGGCCGGGATCGAATTGCTGGCCGATGTGCGCAAGATGCCCGGATCGCGGCGGAGCCCACAATTCGATGCGGATCAGATGCCTGCCTGGTTGGCCGACATCGGCATCGAATACCACCATGTGCCCGAACTGGGAGGCCGTAGGCCGCGGCAGCATGGCATCGACCCGAGGGTCAACGCCGGGTGGCAGAACGCCAGCTTCAAGAACTATGCGGACCATACGCTCACCGAGGAGTTCGCCACGGGCCTGGAGCGGCTGATGCGGTGGGCCCGGGACCGGCGGGTCGTGGTGCTGTGCGGGGAGCCGATGCCCTGGCGTTGCCACCGGCTGCTCATCGCCAACGTGCTCGCCGCCCGGGGGTGGACGGTGGTGCACCTATCCAATACCGCGAAGCCGACCGAGCATGAACTCGGCCGGTGGGGAGCCGAGCCGAGGGTGCACGACGACGGCGTGGTGACCTACCCGGCACCGGGGCAGTGACTTTATCTGTGCCACCTGCCTACAGTGAAAGAGGGCCCCGCGGAGCAGTGGAGCCCGGAGCCGGTTGGTGGTCATCCCCGTGCGCAACGGGTGCGGAGGTGTCGGCGCCAGCCGCACCCTAGGAGAGGACCCCACCATGTCAGACGATCTCTTCCCCAAGGCCACCCCTGCGGTGGCCAAACGTCGCAAGGAACTGACCCCGGACGCCACGCAGGCCTTCGAGGACTTCAGCAAGGCGGTCTTCGCCGAGGGCGCCCTGGACGAGCAGACCAAACAACTGATCGCCGTCGCCGTCGCCCATGTCACGCAATGCCCCTATTGCATCGAAGGCCACAGCAAACTCGCCAAGCGCAAGGGCGCCACGGCCGAGCAGATCATGGAAGCCATCTGGGTGGCCGCAGAAATGCGGGCCGGCGGCGCCTTCGCGCACTCCACCATCGCCCTGCATGCGATCGGGGAAGTCCCCCACCAGCACTGACCGGCGGCACCGGGCCGGTGGACGCCGCCGGGGTCCGCCCTAGCGGTGCTGGGCCACCGGTTCGTCCCCGGCCAGGACGCCCAGCAGGCGGGCCAACTCATCGCGCTCGCCGGAATCGAGCCGGCCGAAGTATTCGGTGGACTGCCTGCGACGCGATTGGTGGATCCTGGAGCGCAGTTCCTGCCCGTCGGCGGTGAGGCGGACCAGTACGGCCCGGCGGTCCAGCGGGTCCGGCGCCCGTTCCACCAGCTCCTTGGTTTCGAGCTGGTCGATGACTTCGGTCGCCGACCGCGGGGCGATCCGCAGCAGATCGGCCAGTGCCTTCAGCCGCAGCCCGGCCTCCGGGCCGCCCCCCGCCCCCCGGACCTCGGGCGGGCAGGGTCCACACCCGCGAGCCAGCGTATTCAGCGCCCGCCATTGGTGCGGGGTCAATTCAAAGGGGGCCAATTCGTGCGTCCAGCGGCGACGGAGCCCCCGGAAGGCAGCGTGGAAGAGGTCGCCGAGATCGGGATCTTCGGTCAGGCCGGGGGGCACATCAGCGGTCATGCCCTCAGTGTACCCATTTGCGATCCTCCCACATAATGAGGTAACCTCTGCATAGTTGCCGGGCATCCCGGGCGACTCCTTCAACCCAGGAGGTGCTGCCGATGAAACCGGCACGGACTCCAGAACCACCCTCCCCCCGCCGTGGGGGCCCCGGCAGGATCAGCGCCGATGACCGCAACCAGCTCGCCCGCCATCCGGTGAGCCTGCGCCGGGTCGCCGGGCTCTTCGCCCCGCACCGGAAGATTATCACCGTGTTGATGCTGCTCATCAGCGTGGCGTCGGTGGCCGGCCTGGCCCAACCGTTCCTGATCCGCGGCATCATCGATGACGCCATCCCCGACGGAAACGTCCCGCTGCTGGCCTGGCTGGCCGGGGCCATGGTCGTCATCGCGGCGATCACCGCCCTGATCGGCGTCGTGCAGACCTGGATGGCCACCGACATGGGCCAACGGGTCATGCACACCCTGCGCACCGGCATGTTCACCCACCTCCAGGCCCAGTCCCTGGCCTTCTTCACCCGGACCCGCGGGGGAGAAATCCAGTCGCGGCTCACCAGCGACATCGCCGGAATGCAATCGGTGGTGACCACCACGGCAACATCCATCGCCACGAACCTGACCACCGCCGTCGCCACGGCCATCGCCATGGTCGCCCTGTCCCCGATGCTCAGCATCCTCTCGCTCATCGTCATCCCGCCGGCGGTCTTCCTGAGCCGCCGGGTCGCCCTGCTGCGACGCGATATCACCGCGGACCGCCAGGCGGAGTTGGCGAACCTCTACACCCAGGTCGAACAGGGCCTCTCGGTATCCGGGGTGCGCCTGGCCAAGACGCTGGGCACCACCGAACGCGACGCCGCGGACTTCACCGCCAGCTCGCACCGGCTCATCGGGCTCGAACTGCGCTCGCAACTGGCCGGACGCTGGCGGATGGCCACCATGCAGATCGTCTTCGCGGCCATCCCCGCGGCCATCTACCTCGCCGGCGGCTTCCCGGCCGCCACCGGCGGGATGACCATCGGCACCATCGTCGCCTTCACCGCACTGCAGTCGACCATCTTCCGCCCGATCATGGGACTGCTGAACGTCGGGGTCCAATGGGTCACGGCGATGGCACTCTTCAGCAGGATCTTCGAATACCTGGACCTGGTCCCGGAGATCACCGCCCCCGATCACCCCGTGCGGATCGACCCCGACACCGTCCGCGGGGAACTGCGCTTCGAAGGCGTGGGGTTCTCGTACGACGGCGAATCCCGGGCCCTGGCCGATATCGATCTGGTGGTGCCCGCGGGGACCGCGACGGCGATCGTCGGGGCGACGGGGTCGGGGAAAACGACCCTCGGGGCCCTCGTCCCGCGGTTGCACGAGGCGAGCGCGGGGCGCATCACCATCGACGGGGTCGACGTGAAGGACCTGGCCCCCGCCGACCTGGCCCGGATCGTCGGGGTGGTCTCCCAGGAGTCCTATCTGATCCACGCCTCCATCCGGGAGAACCTTCGCCTGGCGGCCCCCGAAGCCACCGACGAGCAGTTGTGGGCGGCCCTCGAGGCAGCGCGGATCGATGAGTTGATCGCCGCGTTGCCGGTCGGGCTGGAGACGATCGTCGGGGCTCGGGGACACCGGTTCTCCGGCGGGGAGCAGCAGCGTCTGGCGATTGCCCGGACCATCCTGCGCAATCCGCGGATCCTGGTCCTGGACGAAGCCACCTCGGCCTTGGACAACACGACCGAGGCCCAGGTCCAGGCCGCCCTGGACCGGCTTTCGGAGGGACGGACCACGGTGACGATCGCGCACCGGCTCTCCACGGTGGAGCGGGCCGATCAGCTGGTGGTGCTGGACGCGGGGCGAATCGTCGAACGGGGGAGCCCCGCCGAATTGCGGTCGGCCGATGGCCCGTTCGCCCGCCTGCTGAGGGTCCGTGCCGCGGCCGACGAACTGCGGCTGGAGGACAGCGGGCCGGTCGGCTCGTGGTAGCAGCCGGGTGGGCCCGCGGCGCGGCCTGGGGCCGGTCCGGGACAAGAGTAGGCCCTTGGAAACCCAGCCTGGTTTCCAAGGGCCTTTTCATCACTCGCACCTTCTTGAGGTACTCCCCAGCCTAGGAGCGCCGGCTGGGAGCCGACTGTGCGGACCGTAGGAGGCAACTGGCAGTCGGGCCGACGCCCGGGGCGCGCCGCGGTCCTTCGCAGGGGCGGGCTCCGGTCGCGCTGGATGGACGGCTAGAGGAACGGGCGCAACGGAATGAGGATGACTTCGCTGATCTTGGCAGCCGGGTTCTGCCGGCTCCAGTCGGACAGCGTCAGTTCCCGGCAGTTGGTGCTGTCGACTTTGAAGATCCTCTCCATTTTCGCCGCGAACTCCGGGTCGTGGATCTCAAGGTTCGTCTCGTAGTTCCCGGTCAGGCTCAGCCGGTCGATGTTGGCGGTGCCGATCGTGGACCATTGGCCGTCGATGGTGGCGGTTTTGGCGTGGATCATGGCGTCGCGGTAGAGCAGGATGGAGATCCCCTCCCGCAGCATGGTGGTGAAGAACCCCCGGGCCAGCCAGTCGGCCAGGACGTGGTTGGAATCCTCCGGGAGGATGAGCCTGACATCGACGCCCCGCCTGCTGGCGGCCCGCAGTGAATCAAGGATCTGCCGATCGGGGATGAAGTAGGCGGTGGTCATGTAGATGTGATCGCTGGCCCGGTTGATGGCGTCGAGGTAGACCCCCCGGATCGGGTACACCAGATGGGAGGGGATGTTGTTGGCCGTGCGGATGTGCGGATCCCACGTCAGCGCCGGCTGGTGGGGGATTTCCGGCCGGCCGCAGGCGGTGTTCCAGACGTCCAGGAATGCCTGGCGCAGTTCCCAGACCGCCGGACCCTTGAGGCGCAGATGCGTATCGCGCCATTCGGTGGCGTAGAGATCCCCGATGTTGTAGCCGCCGACGAAGCCGGTTTCGCCGTCCACGATTAGCAATTTGCGGTGGTCCAGGCCGGTGCTTCGCAGCGGGGTGAACAACCGTGAGGGGCGCAGGACGGGGAACCGGTACACGTGGACCCCGGGGTGGAACCGGAAGAAGGAGCGGGGGACGACGAGGTTGGCGAAGCCGTCGTAGATGACGAAGACGTCGACCCCGCGGGCCGCGGCATCGTTCAAGGCTTCCTTGAAGCGTTGTCCGGTCGCGTCGGACTTCCAGATGTACGTCTCCAGGAAGACGTGTTCTTCGGCGCCGCGGATGGCGGCGAGCATATCGGCGTAGACGTCTTCGCCGTAGGTGTAGATCTTCGTCTCGGAGTCCTTGACGGGGGCGTCGAATGCCCCCGGGCGCGGGAACCCCGCCCGGCGGGTCCGTTGGCGGCGTTTGAGCGAATCGAAGATCACCAGGCCGGCCACCACCGTGGCCTGCAAGGCCACGAAGGCCAGCGCCAATCGGGCGGCCGTTTTTTTCAAGCCCGCCATGACGGCGGGCGGGATCACGGAAGACATGGTGTGAGTTTAGTTCCGATGCCGGCGTCGGGGCTCGTGCGACTCGGCGCCCCGGGGCGGAGACGGGGTTGACGGCGGGGGTGTCGTCCCTCACACTGGATAATATACGATTTAGTATACTAAGTCAGGATCTGTAGGTGGCGCCAGAGACGTCGTCGCGCAGCAGAAGCCAGGTGGGGGGCGCCGGAACCGCCACACCAGTCCAGGAGTGAACCATGAGCACAGCACGGCTCGATGCCCACGCACGCAAGACCCAGCGACGCGTCGCCTTTGCCACGATCGTTGGGACCACCATCGAGTGGTACGACTTCTTCATCTACGCCACGGCCGCCGGCCTGGTCTTCGCCCATGTGTTCTTCGCTCCGGCGGGGGAGTCCATCGGACTGCTGCTCGCCTTCGCCTCCGTGGGCATCAGCTTCCTCTTCCGGCCGCTGGGGGCGTTCCTTGCCGGGCATTACGGGGACAGGATCGGCCGGAGACCGATGCTGGTCATCACGCTGATCATGATGGGCTCCGCGACGACCCTCATCGGCGTGTTGCCGACCTATGGGACCGCCGGGATCCTGGCCCCCATCCTGTTGCTGTTGCTGCGGATCCTGCAGGGGGTCTCCGCCGGCGGCGAATGGGGTGGAGCGGTACTGATGGCCGTCGAGCATGCCCCGGCGGACCGCCGGGGTCGGGCCGGCGCATTCCCCCAGCTGGGTGTGCCGCTGGGCCTGCTGCTGGCCACTGGCGTGACCGCACTGATGACCGGGTGGATCTCCCCGGGGGAGGCCTTCGTCCAGTGGGGGTGGCGGATCCCGTTCCTGCTCAGCGTCGTGCTGATCGCCGTCGGCTACATGGTCCGCCGTGCGGTGGACGAATCCCCGGTGTTCCAGGAGATCGCGGAGAAGAAGCAGCAGACCAAGGTGCCGATCGCCGAGCTGTTCCGCAAGCATTGGCTGCTGGTGCTCCTGGCCGCGCTGGTCTTCGCGGGCAACAACGCCGCGGGCTACATGGCCACCGGCGGATTCATCCCCAGCTACGCGACCAGTGATGCCGTGGGCCTGGACCGCACGGATGTCCTGGTGGCCATGACCTTCGCCGCTGCCATGTGGTTCATCTTCACCTTCGCCGCCGGGGTGCTGGCGGACAAGATCGGGCGCAAACGAACCTACCTGATCGGCTTCGGCATCCAGATACTGATGGTCTTCCCGCTCTTCTGGATGATCGATACCGGCTCACTGGCACTGCTCTACCTCGCGCTGGGACTGTTCACGATCGGGCTCGGGTTGACCTACGGTCCGCAGGCCGCCTGGTACTCAGAGATATTCCCGGCCTCCGTGCGGTTCTCCGGGGTGTCGATCTCCTATGCCCTCGGGGCGATCCTGGGTGGGGCCTTCGCCCCGACCATCGCCCAGGCCCTGATCAACGCCACCGGCACCGGGGCATCCATCTCGGTCTATCTGCTGCTCATGACCGTCGTGGCCATTGCCGCAGTGCTGATCCTGCGGGATCGGCCCGGGATCAACCTGTCCATCAACAACCAGGCCGAGCAGGAGGTGGGGGCCACCATCTTCGATCAGCGACGCGCCCCCGCGTTCGAAAAGGCGAGGGGGTAGGCCCCGGTCACGGCCGGCCACTGCCGCGTGCCGTGCGGCAGCTAGCCGGTTTTCCCGGTCTCGGGGAGCGAATGGCTCACGACGACCCCTGCGACCCCGAGCACGGCCAGGAAACCCAGCGCGGCTTCGGGGCCCAGCGCGGCGAGGGCGCCGGAGATCGCACCGGCGACCAAAAGCAGGACCCCCATCGCCGTGTTGGCCACGGCAATGTACCGGGTGCGGAGATCTCCCTCGGCGAGGTCGACCACATACGTCTTCCGTGCCACCCGCACCGCGGTATGGCTCAGGACCAGGACCAGATAGACCGCCGGATAGATCCACCACAGTTCCCGGCTACCCGGGATGAACAGCACGACGGCGAGGAACAGGACCACGACGAGCGTGGCGAAGGCGGCACCCCAGAGCATCAGCCGGCGTGAGGAGCGATCGGCCCAGCGGCCGAAGGGCCGTCCACCCACCAAAGCCGCCACGCCCTGGGCCATGACGAACGGACCGAGCGACCCGAGCCCGGCATCGCCGGTTGCGGCACTGAGGGCAACGACGAAGGGCGGGCTGAGCGCGGAGACCAGCAACAGGGCGCGGGCGACGACGAATCGGCGGAACCCGGCATCGCTGCGCAGCAGGTTCCATGCCGAACGGGCCCACCCCTCGTCCTCGACAGCCGAAGCCGGCGGATCCTCCTGCTCGGGCTCGCGGACTCCCCGGTACACCACTGCGGCCAGGACCCAAGCCAGAGCGGCAGCCCCAAGCAAGGCCGCCAGCACCATTGTCGAGACGTCATCACCACCGAGCAGACGGATCAACAGCCCCAGGGTGATTGCGACGGCGCCCGAGAACACCGTGGACCACCCGTTGATCTGACCGCGCTCGCCTTCGGGCACGGTACGCCCGAGCACATCCTTGCCCGCCAACGAACACAGCGACCGGGACACCGAGAAGAGCGCCAGCGCTGCAAGGAGCAGCACGCCTGCCGCTTGTCCATCCAGCGTCGCGGCGATCAGGGCCAGGGCCGCCGTCGCCAGCGCCTGGCCCGCGGCGCCGATGATCCAGACCGTCGTCCGCCGGCCCCGGCGTTGCACCATCGGGGCCATAGCCGCCTGCGGCAGCATGGATCCGGACTCGCGGATGGGCACCAGCAGCCCGACCAGGACCATCGGAGCTCCCAACGAGGCGAGCAGCCACGGCAACACGGTCTTCGCGTTGACCACCTGGTCCCCGACGGCCTGGAGCGAGTTGGCGACCACCTGGCGCAGGCCGTTGCGGGCGATGATCCGTTGATGGGCCTGCGACTGGTCGCGTCGATCCGCCCGGACGAGGCGTTGATAGACGCCCCGGGTATTCACTGCGGGACCCCGGGGTCGCGGTGTGCAACCGTGAGGCGGTCCGGGAGTGCGGGGGCCCGGCTCCCGCCGGTGGTTGCGCCGTAGGGCCGGGACGGCACGACCCCTGTTGCGAGTTCCATCCGCGCCCCTCTTTCCGACAGAGTGGAACCAGCCTACTGCCCCCAGGGGCGGCCCGGGCGGATCAGCAGCAGTGCGGGTCCGAGCCGGCGGATTCGGCCTCGCCGGTGATCGCCGAGAGCGGTTGCGTGCAGGCATCGCCCCGCCAGGCCTCGAGACCTTCGCGCAGGGCGACGACGGCAATGACCAGCCCGGCCACCGGGTCGGCCCAGGTCCAGCCGAAGAGGCTGTTGAGCAGCAGGCCGAACAACACGGCCGCCGAGAGGTAGGAACAGATCAGCGTCTGCTTCGAGTCGGCGATGGCCGAGGCCGACCCGAGGGCCTGGCCCGTCCGGCGCTCCCACAAACTAAGGAACGGCATGACAACGAGGCTGACGGCGGCCAGGACGATGCCCACGGTGCTGTGTTCGGCTTCCCGCAGCCCCGCCAGGGTCAGTACCGCGTCGATGCTGATGAAGACCGCCAACCCGAAGAAGGAAAAGGCGATCAACCGCAGTGCCGTCCGTTCCCGTTTTTGCGGATCCGGGGCCGAGAATTGCCAGGCCACTGCCGCGGCGGAGAGGACTTCCACGATGGAATCCAGGCCGAAGCCGAGCAGCGCCACCGATGACGCTGCGGTGCCGGCGGCCAAGGCGATCACTGCTTCGATGACGTTGTAGCTGATCGTCAACGCCACGATCAGCCGAATGCGGCGCTTCAGGACCTCGCGTCGTTGGTCGCGGTCCCCGGGAGCCCTCAGCACGTGCATCCGGGCCCTGCACAGCAGTCGGGTTCCATCCGCAGGGCGGCCTTGAGTAGTTCGTCCATGGCAGCTGCCAGATGGGGGTCGGTCAGGCGATACCAGGAACGCCTGCCGTCGGGGATCGCCTCGACGAGCCCGCAGCCGCGCAGGCAGGCGAGCTGGTTGGACATGACCTGCCGGGAGACGCCGAGGGCCTCGGCCAGATCGGACGGATAAGCCGGTCGTTCCCGCAAGGCCAGCAGCACACCGACGCGGGTGGGGTCGGATACGGCATGGCCGAAGCGGGACAGTGCGGCGGTATGCGAGGCGGTGGCGGTGGGATGCATGAGTACCACGGTACAGCTAATCCTGAATTCACAAAAGCGTGGATGACCTAGTGATCGGCGGCCGTGGCGGTGACCCACAGGGCCCGGATGGCTTCGGGGCGCAACACCACCCGGGCCTCGTCGTCGTGCGGGGCCAGGGCCAGGGAGCCATTGGCTTCGGCTGCCGCGATGTCGACCAGCGCGCCCGGGCGCAACCCGTGCCGGGCGAGTAGGCGCAACAGACCGGGGTCCTCGTCGGAGATGCGAGTGACCTCATAGGTTCCCGGGAGGGCCTCTGCGAGGTTGACCGCATGTGCCGGACGCCGCGTGGCTCCGGCCACGGTGGGGATCGGGTCTCCGTGGGGGTCGTGGACGGGGTGCCCCAGCAGGGAATCGATGCGTTCGATCAGCGTGTCCGAGACGGCATGTTCGAGGTTCTCCGCCTCGTCGTGGACCTCCTCCCAGGAATACCCCAACGTACGGACCAGGAAGGATTCGAGGAGACGGTGCTTGCGGACCATGGCCACGGCATGGCGTTGTCCAGCGGCGGTGAGGCGGACCGGCTGGTAGGGCTCGTGGATGACCAGCCCCTGGGCGTGAAGCCGGCGCATGGTGTCGGAGACATTGGCGGCGGTGGTCCCGAAGCGTTCCGCCAGCGCCTTTCCGGTGACCGGGGAGCCGCCCCATTCGGTGGCGGACCAGATGGCCTTCAGGAAATCCTCGGCGACGCGGCTGATTTCCCCGGAGCCCGGGGGCGGGGTTGCCGGAGTGTGTTCTTGTCTCATTGGGCCCCCGTGACGGTCAGGGAGATGAGCAGCAGATTCAAGGCGATGATGGCCACGGTGATCGCCCACGCGAAGACCTGGGTGCCCAGGCCGTTGATGAACCGGCCCATCACCGAACGCATCCCCGTATAGCGGACCAGAGGGACCAGTGCGAAGGGGATGCCGATGGAGAGGAAGACCTGGCTGAGCACCAGGGCCCAGGTCGGGTCGACCCCCACGGTGAGGATGGCCAGTGCCGGGATCAGCGTGACGACCCTGCGCGCCAGCAGGGGGATCCGGCGCTGCAGCAGGCCCGACATGATGGCCGAACCGGCATAGCAACCCACCGAGGTCGATGCCAGGCCCGAGGCCAGGAGTCCGACGCCGAAGATGACGCCGATGACCGGTCCCAGCGCCTCGACGATGGTCCCATGGGCGCCCTGGATCGTGTCGGTGCCCTCCACTCCGCGTAGGCTCGAGGCCGCCAGCAACAACATCGCGATGTTGACCGAACCGGCCACGATCAACGCCAGGACGACGTCCCAACGGTTGGCATGCAGGAGTCGCCGGATCCCCGATTCGGTGTGCCCTTCACCATGCCGGTCCCGGGCCAGGGAGGAATGCAGGTAGATGGCGTGGGGCATGACCGTGGCCCCGAGCATGCCGGCCGCGAGCAGGACCGTGCCCGTGCCCTCGAACCTGGGAACGAGCCCGCCGGCGGCGGCACCCCAGTCCATCGGGCTGACCAGCAGGCCCGCAACGAATCCGATGGTGATCAGCACCAGCAGCGCCATGATCACCAGTTCGAAGGGGCGTTGACCATGCCGGGACTGGATGGTCAGCAGGGCCATCGAGACGATCCCGACGATCAGCCCGCCCAACGGCAACGGCAGGCCGAAGAGGATGTGCAGTGCAATGGCCCCGCCGATGACCTCGGCCAGATCGGTGGCCATGGCGATGAGCTCGGCCTGGCCCCAGAAGGCCAGGCGGCCGCCGCGCGAGAGCCGGGCGCCCAGGATCTCGGGCAACGACCTGCCGGTGACCAGCCCCAGCTTCGCCGAGAGGTACTGGATCATCACGGCCATGACGTTCGCCGCCACCAGCACCCAGACGAGCAGGTAGCCGTGTTGGGCTCCGGCGGTCAGGTTCGCCGCGACATTGCCGGGGTCGACATAGGCGATGGCCGCAACGAAGGCCGGACCCAGCAGCCACACCAGGCGTCGCTGGGGGTGTCCTTGCCGTTCCACGACGGACGGTGCCGTCGAACCAGTTCGTTTCATCGCACGGATCCTTTGAGTTAAGTCCACTTAACTTATCGTTCCGGGACCCGATGACGCCAGCGGGATGACGTGAACCGGCCTAGGATGGGCCCATGGATGAGAACCGGTATTCCACCCGCGGCGCCTATGTGAACGTTGGTGAGGAATTCACCCGTGACACGAACTACATCAATGATCGGATCGTCGCCGATCCGGAGGCCGTCCGGGCCTCAGCCGCCCAGGGTGGTGGCTCCATCGGGGACCCCGGGGCCGGACTCTCGGAGGGGGCCCGGGCCTGGCCCGTGGAGGCCGGACGCTATCGGCTCGTGGCGGCCCGCGCCTGCCCGTGGGCGAACCGGGCCCTGATCGTGCGCCGGCTGCTGGGGCTCGAGGAGGCGTTCAGTGTCGGACTGCCCGGTCCGACCCACGATGTCAGGTCCTGGACCTTCGATCTGGATCCCGGAGGCCGGGACCCCGTCCTGGGGACCGAACGGCTGCAGGAGAACTTCTTCCGGCGCTTCCCCGACTACCCGCGGGGCATCACCGTTCCGGCAATGGTGGACATCCCCACCGGCGGCGTCGTGACCAACGACTACCCGCAGATGACGCTGGACTTCTCGACCCAATGGAAGCAGTTCCACCGGGCGGGGGCCCCCGACCTGCTGCCTGCAGGGCGCTGGGAGGAGATGGCCCCGGTCATCAAAAGGATCTTCACCGAGGTCAACAACGGGGTCTACCGCTGTGGTTTCGCCGGTTCGCAGCAGGCCTACGACGAGGCCTACCAGCGCCTCTGGACTGCCATGGACTGGTTGGAGGAACGCCTCGCCGGGCAGCGGTACCTGATGGGGGAGACCATCACCGAGGCGGATGTCCGCCTGTTCACCACCCTGGTGCGCTTCGACGCCGTCTACCACGGGCACTTCAAATGCAACCGGAACAAGCTCGCCGAGATGCCGGTGCTCTGGGCTTATGCCCGGGACCTGTTCCAGACCCCGGGGTTCGGGGACACCGTCGATTTCACGCAGATCAAACGGCACTATTACATCGTGCACGAGGACATCAATCCCACCGGATTCGTGCCGCAGGGCCCCGCGCTGGACAACTGGCTCCAGGCCCACGGACGCGAGGAACTGGGCGGTTCCCCGTTCGGCTCCGGAACGGCGCCCGGACCGGTGCGTGCCGGGGAGGAAGTCACCGCCGGGCACAACCCGCTCCATCCCGGTTGAGGTCCGGCTACCCGTTGCGTCCGGGCTGCCCCCGATCGTCAAGACCCTTCAGGAACAGGTTTTTCTGGACCTGGTCCCAGCCCTCGGAGGTCAGTTTGGAGGCCTCGAAGTCGTCGGCCTCTATCCTGGCCGAGATGCCGTAGAACGAAACGTCGAACGGCATGCCGGCACAGGCGATGTGATCTTCCTCCGCGACGATCAGGCAGAGGCCCTCATCCGATTCGGCGCTCTGCCTGGCATCCCCGGTGGCTGCGCGGGCCATATAGAACGAGAGGCCGTCGACCTGGGCGGCAAAGCGCACTGTATCCGGTTCGAATCCGCCGACATGGAGATCGGAGGGCAACTCGTCCTGCGCGGTGGCCGGCTCATCGAGTAGTTCGATGCCCTGATCCGCCGGGCTGCTGCACCCGGCCAGGAGCGGTAGGGCCAGTAGCGGAACCAGAAGGTGACGTCGCATGGGGCCAGCCTCCCCGACGCGTTGGATTCTGGCTACCCCTCGTCCTCGGGAACCGGATGGCGTGGGGGTGTCCTGCTGCTGTGGTCCAGACCCTTGACGAACAGCTGGCGCTGCAGCTGTTCCCACCCCTCGGGTGCCGGGTGCGGGGTGTGCTCAGCGTCGGGCACGAATCGGGCCGAGACGCCGAGGAACCGGGTTTCCAAGGGCAGCGGTCCGCAGGTGATGACCTCCGGCTCGGCGACGATGAGGCAGGCCCCCCACCCCGGCGGGAGGTTCGCCGGACCGCCCGTCAGGGGTGGCCGGGCCAGATAGAAGGAGAAGCCATCGGTCCGGGTGAGCAACCGGGTGGTTCCCGGCTGGAAGCCCGCCACGGCGGTGTCGGCTGGCAGGGCATCCTCCGCGGTGGCCGGCCGATCGAGGAGTTCCAGGCCCGCGCCGGTGGAGCCGCACCCTGCCACTGGAGCCAGGCATAAGGCCAGCAGCGGAACCATGAGGCGAGGGCGCATGGGGACAGCGTGCCCGATGGGCAGGCTCCTGGCTACCGTCGGGGGCCAACGCGAAGCGTCGGGGTGGCATGGCAGGATGGAACCCATGACGATCACCGCCGCCGCAGACGGCTCCGCGCTTGGAAACCCAGGACCCGCCGGCTGGGCCTGGTACGTCGACGACTCCGCCTGGCGGGCCGGCGGCTGGCCCCACGGGACGAACAACATGGGCGAACTGATGGCCGTGCTGGATCTGTTCCGTTCCACCGAACATGTCGCCGACGAGCACCTGCACATCCTGTGCGATTCCCAATACGTCATCAACTGCATCACCAAGTGGATGCCGGGGTGGAAACGCAAGGGATGGAAGAAGGCCGACGGCAAGCCGGTGTTGAACGTGGACCTGCTCAAGCAGATCGATGAGGCCATCACCGGCCGCGACTACCGGTTCGAATGGGTCAAGGGCCATGCCGGGCACCACCTCAACGAGGCGGCCGATGACCGCGCCCGGGCTGCGGCCACCGCCTACCAGTCCGGGCGGGGCAGCGACGCGGGCCCGGGCTACCCGGGATCCGGGTCACCTGAGGCCGGCCCGGCGGACCCCGGCCCTTCCCCGCAGGCCGAGCCGGCCCCCACCGGTGCGGACCCCCTGGAACAGGACGACTTGTTCTCCTCCCTCGAGGACCCCGCCGAAACGGGCCGCGGAAGCGCCGAGATCGATGCCGTGGTCGCCCTGGAACGGGAGTTGCTGGATCCTCGGGTCCGCAGCGAAGTGGGACAGCTGAACTTCCTGCTGCATCCGGACTACCGCGAAGTCACGTCCCGGGGGACGCTGACCGAACGCGAGACCGCGGTGACCGTCTTGTCCTCGGGGGCCGTGGACCTGCTGGAAGCCGCCGATCAGGTGGGCGAGGAGGACGACGTCGTCCCGCACGGCGGATGGTCGACCCCGCCGGCCGGCCCCGGGATCGACCGTGCCTTCGAACTGCTCGAGGCGATCCGCGTGGGGGTGGAGGCGATCCACCTGACCTACCGTCTGGTCGGAACGGAATCGGCGGTCACCGTCGGTTCCCTGTGGCAGCGTGAAGAGCAGCGCTGGCGGTTGCGCTTCCGCCAGGAAACCCCCGAAGTCTAGATCCCCGAATGCCGGGGACCCCTCCCCGGAATCGGCAGAGCCCAGGAGCCCCACCGTGAACGACCCGCGCTTCGCCCCCGTCACCGAGCTGTTGGAATCCTTCGCCACGGCGGACCCCGACTACTCGGCCCAGCTCTGCGTCTACGCCGGTGGGCACCCCGTCATCGACCATGCGGTGGGACCGAACTCACAGCTGGATTCGCTGACCGGGGTCTTTTCCGCCTCCAAGGGGGCCGCCGGCATGGTCATCGCCCTGCTGGTGCAGGATGGCCTGCTGGACTTGGAGGAACCGGTGACCAGGTATTGGCCGGAATTCGCGGCCCGGGGCAAGAAGGCCATCACGGTCGGGCAACTGCTGAGCCACCAGGCCGGGCTGCCGGGGGTCGACGGCGGCATGGCGGTGGAGCACTACACCGAATCATCCCAGGGCGCCGCACGCCTGGCCGCCGCCCCTCCCGTCTGGAAACCCGGCTCCACGCACCAATACCACGCGTTGACCATCGGGATCTTCGCCGAGGAACTCGTCCGGCGCATCACCGGGCAGACCCTGCAGCAGGTCTACGAGACCCGCATCCGGGAGCCCTTCGGCATCGACTTCCACCTCGGTCTGCCCGAGGGCGAGGAGCCCCGGTTCCGCGAGGTGCTCAAACCCGCGCAAAGCCCGGAGCTTCCCTTCATCGACCCGTATGGTCCGCTGGGTCTGGCGCTGAACTCCACGGCGGGCTTCGATATCGGAGAGGGCATCAGCTACGACCTGCTGGACCTGCCCAACTACCGGCGGATCAGGGCCTCGGGCCTCGCGGCCGCCGGGGGAGTGGCCAGTGCCCGCGGCCTGGCGCGGCTCTATGCGGCGGCCAGCACCGGCGTCGTCCGGGACGACGGGGCCGCCGATGGGCCCTTCCTGACCGAGGACACGCGAGGGACGGTGGCCGCCGAGCAGGTGTTCGGCCTCGACCGGGCCAACGGGCTGACCGGGGCGTTCGCCGTGATGTTCATGAAATCGATCCCGCGCAACGACTTCGGGTCCTGGCAGTCCTTCGGCCACGACGGGGCCAACGCCACGCTGGCCTACGCCGACCCCGCCTACGGCATCGGATTCGGTTATGTGCCGGCCCGGGCCGAGGAGAGCGGCACCGGCACCCGGGGTGGGCAACTCAGCGTGGCCGTACGCCAGGTCCTGCTCTCCCTCGCCGGCGGCTGAGCGGCGGCACCGGGGTTCACGCGCTCTGCTGCAGGGGCCAGGTCGAGGAGGCGAGTAGTTCGCCGTCGTGCCCGCAGACCAGGACCGCGACCCCGAAATCGCGGACGGCGGCCTCCAGGGTGGATTCCCCGCCGACCATGATGGCCTGGGACAGCACATCCGCGGTGACGATCTCCTCGGCCAACACGCTGACCTGCAGATAGGCGTTCGGCCCGGATCCCGCCCCCGTCGAAGTGGTGGCCAACGCCGCGGTGAACCCGGGGGTCCCGGCCAACGGCACATCGGCGACCAAGGTCGCCGGATCGAAGGGATCGGTGATCCCGGCCCGCCAATGCCTGCCATAGAACGGGTCGGTTCCGGTGGGTTCTGCCGGGAAGGGCGAACCGCTGCACAGCACGTCGCCGCCGGCGGTGACCGACCAATGCGGCAGTTGGAGGTCCATCATGGCCTGGCCGGCGTGGGCGATGGCCCACCCCTTGACCAGCCCGCTCAGATCCACCGGTCCGGTGGAGGTGTGCGGGGTGTAGGCACCGTCGGTCGCCTGGCGCCAGACGGTCGCCTGCTCATAGAGCGCCCGCAACCGGCGGTGGGCGTACCGGAGTTCGATGTCCCCGCGACGCAGGCTCTCCACCGGGCCCTGGCCGTCGACGCCGAAGGAGGTCTGGGCGTCGAGGAAGATGCGCTGGACCGTTTCCACGGCGGCGTCGAGCTCGTCGGGCTCCAGCGGCGCGCTGATGCCGACCGTCGTGCCCAGGGCCTGGAACGACCGGTGGGCCAGCTCCGGGATCCGCGGATCGGCCGGCCCGCCCGTCGCTTCGTCCACCACGCTCATGCCCGGGGTCCCGCGAGACCTGCCGGGGCCATGTGGTCCGGCGTGCTGATGAGCTGGACGGGCTCCGAACCGCGCAGCTGCTGGCGCCTGACACTGGACAGGGTCGAGGGACTGGCCGCCGGCCTCGTGGTGATCGCAACCGCGGAACCGCTCGTGGTGGACCCGAGTCGATAGGGTGCGGGAGCCGGTGTCGCCTGGGCGACCGGTGGCGTGCTGCCGACCCAACCGGCGGCCAACACCCCGGCGGAGGCCACGGAAGCAAAGATGGCTTGGCGGATGTTCACGAGGTGGTCCTTTCGAGGACGGGTTCCTGTCGGTGTTGCATGAAACCAGCCTGTCGAACCGAACTGTGAACACCCTGTGACCGGCCCGCATGGCGGCCCCAGGCGGGCGGGTTTCGCCGAGGGCGGATACATATCGACCGGTGGCGGGCGTCCGGAGAGCGGTGGACGTAGGCTGGACGGGTGGAATTCGAGAAACGGTATCTGGCCCTGGGGGACTCCTTCACCGAAGGCGTGGGTGATGAGGACCCGACCCGTCCCCACGGCGTCCGCGGGTGGGCCGATCGGGTGGCCGAGCAACTCTGTGCCGCCGACCCGGCCTGGGGGTATGCGAATCTGGCCATTCGTGGCAAGAAGATCCACCAGGTCATCGACGAACAGCTCGAAACGGCCCTGGCCATGGAACCGACCCTGGTCACGCTCTATGCCGGGGGCAACGACATCCTGCGCCCCCGGGTGGATATCGACGCGCTGATGGCCGGTTACGACGACATGGTGGCCCGCCTGCGGGCCACCGGTGCAACCGTCGTGGTGTTCACCGGGTTCGACTCCTCGGCCTCGGCCGTCTTCGGCAAGACCCGGGGCCGGACCGCCATCTACAACGAATGGGTGCGTGAAGCAGCTGACCGCCATGGCGCCCTCGTCGCCGACTACTGGCGTTGGCGTGAATTCAGCGATTTCCGGTACTGGGCGGTGGACCGGCTGCATATGGGTCCCCCCGGGCATACGCTGATGGCCAAGAAGGTGTTGACCCTGCTCGAGGGCGCCGACGCGATCGCGACCCCGGAGCTGGAGAGCGCCCCGGAGCCGACCCGTAGGGAACAACTCGCCTCCAACGCCCGCTGGACCCGCGAATTCGTGGTGCCGTGGATCGGGCGCCGTGTGCGGGGGACCTCCTCGGGGGACTCGATGGGCCCCCGCTACCCGGCCTACATCCGGCTCTGAAGGACGGCGCAGTGATTGACTGGTGGCCATGAAGCCATCCACCGGAGCAAACCAGCACGACGGCGAACCGCATGAGGGCGGGGGACTGGCCGAACGGTTGAACTGGCTGCGGGCCGGGGTCCTGGGCGCCAACGACGGGATCGTCTCCACCGCCGCCGTCGTGGTCGGGGTGGCCGGCGCGACCACTGCCACCGGCCCGATCCTGGCCGCCGGGGCGGCGGCACTAATCGGTGGTGCGGTGTCCATGGCGCTGGGTGAATACGTCTCGGTGTCCAGCTCCGCGGATTCGCAGCGGGCCCTCATCGCCCAGGAACGCAGCGAACTGGCGCACCTGCCCCAGGAGGAACTCGACGAACTGGCCGACCTGTATGAGCGGAAGGGGCTCAGCGCCGCCACCGCCCGGACGGTGGCCACCGAACTCACCGCCCATGATGCGTTGGGGGCCCACCTCGACGCCGAACTGAATATCGACCGCGAGGACGTGGTCAGCCCGTGGAGTGCTGCCGCCGCGTCCGCGGTGTCCTTCACGGCCGGGGCGTTGCTGCCGTTCCTGACGGCCGTCCTGCTGCCGGCGCAGTGGAGGATCCCGGTGACCTTCCTCGCCGTCCTGGTGGCCTTGGCCGTGACCGGGGGGCTGGGGGCGCGCCTCGGGGGAGCGCCGGTGTTCAAGCCGGTGGTGAGGGTCGTGGTCGGCGGGATCCTGGCCCTGGGGGCCACGTTCCTCATCGGCACCTGGTTGGGTAGCAGCGGGGTCACCGGCTAGCGGGGCCCCGGCCCGGGGCCCCGGTGGAGCGGATCAGCCCTGCTTGATGACCTGGGTGCCGCCGGCGAACTTATCGAACCAGCTCTGGCGTTTCACGGTGTCGTTGTTGATGGTCACCGCGATGACGATCGCCGCGGCCAGCGAGGCGAGCGAACCAAGTACGGTACCGATGATCGGCAGGATTCCGATGATCCCGAAGCCCATCCAGAGGTTCCGCTTGATCGCCTCGGTCATATCCGGGTGGCCGCCCTGGGCGCCCACGACATGCAGTTTCATGAGCATCTTGCCCACGGTCTGTCCCCGGCTGGACTCCATGAAGGCGAAGTAGCCGACGTAGATGACGGCGCTGACCACCGCTGACACCGCCGTCGCGCCGAAGCTTCTGCCGCCGAGCCCGAGGCCGGCTCCTCCGGCCCCCATGATCGCGCCGGTGATGATCAGGCCTACGACCAGGAAGTTGACGATCAGCAGGATGACGCCGTCGATCAGCCGGGCCAGGAACCGGTCGAGGAGCTCCCCGGGGCGTGTGCCGGTCGGGGGCATGGCGGGGCCGGTGGGCTGGGGCGGAGGAGGTGTGGGATCGCTCATGGCCCCACCATACGCAAGGAACTGTCCCAAGACCATGGGTGGGCAGGATCTACATTTTCGGGCTGAGTGGTACATATGCGTTTTCCGGCACGCTAGCCGATGGCGGTGGAGGGGGATCTAGCGGACGGGGTGCCGTGGGGCTTCCGCATAGGAGGCGGCCGCCGTGGAGCGGCGCCGCCCGTAGGCCAGATAGGCGGCGGCGCCGAGCATCATCCACAGTCCGAAGACGGTCCAGGTGGTGACCCCGAGGTTGGCCATGAGGAACACGCAGCCGGCGACCGCGAGGATCGGGGTCACCGGGTAGAACGGTACGTGGAAGGTGCGGGGCAGCTCCGGGCGGTTGCGGCGCAGGTGGATCACCGAGAGGCTGACCAGGCTGAAGGCGAAGAGCGTGCCGATGCTGGTGGCGTCGGCCAACTCCCCCAGGGGGACCAATCCGGCGGTGATCATGATGACGCCGCCGGTGATCAAGGTGTTCAGGACCGGGGTCCCGGTCCGTGGGTTGAGCTGGCCGAAGACGCGGGGGACCATCCCGTCGCGGGACATGGCCACCAGGACGCGGGTCTGGCCGTAGAGCACCGTGATGACGATGCTGATGATCGCCACGACCGCGCCGACGGAGAAGACCAGGGCCACCCAGGCCTGGCCGGTGATCGCTTCGAGGACCTGGACCAGGGCCGCCTCCTTGCCGATGAACCACTGCCAGTCCTTGGCCCCGACGGCGGCGATGGCGACCAGGATGTAGAGCACGGTCACGATGATCATCGAGGCGATGATGGCCCGTGGCAGATCGCGCTGCGGGTTCACCGCCTCCTCGCCGGCGGTGGATGCGGCGTCGAAACCGATGTAGGAGAAGAACAGCCGGGCCGCCGCGGCCGAGACGCCCGCGGTGCCCATGGGCAGCAGCGGGGTGAAGTTCCCGGTATGGAAGGCGCTGAAGGCGATGACGACGAAGAAGAGCAGCACGACGATCTTCACGAACACCAGCACCGTGTTCACCGTCGCGGACTCCTTGGCCCCGCGCATCAGCAGGACCATGGCCAGGGCGACGACCAGGACGGCCGGGACGTTGAACAGGCCGCCGTCGGCTCCGGGGGGATTGGTCAGCGCTGCGGGCAGGTCCAGCTGGAAGACCCCGGCGAGTTCGTTGACGTATTCCCCGGCGCCCACGGCGATGGCGGCCACCGAGACCCCGTATTCAAGCAGCAGGCACCAGCCACAGATCCAGGCCAGACCTTCACCCATGGTCGCGTACGTGTAGGAGTAGCTGGACCCCGAAACCGGGACGGCCCCGGCCATTTCGGCGTAGGACAGCGCCGAAAGGAGGGCGGCCACCCCGGCGATGGTGAAGGAGATCCAGACCGCGGGCCCGGCCATCGGCACCGAGGAGCCCAGCACGACGAAGATGCCGGTGCCCAGCGTGGCACCGACGCTGATCATGGTCAGTTGCAGCACCCCCAGGGTGCGGCGCATGGTCCCGCCGCCGGAACCGTGGCCGGCGTCGGCCTGTAGTGTTTCGACGTCCTTGCGGAGCAGGAGCTGCCGGCCCAGCGTCAAGGGCCGGCGGCCGGCGGCCGGGGCAGGGAGGTCCGGGGCTGGATGCTTCGATGGAATCTGCAACTGGGTCCTTGGCGGGGCCGGGTGGGCCTGCGGTCGGGCGGCGCCCGTCGGATCGCGGCAGGTGCCGGTGTCGGCAAATGAACTTACATATTTTCGCACCATCATGCATGAATATGAAAATCGATGGCGCGACGCGGAGGTTGTCCGTGGCATGGGTCTCCACGTATCATGAAGACGTGTCCACTAGGGCACACGCCTATGACTTGCGGCGGGAGAGTCCCGTCAGATCCACTGGCGGGCGCCGTAGGAGCAATACCCTCCCCGGGAATCTCTCAGGCCCCCGTACCGCCGCGCAGAGGCAACTCTGGAAAGAAGACGCATCGCCGGCCGGGGGCACCCGACCAGCAGGCGAAGCGCTCACCGACGGTGCAAGCCGCGGCCGGTCAACTCCGGACGTAGCGGAATCTCTCAGGTCCAATACAGAGTCGGGGAGGAACCGAAGCTCATTCGGTGTGCACCACACATCGACCACACTTGGAGTTCCCCTGATGACCGAGACCACGGCCCGTCCCACCACCAGCACCGCCGGCGAACTTGCCTTCGCCGACCGTCATATCGGCCCCCGCGGCGACGCCACCGAGACCATGCTCCGGCAGCTCGGCTACGCGAGCCTCGACGATCTCGTCGACACCGCGGTCCCCGCCGACATCCGCCAGGCCAAGCCCCTGGACCTGCCGGCGGCCCGCTCCGAGGCCGAGGTCCTGGATGACCTGCGTGCCATCGCGGCGAAGAACATCGTCAAGACCCAGATGATCGGCCAGGGGTTCTACAACACGATCACCCCGCCGGTCATCCTGCGCAACGTCCTGGAGGACCCCGCCTGGTACACCGCCTACACCCCGTACCAGCCGGAGATCTCCCAGGGCCGGCTCGAGGCCCTGCTGAACTTCCAGACCATGGTCTCGGATCTGACCGGGCTGCCGATCGCCAACGCCTCGCTGCTCGATGAAGCCTCGGCCGTCGCCGAAGCCGTCCTGCTGATGCGCCGCGCCAACAAGGCCAAGGCCGAGGCCAAGACCGTCCTGGATGCCGACATGTTCCCGCAGACCATCGCCGTGGTGAAGGGACGCGCCGAGGCCCTGGGCTTCGAACTCGAGATCGCCGACCTGTCCCAGGGGCTGCCCGACGGCGAGATCTCCGGCATCGTGCTCCAGCAGCCGGGGAACTCGGGCCGGGTCTCCGACCACGCAGGCGTGATCGCCGCCGCCAAGGAGCGCGGGGCGATGGTCACCGTCGCCGCCGACATCCTGGCCCTGACCCTCATCGTCCCGCCGGGCGAGCAGGGAGCCGACATCGCGGTGGGCAACACCCAGCGCCTGGGTGTCCCGCTGTTCTTCGGTGGCCCGCACGCCGCCTACATGTCGGTACGCGACGGCCTGGTGCGCTCGCTGCCGGGCCGCCTGGTCGGGGTGTCCAAGGACGACGCCGGACTACCCGCCTACCGTCTGGCCCTGCAGACCCGTGAGCAGCACATCCGCCGCGAGAAGGCCACCTCCAACATCTGCACCGCCCAGGCGCTGTTGGCCATCACCTCCTCGATGTACGGCGTCTACCACGGCCCCGAGGGCCTCAAGGCGATCGCCCAGCGGGCCCACCTGCGGGCCGGTGCGCTGGCCTCGGTGCTCCGTGACGCGGGCTTCACCGTGGCCAACGAATCCTTCTTCGACACGCTGACCCTGCAGGTCCCCGGCCGGGCCGATGAGCTGGTGGCCGCCGCCGAGGACAACGGCATCAACCTCCGTCGCCTGGACGCCGACACGGTGGGCATCTCCACCGACGAGACCACCACCACCGCCCACCTGGTCGCGATCGCCGAGGCCTTCGGCGTCGCCGACGCGGCCGCCGCCATCGAACAGGCCGAAGCCGCCGCCACCGAACAGCTTCCGGCCGCCGTCGTGCGCTCCAGCGAGTACATGACCCACCCGATCTTCCACACGGTCCGTTCCGAAACCCAGATGCTGCGCTACCTGCGTCGCCTCTCGGACCGCGACCTGGCACTGGACCGCACCATGATCCCGCTGGGCTCATGCACCATGAAGCTCAACGCCACCGCCGAGATGGAATCCATCTCCTGGCCGGAGTTCGCCTCCATCCACCCCTACGCCCCGTCCCACCAGACCGTGGGCTGGCGTGAACTGATCGACGACCTGGAATCCAGGCTCTCGGCCATCACCGGGTACGCAGGGGTCTCCATCCAGCCCAATGCCGGTTCGCAGGGCGAATACGCGGGTCTGCTGGCCATCCGCCAGTACCACCTGGCCAATGGCGACGCCGAACGCACCGTCTGCCTCATCCCGGCCTCGGCCCACGGGACCAACGCCGCCTCGGCGGTGCTGGCCGGGTTGAAGGTCGTGGTCGTCAAGACCGCAGCCGACGGCACCATCGACTCCGCCGACCTGGACGCGAAGATCGAAACCCACCGCGAGGCACTGGCGGGCATCATGATCACCTACCCGTCCACGCACGGGGTGTACGACGACGATGTGCGCGAGGTCTGCGATAAGGTCCACACCGCCGGCGGACAGGTCTACATCGACGGAGCCAACCTCAACGCCCTGGTCGGCCTCGGCCAGCCGGGCCAGTTCGGCGGCGACGTCTCGCACCTGAACCTGCATAAGACCTTCTGCATCCCGCACGGCGGCGGCGGACCCGGCGTCGGCCCGGTCGCCGTGGCCGAGCACCTGGTCCCGTTCCTGCCCGGAGCCCCGGCCGGCGAAGCCACCGCACGCACCGGCACCGCGGTCGCCGCGACCACCTACGGGTCGGCCGGCGTGCTGCCCATCTCCTGGGCCTACGTGGCCATGATGGGCGCCGAGGGCCTGACCAACGCCACCAAGAACGCGTTGCTGACCGCCAACTACGTCGCTTCGCGGCTCAACGAGTACTTCCCGGTGCTCTACACCGGCAACCAGGGCCTGGTCGCCCACGAATGCATACTGGATCTGCGCGATGCCACCGCCAAGACCGGCATCACCGCCGAGGACGTGGCCAAGCGCCTGATCGATTACGGCTTCCACGCCCCGACACTGGCCTTCCCGGTCGCCGGCACGCTGATGGTGGAGCCGACCGAATCCGAGGACCTGGCGGAAATCGACCGGTTCATCGACGCCATGATCGCGATCCGGGCCGAAATGGAGCAGGTCCTTTCCGGGGAGTTCACCGCGGCGGAATCCCCGCTGCGGCTGTCCCCGCACAGCGCGGCCGCCGTGGTCTCCAGCGACTGGGACCGGGCCTACACCCGCGAGCAGGGGGCCTTCCCGCTGCCCGGGCTGCGCCAGGACAAGTACTTCGCCCCGGTGGGACGCATCGACGGGGCCGGCGGCGACCGGAACCTGATCTGCTCCTGCCCGCCACCCGAGGCATTCGAGAACTAGACCGGATCCGCGGAACCCGACGAAAGGCAGCCTGAGCTGTGAGCACCGAAACCACCACCACGCCGAAGCAGACGCCCCTGCACGGCGAACACGAATCACTGGGCGCGCATTTCACCGACTTCGGTGGCTGGGACATGCCGCTGAAATACGGTTCCGAACTGGCCGAACACCAGGCCGTCCGCGAAGCCGCGGGGCTCTTCGACCTCTCCCATATGGGCGAGGTCCGGGTCGAAGGCCCCGAGGCCGCGAAGTTCCTGAACAGTGCGCTGGCCGGGAACATGGCCATCATGAAGATCGGCAAGGCCAAATATTCGGTGATCTGCAACGCCGAGGGCGGGATCCTCGATGACCTGATCACCTACCGCCGCGCCGAGGAGGACTTCCTCGTGGTCCCCAACGCCGGCAACGCCGACGTCGTGGCGGCAGCACTGGCCGAACGCGCCGCCGGCTTCGAGGTCACCGTCACCGACGAGTCGGCCGAGACGGCCCTGATCGCCATCCAGGGACCCGCCGCCGCGGGGATCCTCACCGGGCTGGTCACCGGCGCCGACGTCGAGACCGTCCAGGAGATGAAGTACTACGCGGCCGATGACGTCACCGTCGCCGGGATCAACGTGATGCTGGCCCGCACCGGCTATACGGGCGAGGACGGCTTCGAGCTGTACCTGCCCAACGCCGAGGCCACCACCCTGTGGAAGGCACTGCTCGAGGCCGGCACCGAGGCAGGGCTCATTCCCGCCGGACTGGCCAGCCGTGACTCGCTGCGCCTGGAGGCCGGGATGCCGCTCTACGGCAACGAGCTGTCCACGGACATCACCCCGTTCGATGCCGGTCTGGGACCGATCGTCTCCTTCAAGAAGGAGGAGGACTTCCTCGGGCGGACCGCGTTGGAAGCCAAGAAGGCCGAAGGCGTGGCGCGCAAGCTCGTGGGTCTGAAGGGCCTGGGGCGTCGAGCCGGACGTTCCCACTACGCTGTGATGAAGGACGGGAACGTCGTCGGCGAGGTCACCTCGGGCCAGCCCAGCCCCACGCTGGGCCACCCCATCGCGTTGGCCTACGTCGATGTCGAACTCACCGAGGCCGGCACCGCACTGGATGTCGACCTCCGTGGCAAGGCCCAGCCCTTCGAGGTCGTCGCCCTGCCGTTCTACTCCCGCCAGAAGTAAATCCCCCACATCCGTGGATCCAGAGACTAAGGACAACACATGAGCAAGGTTCTTTCGACCCTCCGTTACTCCGCCGAGCACGAGTGGGTTGACGACTCCACCCCGACCAAGGTCGGCATCACCCAGGTCGCCGCCGACGCACTCGGCGACGTCGTCTACGTCGACCTGCCCGAGGTCGGCTCGACCGTCACCGCCGGGGAGACCTGCGGGGAAGTCGAATCCACCAAGTCGGTTTCCGACCTCTACGCGCCGGTGACCGGCACCATCGTGGAGACCAACCCGGCCGTGGAGGACAACCCGGCCCTGCTGAACGACGACCCCTACGGCGGCGGATGGCTGTTCACCGTCGAGGTTTCCGAAGAGGGACCGCTGCTCTCGGCAGCGGACTACGCCTCGGCCAACGGTGGCGATGTCGAGTGACCATCGAATCCGCACAGGTCCTCTCCTCCAGCCTCACGGCCC
>NZ_JBQSWX010000027.1:0-46574 GCF_052377615.1 Arthrobacter sp. AOP36-A1-22
TTACTGCATTTAAGGACCCCGTGCCGGCGTTCCGGCCGCCGGCTACCTGTTTTCGCGTTCAGGGGAACTTCGGCCGGCGCACAGCCAAAGCCCGAAGTCGATCAGTAGGGTGAGGGTCAGACCACCATCGACGCCACGGGAACTTCTGGCGTCCCGACCCCTGGGGAGCCATGACTGCAGATCCAGCTTCACGCACTATGCCCGAACCCGCGACCAGCGAGGACCACCGCGACCACGACGTGAGGATCCAGGACGACCTGTACCGACACGTCAACGGCCAATGGCTGGCCACCGCGCAGATCCCCGGGGACCAGGGCAGCTACGGGTCGTTCATGCAGTTGCGCGACGAGGCGGAAGCGGCCGTGCACGCCATCATCAAACAAGCACGGCACGATAGCGCCGAGCCGGCCGGGGTGGCCGACGCCCGCCAGGAACGGATCGCCGGGCTCTTCAGCAGTTTCATGGACGAGGACGCCATCGAAGCCCGCGGCATGGACCCCATCCGCGAGGATCTGGCATCCGTCTACGCCTGCACCAGCATCGAACAGTTGCTGACCCTCAGCGGGGCTCTTCAACGGCGAGGCGTCTCGGGGCTCTACCAGGCCGGAGCGAACTCCGACGCCGGCCAACCGGACCGCAACATCTTCTCCATCATCCAGTCCGGCCTCGGACTGCCGGACGAATCCTATTACCGGGACGAGAAGTTTGCTGAACTGTTGCAGGAATACCAGGAACACCTGGGCCGGTTGCTCGGCCTGGTGGAGGTACCCAACGCCGACCAGGCAGCTGCCGGAGTGGTCGAGTTGGAGAAGGCACTGGCCGCCCATCATTGGGATGCCGTCAAATGCCGCGACGCCCAGGCCCGCTACAACCTGATGTCAGCGGAGGGGCTCTTCTCCCTCCAGCCGACCTTCCGCCTCTGGCTGGAGGGCGCGGGCATCGACGAGAAGTACTACGACGAAGTCGATGTCTGGCAGCCCAGCTACCTCCAGGGGGTCGAGGGGCTGCTGCACTCCCAGCCGCTCCGGGCGTGGCGCGACTGGCTGGCCGTACAGGTCGTGCGCAGCAACGCCTCGTTCCTTTCCGCGGCCTTCGTGGAGGAGAACTTCTCGTTCTATTCGGCCAAACTGGCAGGGGTGACCGAAATGCGTCCGCGGTGGAAGCGCGGGGTGGCCTTCACCGAGGGGGCCGTTGGCGAGGACATCGGACAACTCTATGTCGACGGGCACTTCGGACAACGCAGCAAGGACCTCATGGAGGACCTGGTCGGCAACCTCATCGCCGCCTATCGGCTGTCCATCGACGCCTTGGGTTGGATGAGCGCGGAAACCCGGGTGAAGGCCCAGGAGAAGCTCTCCATGTTCCGCCCCAAGATCGGTTATCCCGTGAAGTGGATCGACTACAGCGACGTATCGGCGGACCCGGATGACCTGATCGGCAATGTCTCCAGCGCCAATGAATTCGAGTTCTCCCGTGAACTGGCCAAAATCGATGAGGGTGTGGACAGGGACCTGTGGTTCATGTATCCGCAGACGGTCAACGCCTACTATCATCCGCTGCTGAATGAAATCGGGTTCCCGGCTGCCATCCTGCGTAGCCCGTTCTTCGACCCCGACCGGGACCCGGCCTCGAACTACGGGGCCATAGGTGCGGTCATCGGCCATGAGATCGGCCACGGCTTCGACGACCAGGGCTCGCAGTTCGACGGGACGGGCCAACTACGCGACTGGTGGACCGCCGAGGATCGTGCGGCCTTCGAAGAACTCACGGCCCGGCTGGTGGCCCAATATGATGCCCTCGTCCCCGAGGAGGCGCCGGAGCACCACGTCAACGGCGAACTCACCCTGGGGGAGAACATCGGCGATCTGGGTGGCCTGGGCATCGCCTACCAGGCCTACCGCCTGGATCTGCAGGCCCGCGGGCTGTCGGTGGATGAAGAGATCGACGGTCTGAGCGGGGACCAGCGCTTCTTCCACAGTTGGGCCGAGTGCTGGAGGTCGCTGACCCGTCCCGAAACGATGGTCAACCGGATCACCACCGATCCCCATTCCCCCGGGGAGTTCCGCTGCAACCAGGTGGCGCGGAACATGGATGCCTTCCACCGGGCCTTCGACACGAAGCCCGGCGACGGGATGTGGCTGGATCCCCAGGAGCGCGTTGCCATCTGGTGACCGGTGCTCTACCGGCGTCCCCTCCTGGAGACGGCGGTGGAGCGCTTCCGTGCAGCAAACCGTGACCGTTGGCACACCCATGGAAGAGCGTGCCCGTGCCGCGGCCGAAGGACGTAGAATCGAGTACTGTGACTGCTGATCAGACCCCCACCGCCCCCACCCCTGCCGAGACCATCGACACGCATGACCTGCGCCAGGTGCGTCTGGCCAAACGCGCCGAGCTGCTCGAAGCCGGCCGCGAGGCGTATCCGGTCGGCGTCGAACGCAGCCACACCCTGTTGCAAATCCGTGAGAAGTACGGACACCTGGAAGCCGGCGAGGAGACCCAGGACATCGTCGGCGTGGCAGGGCGCATCGTGTTCGCCCGCAATACCGGAAAACTGTGCTTCGCCACGTTGCAGGAGTCGGGCCCGAAGGGCGAGGCCGTCCGCCTGCAGGCCATGCTCTCGCTGGCCAACATCGGCGAGGAGTCGCTGGCCGACTGGAAGCGACTCACCGACCTGGGGGACCACGTGTTCGTCAAGGGTGCCGTCATCAGTTCCCGCCGCGGCGAACTCTCCGTCATGGTCACCGAATGGCAGATGGCCTCCAAGGCATTGCGCCCCATGCCGGTGCTGCACGCCGACCTCAACGAGGAGACCCGGGTCCGCCAACGGTATGCCGACCTCATGGTCCGCGACGAGGCCCGCGAGATGATCTACAAGCGTGACGCCGTGACCCGTGCCGTACGGGACACCCTCTACGGCCACGGGTATGTGGAAGTCGAAACCCCGATGCTGCAACTGATCCATGGTGGGGCCTCGGCTCGGCCCTTCCACACGCATCTGAATGCCTTCGACCAGGACATGACCCTGAGGATCGCCACCGAGCTCTACCTCAAGCGCACCGTCGTCGGCGGCATTCCCCGCGTCTTCGAAGTAGGGCGCCTGTTCAGGAACGAAGGTGTGGACTCCACCCACTCCCCCGAGTTCACGACGCTGGAATGCTATGAGATCTACGCCGACCAGTTCGTGATGGCCGAACGGATCCAGGAGATCATCCTCAAGGCCGCCGACGCCGTCGGGGCCGGCCGCCGGATCGAGACCTCCCAGGGCACCATCAACCTCGACGGCGAATGGCGCTGGCTTAGCGTCTATCCCGCCCTCTCCGAAGCGGTGGGCACCGAAATCACCCCCGAAACCACGGCCGGGCTGCTTCAATCGATCGCCGAGAAGCACCGCGTGAAGGTCGACCCGAAATGGGGGGCCGAGAAGCTGGTCATCGAACTGTTCGGGGAGATCGTCGAACCGACCCTGATCGACCCGACCTTCGTCTACGACTACCCGCCGGCGGCCCAGCCGTTGGCCCGACCGCACCGCTCCCAACCCGGGGTCATCGAAGCCTGGGACCTGATCATCGGGGGCATGGAACGCGGCACGGCCTTCACCGAACTGATCGATCCGGTCATCCAGCGAGAACGCCTCACCGAACAATCCCGACTTGCCGCCGACGGTGACGACGAAGCCATGCAACTGGACGAGGACTTCCTGCGGGCGCTGGAGTACGGTGCCCCGCCCATGGGCGGCATCGGGTTGGGCATCGACCGGCTGGTCATGCTCTTCACCGACGCCGGCATCCGCGAGACCATCCTCTACCCGCTCCTGAAGCCCGAGGCCTAGACCATGGCCTACGTCGAGGTGCTGCTGCCCACGATCGTCGCGGCACTGGTCTTCTGGTTCGTGATGCGTGCCCTGTTCCGGGTGGATCGCAATGAGCGGCTGGCGGAATCCGCTGCCGATGCCCACCGGGAGGGGACGGCCCCTACCGAGGAACCCGACCCCGGGAGCGCCGACCGGCCCGGGGAGTAGGTTCCCGGACGCCGAGATCGGCCCATCCGCAGTACCATGGTCTCCGGAGGCACACCTCGACCCCCGGACCCCGAGGGCGAGATGCCCCGGGGCCCGCCTGGAAGCCCCGATACCTTCTAAGTGAGGAGCCGCCCGTGGCGCGCAAGGTCGAAATCACGCTCATCGACGACCTGGACGGGTCGACGGCGAACGAGACCGTGCACTTCGGTCTGGACGGCAGCCACTACGAGATCGACCTCGGCGAGGCCAATGCCGGGAAGCTGCGAGAGGCGCTGGCCCCCTTCGTCGCCGGGGCGAGGCGTTCCACCGCCTACTCCGCGTCCGAGGCCCCCGCCATCCGGGCGTGGGCTGCCGACCACGGCTTCAAGGTCAGCGAACGCGGCCGCCTGCACTCGGAGGTCATCGACGCCTACCGCGAAGTACATCCGGAGTCCTGAGCCCGCTTCGGCAACCCCCGGGACCTCCCGGGGACCGGCTCGGACACCCCGCCGGCGGGACGGTGGGGAAATCTGCTTTATCCCCACGGCGAACACGGGCCATCTGGCGCCATTTGATGCGTAGCATCGTGAGTACGCGTTAGCTAGGAGTGTGCCGCATGTTTGAGAGATTCACCGACCGTGCCCGTCGCGTTGTCGTGCTCGCCCAAGAAGAGGCGCGCATGCTCAACCACAACTACATCGGAACCGAGCACATCCTGCTCGGCCTGATCCACGAGGGGGAGGGTGTCGCCGCGAAGGCGCTGGAGTCACTGAACATCTCCCTCGGTGCCGTTCGGGAGCAGGTGCAGGAGATCATCGGCCAGGGCCAGCAGGCCCCGTCCGGACACATCCCCTTCACCCCCCGCGCCAAGAAGGTCCTGGAACTCTCCTTGCGTGAGGCACTCCAGCTCGGCCACAACTACATCGGTACGGAGCACATCCTGCTCGGTCTGATCCGTGAGGGCGAAGGAGTGGCCGCCCAGGTCCTGGTCAAGTTGGGCGCCGACCTGAACAGGGTCCGCCAGCAGGTCATCCAGCTGCTCTCGGGTTATCAGGGTGGCAAGGAAACCGCAGGCGCCGGAGTCGGCCAGGGCCAGGCCGAAGGACAGCCTGCCGGCTCGGTCGTGCTGGACCAGTTCGGGCGAAACCTCACCCAGGCGGCCCGCGACGGCAAACTCGACCCGGTCATCGGCCGCGAGTTCGAGAAGGAACGCGTGATGCAGGTGCTCTCGCGCCGGACCAAGAACAACCCGGTGCTGATCGGTGAGCCGGGCGTCGGCAAGACCGCAGTGGTCGAGGGCCTGGCCCTGTCCATCGTGCGCGGCGACGTCCCCGAGACCATCAAGGACAAGCAGCTCTACACCCTGGACCTGGGGTCCCTGGTGGCCGGCAGCCGCTACCGCGGCGACTTCGAGGAACGCCTGAAGAAGGTCCTCAAGGAAATCCGCACCCGCGGTGACATCATCCTGTTCATCGACGAGATCCACACCCTCGTCGGCGCCGGTGCCGCCGAAGGCGCCATCGATGCAGCGTCGATCCTCAAGCCCATGCTGGCTCGTGGCGAACTCCAGACGATCGGCGCGACCACGCTGGACGAGTACCGCAAGCACATCGAGAAGGATGCCGCCCTGGAGCGCCGCTTCCAGCCGATCCAGGTCAAGGAACCTTCCGTGGAACACACCACGGAGATCCTGCGTGGCCTGCGTGACCGCTACGAGGCGCACCACCGGGTGACCATCACCGATGGCGCATTGGCCGCTGCCGCTCAGCTGTCACACCGCTACGTCTCCGACCGCTTCCTGCCGGATAAGGCCATCGACCTCATCGACGAAGCCGGCGCCCGCCTGCGTATCCGTCGACTGACGGCCCCTCCGGCACTGAAGGAGATGGACGAGCAGATCGCCAAGGTCCGCCGGGAGAAGGAATCCGCGATCGATGCCCAGGACTTCGAAGGGGCCGCCTCGTTGCGCGACAACGAGCAGAAGCTCCAGGAGGAGCGTGCCGAGAAGGAGAAGTCCTGGAAGAACGGCGATATGGACGATATCGCCGAAGTCGACGAGGAACTGATCGCCGAAGTACTGGCGAACTCCACGGGCATCCCGGTCATCAAGCTGACCGAGGAGGAATCCGGCCGCCTGCTGAACATGGAGGCGGAGCTGCATAAGCGGGTCATCGGCCAGGACGAGGCGATCAAGTCGATCTCGCAGGCCATCCGCAGGACCCGTGCCGGGCTGAAGGACCCCAACCGCCCGGGCGGTTCGTTCATCTTCGCCGGCCCCACCGGCGTCGGCAAGACCGAACTGGCCAAGGCCCTGGCGGAGTTCCTCTTCGGCGAGGAAGACGCACTGATCACCCTGGACATGTCCGAGTACTCGGAGAAGCACACCGTGTCCCGGCTCTTCGGTGCCCCTCCGGGCTACGTCGGTTACGAGGAGGGCGGACAGCTGACCGAAAAGGTCCGTCGTCGCCCGTTCTCCGTCGTGCTGTTCGACGAAGTCGAAAAAGCCCACTCGGATCTGTTCAACTCGTTGCTGCAGATCCTGGAGGACGGCCGATTGACCGACTCCCAGGGCCGTGTGGTGGACTTCAAGAACACCGTGATCATCATGACGACCAACCTCGGCACCCGGGACATCTCCAAGGGCGTCATGACCGGCTTCCAGTCGACCAGCGACACGAAGACCAACTACGACCGGATGCAGGCCAAGGTCCAGGAGGAACTGCGCCAGCACTTCCGCCCGGAGTTCCTGAACCGTGTCGACGACACGCTTGTCTTCCCGCAGCTGTCGCAGGAGGAGATCGTGCAGATCGTCGATCTGTTCGTGGCCCGCCTGGAGTCCCGCATGGTCGAAAAGGGGATGCACGTCCTGCTGACCGACGAGGCGAAGTACTTGTTGGCCACGAAGGGCTACGACCCGGCGATGGGTGCCCGTCCACTGCGTCGGACCATCCAGCGCGAGGTCGAGGACCAGCTCTCCGAGAAGATCCTCTTCGGGGAGATCATGGCCGGCCAGACGGTCACCGTGGACGTCGAAGGCGAGGGCGAGGACGCCAAGTTCACCTTCACCGGCCGCGAGGAGACCCCGGAACTGGAAGGCAAGGACAGCCCCGCGGAGATCGAGGAAGGCCACCTGAGCACCTGAGCCTGATCCCCGCCTGCACCAGGGGCCCGGTCGTGGAGATCCACGACCGGGCCCCTGGTCATGTGCTGGGAGGGTGCCGCCGACGGGAATAGGATGGGTAGATGCCAGATTTCATACTTCGGCCTGCCCGCACATCGGATGTCGCAGGGATCCGCCAGCTCGTCAGGCCGCTGGCCGATGAGAGGGTCCTGCTGGAGAAGGAAGCCGTCGCCTATTTCGAGAGCCTGCAGGAATTCATCGTGGCCGAGGACCGGGGGGACCTGCTGGGATGCGGTGCCCTGCACGTGATGTGGGAGGACCTTGCCGAGGTGCGCACGCTGGCGACCGTGGACAGCCGCCGCGGCCAAGGAATCGGCAGGTCCCTGCTCATCGAGTTGATCGAGAACGCGCGCAGGATCGGGGTCAGCCGGTTGTTCTGCCTGACCTTCGAGGTCGATTTCTTCAGGACGATGGGCTTCGATGTCATGGAGAATCAGACCGCCGTGGACCCCGAGGTGTATTCGGAGTTGCTGCGTTCCACCGATGAAGGCGTCGCCGAGTTCCTGGACCTCGCGCGGGTCAAGCCGAACACGCTGGGCAACACCAGGATGATCATGAACCTCTGAGGCCCGGGATTTCGCGCTCGGATGAATCCCGGATTAATTGGTCCGTCATGGTGGACGAGCGGCCGTGCTCGTACCTACGCTGGCAGCACAGGTCCCTCGGGGGCCGACGAGCCGCACCCCGCAGCCAGTGGGGAGCCGTGGCACCGTAAGTACCAACTGGAAACCAACGAAAGTAGGTCAAGAAATGGGACTCGGAGATAGCTTGGGTGGACTCGGCGACAAGGCCAAGGACCTCAAGAACGAACACGGTGACAAGATCAACGAAGGCGTGGACGCCGCCCAGGACAAGTTCGGCGACCAGCTCGGCGACCACAAGGACGCCATCGACGGCGCCCAGGAGAAGTTCCTCGGTGGCGACGACGACAAGGACAAGAAGGACAAATAAGTCCGTTCATCCTTCATGAGGTAGGCGCCGCACGGCGCCACGGGGCCCCGCGGTATGCGGGGCCCCGTTGTCGTTGACGGGCCCCGTCCCCGCCGCTAGTGCGGCAGGGTGATTCCTGCCTCGGTTTCCACGGCCAACCCGTCCCGCAGCAGCCCCGCCAGGCATCGACGGCGCTGTTCAGCCCCCGCAGCCAGCGACCTCAGCCGTTGGAACGCAGAATCGGACTCGGCGTCGCCCCCCGACTCCGGCGGGGCGGTGTCCACCAGCAGGTCGGCGGGTTGGGGGTCGTCGCTGGCGCGCAGGACGGCCATCATGGCACCGCGGACCTGGCGATCGGTCCCCGCCCAGGGTTGGCCCTTGGGCGTGTAATGGGGTTCGGGCCTGCCCCGTGCGATCCAGGCGCAGGAGGCCGAAACCGGGCATTCGGCGCAACGCGGTGAGCGGGCCGTGCAGATCAGGGCCCCCAATTCCATCACCGCCGCATTCCAGGCGCAGGCCAGATCGCCCCCGTCGTCCCCGGTGGCCGGCATGAGATCGCCAGCCAATCGTGCTTCCGCAGCGGTCGGGCTGGGTTCGGCCAGGGCCTTGCCGCTGACCAGGCGGGCATGGACCCGCCTGATGTTGGTGTCCACGACGGTTTCGGGCTGCCCGAAGGCGAAGCAGGCAATGGCTGCTGCGGTGTAGCTGCCGACCCCGGGCAGGGCGAGCAGGTCAGCGGGGGAGGAGGGCACCTCTCCTTCGTGTTCCTCGACGATGCGTCGGGCGGCCTCGCTCAGGCGCAGGGCACGCCGCGGATAGCCGAGCCGGCCCCAGGCCCGCACTGCCTCTCCCGCGGGTTCGGCAGCCAGTGCCGCCGGTTCCGGCCAGCGGCGCATCCATTCTTCCCAGACAGGTAGGACGCGGGCCACGGGAGTCTGCTGGAGCATGAACTCGCTGACCATGATCCCCCAGGCGCCGCACTGCGGGCTCCGCCAGGGCAGGTTCCTGCCTTCGGTGGCGAACCATCCGGTGATGTCGTGATGGAGGGCATCGAGGTCCAGCGGCGGGGTGGGTGGCACGTGACTCCTTGGAAAGCGGGGCACCAATACCCTAGTGCACGGCGTGGGAACCGGGGGTGGCCGCGGCTGCTCCATACCCTAGGGGCATGGCACAACAGCAGTCCCGGTCTCCGGGCAGGGGCAAACCCAGTCCGGAAGTCTTCCGTCGTCGTCGAATCGTCGTTGGAGTGGCTCTGCTGGTCGTTCTCGCGTTGCTGGCCTGGGCCGTGATCGCCGTGGTGGGCTTCTTCACCAGGACCACCGACGGTGCCGGCCCGCCGCCGGCCGCCGCGTCCTCGAGCCCGGCGCCTTCCCCGTCGGCCAGTGCCGAGGCCACCCCATCGGCGAGCGGAAGTGCTGCCGCCACCGAAAGCGGCAGCGCCGAAGCATCGGCCTCCAGCACGGCCTCCTCCGCGGAGGCGGCGGGCGGAACCTGCGCCTCCGGAGACATCACGTTGGGCGCCGCTACGGATCAAGGCAGCTATGACCCTGCGGAGAAGCCGGTGTTGGAGATGAAGATCGAGAACACGGGCTCCGAGGACTGCACGGTGAATGTGGGGACCAGTCAGCAGGAATTCAGCATCGTGTCGGGATCGGACCGGATCTTCTCCACGACGGACTGCCGCAAGGATCCCTCCGATAGCGATATGACATTGAAGGCAGGGGCGACCGAAAGCGCCCGCTTCACCTGGGATCGTCAGCGCAGTGCCCCCGGCTGCAAGGACATCGAGTCCAAGCCCCGCCCGGGAACCTACACGTTCACCGCCAAGCTGGGCGACGTCGAAAGCGACAAGGTCAACTTCTCGCTGAAGTAGGCCGCCGCCGACGGGCCTACATGTACCGGTCGAGCAGACTGGACTCGGCAATGCGTGAGAGGCCCTCACGGACCGTGCGGGCCCTTTGCTCGCCGATGCCGTCCACGGCCATCAGGTCATCGATGTTGGCGGCCATCAGGTGCTGCAGGCCGCCGAAGCTGGCGACCAGCCGATCGGCGACCGCGCGGGGAACCGATTTGATATTGGCCAACAGGCGGAAACCCTGGGGGTGCACCACCGCCTCCAACGAATCGGTGCCCGGGGTGAAGCCGAGGATCGTGGAGATCCGGCTCAGGTCGATCATGTCGTTGGAGCTGAAGGAACGCAGCTGCGCCAATGAAGCGGCAACATGTTCCGTTTCGGTTCCGGCCTCGGAATAGTCTTTCAGCAGCAGGTCACTGCCCGGTCCCAGCCCAGCACTGAGCTCATCGAACTGCAGGGCCAGCAAGCGTCCGTCAACACCAAGTTCGAGCACATACTGGTCGATTTCCTCGGAGATGCGTCGAACCATTTCCTGACGTTGGAGCACCACGGCAACATCGCGGACGGTGACGGTTGCCTCGATCTCGAGGGCGGAGAGGGTGCTGGTGACCTGGTCCAACCGGTTGCGGTAACGCTCCAAGGTGGCCAAGGCCTGATTGGCCCGGGCCAGCACGGGTTCGGAACCCTCCAGGACATGGCGGATGCCCTGGACGTAGATCGCAATGATATGCATTGACTGCGACACCGAGATGACCGGGAAACCCGTCTGAATGGCCACGCGTTCGGCTGTACGGTGCCGGGTTCCTGATTCCTGGGTGTCAATGGAATGGTCGGGCACCAACTGCACTGCCGCCTTGAGGATGTTGGAGGCGTCGCGGTCGCAGAGGATGGCGCCGTCCATTTTCGCCAACTCGCGCAGGCGGGTGGGGGAGAAGTCGATATTGATGTCGAAGCCTCCCGACGAAATCGATTCAACGGTCCGGTCACTGCCCAGAACGATCAGGGCCCCGGTCCGACCACGCAGGATCCGCTCCAGACCATCACGCAACTGGGTCCCGGGGGCGACACGGGCCAGCGTGGTGCGCAACGCTTCTTCAGGCGATTTGGGCATGGGGTTCCTTCCGATGGATCACCCCATCCTAAGCAGGGCGCGGCCGCTGCGGCGAGGCAGGACGTCGGTGCGGTGCGCAGTCGACCCTAACCAAAGGCCGCGCTCAGCGCTTCCTGCAGGGTACTGACTTCGCGGACCTTGAAGCCATGGGGCACGACACCGGGCCCATTGGGAGAGGCCGGGACGACCGCATAGCGGAAACCCAGGCGCTCGGCTTCGGTGATGCGGCGACCGATATCCGGTACCGGCCGGACTTCCCCGGCCAGCCCGACCTCCCCGAAGGCAATGAACTGTGCCGGCAGGGGACGATCCAACTTGGCCCCGGAAATAGCCAGGGCCGTGGCCAGGTCGGTGGCGGGTTCCCCCAGCCGGACGCCGCCGACGGTGGCGACGTAGGAGTCCAGGTTGGACAGGTCCATCCCCGCCCTGCTCTGGAGTACCGCAAGGATCATGGCCGTGCGGGCCGCATCGAGCCCACTGGTGGCCCGGCGAGGTTGGGCGTTGCTCGTCTTGGCCAGCAGTGACTGCACTTCGGCGACCAAGGGCCGCCGCCCCTCCAAGGTCACGGTGACACAGGTGCCCGAGACCGGTTCCTTGGTGCGGGTGACGAAGAGACCACTGGGGTCCGCGAGGCCTTCGATCCCCGATTCGGTCAGGTCGAAGCAACCCACTTCATCCGTGGGCCCGTACCGGTTCTTTACGGCCCGCAGCAGGCGCAGACGGGAGTGGCGCTCGCCGTCGAACTGGCAGACGACGTCGACCAGGTGTTCGAGCAGCCGGGGTCCGGCAATGGAACCGTCCTTGGTCACATGGCCGACCAGAATGGTGGTCATGTTTCGCTTCTTCGCGGCGTTGATCAGCGAGGCAGCGACCTCTCGGACCTGGGTCACCCCGCCGGCGGCCCCCTCAACATCAGCGGACGATAAGGTCTGGACCGAATCGATGACCAGGAGGTCGGGGTCCAGCCTTTCGATCTGGCCTAGGGCGATGCCCAAATCCGTTTCGGCCGTCAGATAGAGGGTGTCGGAAAGGGCGTCGATGCGTTCTCCACGCATTTTCACCTGGGCTGCCGACTCCTCGCCGGTGATGTACAGGACCGTACGGTCGGTGCGCGAGGTGCGGGCGGCGACGTCGAGCAACAGCGTCGATTTGCCGACCCCCGGCTCCCCGGCCAGGAGGATCACCGCTCCGGGGACGAGCCCGCCGCCCAGAACCCGGTCCAGTTCGCCGATGAGGGTGGGCCGGTAGAGGGCCAATGAGGAGTCGACGTCGGCGATCTTCAACGCCGGGCTGGCCACGGTGGCGGCCGCCGTGGTGCGGGCGGTGACCTGACCGATCTCCTCGACGCTTCCCCAGGCTTGGCATTCACCACAGCGTCCGACCCACTTTACGGTCGTCCAACCGCATTCGGCGCAGCGATAGCTCGGGGCGTTACGGGTGCGGGTACTGCTCTTACTGGCCATGGTTCACGATGTTATCGCCTCTGACTGACAGCTGGGCGCGTTTCAGAGCCTGGCCAGGAAGGGGACCGCTTCGGAGTGCTCCAAGCCGGTGGCCTCCAACAGGTCCACGACCAGGGGGCGCAGCAACAGGACGAGCCCCTCGCCCTGTAGTCCGGTGGCGCCGAAGGAGGCGGGGGTGAGCCGGCCGGCGGCAGCGATGAGTTCCTCCCGTGCGGCTGTCTCTGCTCGGTCACGCTGTGATTGTTGGGGCTCCATGACGGAGCGGGCCAACGCGTCGGCGGCATCGGCCAACTCGTCGAGGTAGACCGAGAGCTCCAGGGCGGCTTCATCGCGTAGGGCCGCGTGGGTGATGACCGAAGCCATCCGCCGGGAAAAGACCCGGAGGTTACGCATGGCCAGATCTACTTGCCCGGCGACCCGCCGCAACCGTTGCAGTTCGCCGCGGTGGCGCCGAAAATGTGGTGAAAACGTGGCGATCTCATGGGCGCCGGTCAACGAAGCCGGAATCTTATCCATCAGCGGCTGGGACCCGCGTGCCCTGACCAGTGCATGCCAGGCGCGGGTCGAATCGGATTCGCGGACGGCGACGGAGCATTCGCGCAGGATGGCCGAGAGTTCACGTATGAGTTGGCGTAGTTCCCCGGCCGGTTCCCGACGCGGGTCCCGCGGCGCCAAGGCGGTGATCAGCAGGGCGCATAATCCTCCGATGATGGCATCGGCACTACGCGTGAAGGGACCGCCATCGGGGGCCGGGAGCAAAACCACGAGCAGGGCCTGAACTCCGAACTGGGTGGTGAAGATCGATCCGCTGTCCAGGAAACGGGCGAGAACCAGGGAAACAGAGACCACGGTGGCCGCCTGCCAGATTCCGGTACCCAGCGCGGTGAGCAAAAGGTCGCCGACGGCGATGCCCAGGGTGCAGCCGATGGCCACCTCGAGGACGCGGCGCATCCTCGTCATTCCACCGAACCCCAAGGCGATCACCGCCGATGTGGCAGCGAAGAGGGGCGCCTGGTGGCCCAGGATCTTCTCCGCGATCCAGTAGGCGCCGACCGCGCAGACGGTGATTTGAATGATCTGCACCAGTGATACACGGACCCGAGCCGTCCCCGAACGTGCTCTCCGGCGCAAAAATGAGGACACGTTGCCCAGCGGTGTCCTCTTGTCCATGCCTACAGTTTGGCATGAAAGCAGGTGAACACCCCAGCGCTGTGTGATGGACCGCTCACGAAGCGCACTCACGACCGAAAACCCTCGTCAACGCTGGAATTCCCGCGAACATGCGGAGAAGATCCGACCCGAGTTAACCTGTTGTTCACCCGGCCCGGGACCGTTCTTCACTTCCGCTGCCTAGCGTCGTAGATGCACCGCAAGACCAGCCATCGTCGCAGAAGAAGAAGGAATGACCACGTGAAGCTTTCCCGCACTGTTCAGATCGCCTCAGTACTTTCCGTCGCAGCCCTGGCTCTCACCGCCTGCGGTTCCGATAATCCCACCGGCAGCACCGAAAGTTCGGGCGGCTCTTCGGAGCAGAGTAGCAAGGCCGTCACCGGAACCCTGACCGGTATCGGCGCCTCCTCGCAGAAGGCGGCCATGGACGCGTGGAAGTCGGGATTCGAATCCACCGGCGAGGGGGCGAAGGTCCAGTACTCCCCGGATGGCTCAGGAGCCGGTCGCAAGGCCTTCTTGGCAGGTGGCGCACAATTTGCTGGTTCCGATGCCTACCTCTCCGACGAGGAGTACGAATCCTCCCAGAAGATCTGCGGCCCCGAGGGGGCGTTCGACATCCCGGCCTACGTCTCCCCGATCGCCGTGGCCTACAACCTCGAAGGCGTCGGTCAGCTCAAGCTTGATGCGAAGACGATCGCCGCCATCTTCAAGCTGGAGGTCACCAGCTGGAACGACCCGGCGATTGCCGAGCAGAACGAGGGCGTCGACCTGCCGGACACCAACATCACCGTGGTGCACCGCAACGACGAGTCGGGCACCACCGAGAACTTCACCCAGTACCTCTCGGCAGCCGCAGGTGACACCTGGACGTACGAGGAGTCGGGGGACTGGCCCTCGGACCTGCAGTCCGAGAACGCGAAGGGAACCGCCGGCGTCGTATCCACCACCACCTCGACCCCGGGGGCGATCACCTATGCCGACGCTTCGGCCGTCGGCGACTTGGGGACCGCCTCGGTCAAGGTGGGCGAGGACTACACCGAGCTTTCCGCAGAAGCAGCAGCCAAGGCAGTGGAAAGCGCCGAACCGGTCACCGGGCGCTCGGACGTGGACATGGCCCTGGAACTGAAGCGCGATACCACCGAATCGGGGGCCTACCCGATCAGCTTGGTCAGCTACCACATCTACTGCAGCACCTACCAGGACCAGGAGACCGTTGACCTGGTCAAGGCCTGGGGCAACTACGTCGTCGGCGCCGAAGGCCAGCAGGCCGCAGCCGACTCGGCGGGCAGCGCCCCGCTGTCCGAGCCGTTGATGGAACAGGCCCATGAGGCCATCGACTCCATCAAGGTAGCTTCCGAGTAGCCAAAGCGAATAACCAACCCAGCCCGGAGTCCAGGAATTCCCCTCCGCTATGGACTCCGGGCCACCACGGACCGAAAGGTCACATATGACAACCAATGCGCTGACTCCGGGACCCGGTTCGGGCAGGACCGGAGACCGGGTCTTCTCCGCGGCCGCCAAGTCCGCCGGGATCCTCATCCTCCTCACGCTCTTCGCCGTCGCCCTGTTCCTCTTCGTCCAGGCGATCCCCGCCTTCACCGCCGACCCGGAAGCCATCTCCGGGGGGCACGGGTTCTTCGCCTATATCTGGCCGATTGTCATCGGCACCGTGATCGCAGCGGCCATAGCCATTGTGCTGGCCACCCCGGTCGGGCTCGGCGTCGCCCTCTTCATCTCGCATTACGCCCCCCGGAAGCTGGCCGCACCGCTGGGCTATGTGATCGATCTGCTCGCCGCGATCCCCTCGGTGATCTACGGGATCTGGGGCTATTTGGTGCTCGCACCGGTCTTGGTTCCGGGTTATGAATGGCTCAACCAGAATTTCGGGTTCCTCCCCATCTTCGGCGGGCCGGTCTCCCAAACCGGGAAGACGATGCTCACCGCGGGCGTCGTGTTGGCGGTGATGGTCCTGCCGATCATCACCTCCTTATCGCGGGAGATCTTCCTCCAGGCCCCCGGACTTCATGAAGAAGCGGCGCTGGCGCTGGGGGCCACCCGTTGGGAAATGATCCGTATGTCGGTGTTGCCGTTCGCCCGTGCCGGGATCATCTCCGCGGTCATGCTCGGTTTGGGCCGGGCCCTCGGGGAGACCATGGCCGTGGCGCTGGTGCTATCGACCGGCACGCTGATCCCCTCGCTGGTCAAATCAGGCAACCAGACGATCGCCGCCGAAATCGCCCTGAACTTCCCCGAGGCCTTCGGCCTGCGGATGTCCGAACTCATTGCGGCAGGCCTGGTGCTGTTCGTGATCACCCTGGCCGTGAACATGATCGCCCGCTGGATCATCAGCCGCCACCAGCAATTCTCGGGAGCCAACTGATGACCAACACCACCCTGACCCCGCTTCCCGTCCCGGTCACGTCGCGCCGCAACCGGCTCTCCAAGGGGCGCCTGCCTCGGTGGGCGATCCCCGCCGTCGGACTCTCCGCCCTGATCCTCGGGGCCGCCGGATCCACCCTCGGTGGCTTCTCCATCGCCTCGATGATGATCTACACGGCCCTCCTCTTCGTTGCCGGGGCCACCACGGTGACCGTTCTCGTGGAGGGCCGCCGGCAGGGGACCAACTCGTTCTTCACCTACCTCATCTACGGCTGCTTCATCCTGGCGCTGATCCCGCTGATCTCGGTGCTGTATACGGTGCTCGAACGCGGCCTGCCGGGAATGACCTCGAACTTCCTGTTCACCTCGATGAACGGCATGACCGGGGCCGTGGACAACCAGTCGGTGGCCGACGGGACCCCGGTCCTCGGTGGCGCCTACCACGCAGTGATCGGCACCCTGTTGATCACGGCGTTCTCGACGATCATCTCGGTCCCGATCGGAATGCTCGCGGCGATCTACCTGGTCGAATACGGGCAGGGCAATTCGCTCAGCCGGGGGATCACGTTCTTCGTTGATGTGATGACCGGCATCCCCTCGATCGTGGCGGGCCTCTTCGCCGGCGCCCTGTTCGGTGTCATCTTCGGACCCTCCACCCGGATGGGCATTGTTGCCGCCGTCGCCCTGTCGGTGTTGATGATCCCCACGGTGGTCCGCTCCACCGAAGAGATGCTCAAGATCGTCCCCAACGAACTCCGTGAGGCCTCCTACGCGTTGGGTGTGCGCAAATGGCGCACCATTTCCCAGGTCGTCATCCCCACCGCGATCTCCGGGATCGCCTCGGGCGTCACCCTCGCCATTGCCCGCGTCATCGGCGAGACGGCACCGATCCTGGTCACCGCCGGGCTGGCCAACAACATCAACTTCAACGTCTTCAGCAACTGGATGGCCACGCTGCCGACGTTCATCTACTACCAGATCCTCAGCCCCACCTCGCCGACGAACATCGACCCCAGTGCCCAACGGGCCTGGGCGGCAGCCCTGCTGCTGATCATCATGGTCATGGTCTTGAACCTCGGCGCCCGGCTGATTGCCCGGGTCTTTTCCCCCAAGACCGGCCGCTAGGCCCGAAGAACACCGAAGGAACCCCTTATGTCCAAACGCATCGACGTCTCAGACCTCAACGTCTACTACGGCAACTTCCGCGCCGTGGAGGACGTGAACATCGAAATCGAAGCCAAGTCGGTCACCGCCTTCATTGGCCCCTCGGGCTGTGGCAAGTCCACCTTCCTGCGCACCCTGAACCGGATGCACGAAGTGATCCCCGGCGCCACCGTCGAGGGCCAGGTCCTGCTCGACGGAGACAACCTCTATGACCCAGGGGTCGACCCGGTCACCGTGCGCAGCCAGATCGGCATGGTCTTCCAGCGACCCAACCCGTTCCCCACGATGTCCATCCGCGACAACGTGTTGGCCGGGGTGAAGTTGAATGCCCGCAAGATCAGCAAATCCGACGCCGATGACCTGGTGGAGTCCTCGCTGCGCGCCTCCAACCTGTGGAACGAGGTCAAGGACCGGCTGGATAAGCCGGGATCCGGGCTCTCGGGTGGCCAGCAGCAACGCCTGTGTATTGCCCGCACCATTGCGGTCAAACCCGGGGTGATCCTCATGGACGAACCGTGCTCGGCCCTGGACCCGATCTCCACCCTGGCGATCGAAGACCTGATCAACGAGATGAAGAACGACTACACGGTAGTCATCGTCACGCACAACATGCAGCAGGCGGCCCGGGTATCCGATAAGACGGCCTTCTTCAACATCGCCGGGACCGGAAAACCAGGCAAGCTCATCGAATACGACGATACGGCCACGATCTTCTCCAACCCGTCCGTCAAGGCCACCGAAGACTACGTCTCTGGCCGGTTCGGATAAACAGACGGTTTCCGTCGCGGGTCAGCGCGTGGCGGGAACGGCCCCGGAGGGGGAATCTCCGGGGGATCCCCAGTGGATCGAGTGCGGATGCGGGGTGCCTGCCGGTGCCCCGCATCCGTGCGTTGAACTCCCCCCGGGCAGCATGCACCTCGAGGGCATGGGCCGTTGCTTCAGCCGGCCCAGCCCAGCAGTGGATTGATGGCCAGGAAAAGCACCCCTGCGGCGGCAATGCAGGTCACGGGAGTTGCCAGCCAATACAACACGACGGAGACCACGCGCCTCCAGGCCACCGATTCGTACCGCTGGTTGGCGCCCGAACCCACGATGGAGCTGGTCACCGCCTGGGTCGTCGACAGGGGCATGTTCAAGGCGATCGCGCCGATGAACAGCATGGAGGCGGACACCGCCTGGGCGCCCATGCCGCGCAGCGGATCGATAGCCACCAGCCGGTAGGCGATCGTATGGGTGATGCGCCACCCCCCGCACAGCACCCCGACGCCCAAACAGCCCGCAGCGAGGGCCTGCGCCCAGAAGGGGATTCCCGTGGGGGTGGCGGTCTGCCCGGCCACGAGGGCCAGGGTGAGCATCGCGGCGGTGCGTTGGCCGTCCTGTAGGCCGTGCCCCAGGGCCACGGCCCCGGTAGTGACCGACTGACCCAGCCGCCCGATGGTGTTCACATCAGAGGAGCTGGAATTGCGTAGCAGCCAGGTCAGCGGGATGACCACCAGGAAGGATAGGCCAAAAGCGATCACTGGGGTCAGCAGCAGCGGGATCAGCACGCCACCGACCAGCATCCGGGTGATCCCCTGGGCGCCGTCCCCGCCGAGCAGTGCCGAGGCCCCGCTGGCACCGGCGAACCCCGAGATCACCGCCTGGGTCGAGGACATCGGCATGGCCCGATACCAGCAAAACAATCCCCAGCCACCCGCGGCCAAGACGGCTGTCAGCAGGATCGCCAGACCCGCGGCCCCATCCGGGACGTTCAAATCGGCGGCGGAGACCAAGGAACTGCCGAACGTTGTGCTGAGCAGGGTTCCCACGACGGTGAAAAATGCGGCCAAGACCACCGCGATCGAGGGGGTCAGCGCCCGGGTACGGACGGCTGCCGCCACGGAGTTGGAGGCGTCGCGGAAGCCGTTGAGGAACGCGAAGGCACAGATCGCGGCGAAGACGCACCACAGCAGCACGGTCATGGTTCCGACCGGCTCAGGATTCCTTGACCAGGACGCGTCCCAGATGGTCGGCGACCGCCCGCAACGAGTTCACTGATGCCTGCAATTGTTCGGCGACCGCACGGTGGCGCAGGATCGAGGAGGCCTTGGACAAATCGGCGATCTCTCCCAGCCAGGCCCGGTGGGTCCGGCGGGAACGGCGACTGAGCCGAATCATCTGGATCCAGACGTCCTCGAGGTCGTCGGGGTGCTGGAGCCTGGCCAGCGCCTCATTGGTCATCTCCGATTGACGTCCGAGCATCTCCAGCTGTTCCGCAGCCCGACGGGAGACCCCGGACACCGAGGTGGACACCAACAGGTCGCCGGCCCCGCAGAGTTCGCCCACGGCGTCATGGAGCAGGCGGGAAAACGTGTAGAGATCCTCACGCGGTAGCGGGTTGACGTAGCTGGTGCGCAAATGTGTGAGCAGGCCATGATGCAGATCGGTGGCCCGCTGCTCGAACTGCTCGAGCTCTCGGATCAGTCCCGGCTGGTCCTCGGAGGGAGCCCCCAACAGTTCCGACAGGGTTTCCACGCAATGGCGGACCGTGGTGCCCAACTCCTGCAGCAACTCCAGTCCACGCGTCTCCACGGGAAATAATCTGAATTTCACGAAGCTCTACCGCCGGCGTCTGGTGGGTGGACGAATGATTGCGTCCCAGTCTACGCACGGGCCTTCAAAGACCTGACCGGTGGGGTGGTGCCGAACCGGGAGCACCTCTCGGCGGAAGGCCGCTCGAAGCGGCTAAATTTTGGAACCCGGGGCTACCGCGGTCCGACACCGCCTCCATTTTTCTCCGTCACCCCCGGCCGTGTCAACATGGGATCTCGCTAGGTGGGATGCCGGATACTCGCGATGGCGGAACAGATCAGGCGGGGCACTGGTGCCGGTTCAGGTTAATTCGCCGCGCCGCCACGACCGGGCCGCCGCTTCGAGATCCTCCGCCGTCTTCACCAGCAGGTCGGCGTTGCGGGTCAATCGGGTGGCCCGGTCGGCGCTGGAGGTCTCGGAGGCGTCGGCGTGCTCGGCCTGGCCCAAGGAGATGATCCGGCAGAACGCGGCAGTACGTTCCAGAGCCACGTCGAAATCACCGTCGAAGGCTCCGGTCAGGATCGAATCGGTCATCGCCGAGACTTCGTCCGCTCCCGGAGGTTCGGCCACCCCGGCGACGACCCGTGAAACGTCGGCGGTCTGTTGCCCGGCGGCGAAATACGCGGCGTAGCGTTCGGGGTCGCGCCGGGTGGCCGTTCCGAGGGCGTAGAGCCGCCACAGGGCGCCGGGGAGCGAACGGGCGGGGCTCTTGGCCCACAGTTCGGCCAGCACCTCCAGACCCTCCTGATCGGCCAGCTTGATGAGCCGGGCGGTCACTGCGGGATCGGAGTTGGCCCGCCCGTGGTGGACCAACGCCTCGGCCGCCAATTGGCCGGCCTCCGAAATGCGGGCAGGGTCGATACCACTGGCGAAGGGCTCGAAATCTGCCGGGGCAAAAGGTGTCGGGCGGTGGTGTCGGCGTCCACCCGAGCCCGCTGCGGATGTCTGGGCGTCACTCATGTACTCGACGATACTCCGGACCCAAACACCCCGGCCACGACCTCGCTGCAACGGAGAGCGCGGATTGCGTTAGGATATATACCGGCCATCATGGTCGCCGGGGGCCTTTAGCTCAGGTGGTAGAGCATCGGACTTTTAATCCGCTGGTCACGGGTTCGATCCCCGTAGGGCCCACCAGAAGGTCGTTGTTCAAACCAGCGACATCACCGGTTTGAGTTCCGGATTCCGTCGTCCGTCCTTGTTGGCGGACGGCGAGGGTCTGGACGTCGCGGCTGAGAAACACGTTGAACGGGACGCCGGGCTCCCCGTGGATGGTGTCGTCGTCTTGGACGATGAGCTTGTCGAAGAAGGCTTGGTTGGCGATCCGTCGCAGTGGGTCGTCGATGCTCATGTAGATGGCGTGCATGTCGCCGGCCAGCGCCAGGCAGTCGTCCAAGTGGGCCTTGGCCTGTTCGTACTCGATGTCGCCGGCGTTAATCTGCGCTTGGAGGAACGCAAGCCGACGGGCGATGCGGTCCTGCTCGGTCCCCAGTAGGTCCAGGGGGACGGCTCCGGCGTAGTGGGCTTGCAAGAGTTTCTGGCGTTCATTCCGGAGCGCGTCGCGTTCGCCCTTGTATGCCTGGGTCTCCTGCTTGGCGGCGGTGTGGAGCCGATCGAATTCACCGGTGACTAGCTCGCGGAGCGCGGTGAGGACTTGCTCGGGTATCTGGACGTGGCGGTAGTAGTCCTCGACGGCGGCTTCGATGTCGGGCACGAACATGGACTTGCGTTCGCAGGTGGTGCGCTTGGCGTGCCGGCCGGAGCACATGAAGTAGGGGTAGATGACGCCGCGGCGGCTCTTCGCCCGGGTCAGGGTCAGTCGGGACCCGCACTCCCCGCAGTACAGGCTTCCCTTGAGGTAGTGGTCGTGGGATTGAGTCTTCTCTCCGGACGTCTGATGCGCGGTCAGGACGGCCTGAACTCGGTACCAGACCTCGGGCGCGACTAGGGGTTCGTGGATGCCGTCGTAGCTGGCGCCGCGGAACCGGACGCTGCCCTTGTAGTAGGGGTTGGTGAGCATCTTGTGGATCGTAGACAGCACCGGCGGCTTCGAGGGCCGCTTCGGGGTCGGGACCGTGGTCAGGCCACGGTCGATGAGTTCTTCACGCAGGCTGATGGTGGAGTGGTTCCCGGTGGCGTAGGCCTCGAACGCCCATCGCACCAGCGGGGCACGGTCGGGGTCGACCTCGACGGTGCGGACGTCGCGGCCGAGTTCGTCGCGGCGGGTGACGTTGAGGTAGCCCATGGGTGCTTTGCCGTTGGTGCCGCCACTGAGCGCTTTCTGGTTCATGCCCTTGGAGACTTCGCCAGCGAGGTTGCGGGAGTAGAACTCCGCGATGGTGGACATGATGCCGTGCAGCAGCATCCCCGACGGGGTCTCGTCGATGTTCTCGGTCGCGGACACGAGCATGACCCCGGCCTCTTTGAGGGCGAGGTGGATGGTCACGTCGTCGGCGCGGTTGCGGGCGAGCCGGTCGACCTTGTGGACGATGCAGTAGGCGACGTGGTGGGCCTTGACGTACTCGATCATCCGCATCAGCTCGGGCCGGTCGGCCTTGCGGGCGGACTCGCCGGCGTCGATGAACTCTTCGGTGATGACCGCGTTGAGGTCTCGGGCCTTGCGCAGGTTCGCCTCCCGCTGGGCGGGGATCGAGAAGCCCTCGGCACGGCCGCCGCGTTCGGCTTGTTCCTTGGTGGACACGCGCAGGTAGGAGACTGCCATGGTGGTGGTCTCGCCGATGCGGTCCAGGGCGGTAGTGGCTGGTGGTTGTGTAATGGTCACGGGTCGTGTTTCCCTTCCCCGGATTGATCGGGCCCAGCACGAACGGTGGCTACCGCTGGTGCGGTGCGACTCGTAAAAGGGAAACAGGACCCAGCCGACTCGATATCGGAGCCTGCTGGGTAAGCCACGAAGGCCAAACAGGACCGCGCACCACGACCGAACCGGAGGTTTAGTCGTTGGCTTCTTGCTGATCTGATTCTACCTCGTGCCCCCGACATGCGTCGGGACCCGGCGACACGGTGTCCGGTGCGGGACGGGCGTGGTCTTGTTCGGCGCGGGAACGGGCCATGCCGATGAACAGTTGTGCGAGCTTGTGCAGGTCGGGTGTCTCACGCGGCTCGGCCTCAATCCGGTAGTCCCGCATCCGATCCGGCAGCCGCTCGTCCCGGCCGGGCGTTTCTCGGTGCGTCATGAGATTTCTCCGGTGCGTTCATCGAGGGCGCGGAAGAACGCCTCCTCGGCTTCGCGGCGGGCCTCGACCTGCTCGAACACGAACTCCACGAAGTCCTCGCCGCGGTCGGCGATGATGACGTCCTCGACGGGCGGGGCGGGGTCTTCACCGGGCCAGACGGTCTGCCGGGTGTGCCGGTCGCGGTCCAGGCGGGTGCCGGAGGCGGCGACCCATTCGCGGAGCCTGTTGCGGGCGTCGGCGAAGTCGCGGTGCCAGCCGACGGGCGCCGAACCGTTCTGTTCGGGGTCGTAGGCGCACAGCCAGTGGAGGTGCAGCGCGGACAGCTCCCACATCAGTTCCAGGTGCCGGTGCCAGAACGGCGGGATCACCGCAGCGGGGAGCCCGTAAGTGCGGCGCAGCCATGCCACCCAGTCGTTCAGCGCCAGCCACTCCTGTTCGAGGTCGTGGGCGGTCAGCAGGTTCCAGTTCACCGGGTGCGGCGGCTCCGCCACATCATCCGATGCGTCTTCGGTGCCGGGGTCGTCGTCCAGATCGTCGGGCTCGTCTGGTCCGGGGGTGTATTCGTCCATCGTCAGCATCCCCTTCGGTCACATGCTCACGGACGCAGGCGGCTGCGTGACGGGGCGGTGCTCGGGGGCGGTAAACGCGGCCGCGTCCCGCTCAGGCGCGGCCCGGCGGGGTGTGCGGTCGACGTCGTATCGCGTGCGGGCCATGTCGTGCCCGAGCCGGCGGGCGACGAACTCCTCACCCTCGACCGCTTGACCGTCGCGTTGGTGGGTGTATTCGCGGACGTAGCCCTCGGCGATGAACTTGTCGCCCTTCGCGAGTCGTTCGTGGCCCTGCTCTGCGGCGGCCTTGAAGGCGACCAGGTTGTGGAAGGTGGTCTCCAACTGGGTGAACGACCGGTCGTCCTCCTGCCGGTAGTGTTCCTTGCCGACCTTCATGTACAGCCTGGCATCGCCGTTCTCGGTGCGGGTGAGTTGCGGGTCGGACGCGACGAAGCCCGAGAACGATTGCTGAGTCTGGATAGCCATCGGAATCTCCTCCTGAAACGCGGCGTCCCCGGATCGGGGTCGCTGGTGTCAGGCAGGTGCACATCCCACCCCCGGCAGGCGCGCCGGGTCAGGAACCAGGGCGACGCAGCAGCGCCTCGATCTCGGCCCGGTCGGCCTTCAGCTGGCCTGCGTCCGAACGTGACGGCCAGGAGCGTAGGTCGGTGACGATCGGCGGCGCGGCTCGCAGCAGGGTGACACCGGTGCCGAACGGGAGTGTCCTGATGCGGTCTGGTGGGAGGATCGCGACGCGGCGGATGGAGCGTTGGTTGGAGCGGGTGCCGTGGTCGCCGCGGGTGACGGAGTCGGTGTACTCGTCGCGTTCGCCGATGAGCGTGCTCAGGTCTTGGAGGTCGCGGGAGTTGGAGGCGCCGCCGAGGATGATCTTGACGATACTGGCGTCCCAGATTGCTCCGGCGGCGTTGTCGCTCCACTTATCCCGTGCTTGGGCCAGGGACTGGAGGACGGGCAGGGTGGTGATACCGGTACCGCCGCCCTCAGCCATCAACGTGGGCAGGCTGGGAAGTGGTGCGAGGTTGCCGATCTCGTCGAGCGCGAGCAGCAGGGGCGGGTCGAGGCGTGCGCCTGGTGAGCGGGCAGCGATACGGCGGGCAGTTTCGATGAGGTCTTCGACGAACGCCGCCACCAGCGCGGAGGATGCACCGGCCCCGGCGCCGGTGGCGAGGAGATAGAGCGTGCCGCGGTCACGGATGAAGGTTTCGGGGTCGAAGCCCTCACCGGGCCCGGGCGAGACCGCGTCGAGGACGCGGGGGTCGGCCAGGGCGCTGAGGGCCAGGGCGACGCCCTGCCAGATCGAATCCCGCGTTTTGGGGTCGGCGTCGATCATTGCTCCGAGGGAGTCCGCCCACCCGGTGGCCGCCTGCGTGGTGTTGGTGAGGATCGCGACGGCTTCAGCGGCGGCGGTGGGGTCGAGGGTCCACCGGAACAGCTCTGCTGGTGGTCGGTGGTCGAGAGCCGCGGCGTGCAGGAGGGCTTGGAGGGCGGTGCGGGTTTTGCCTTCCCAGAAGCCGCCGGATTCGACCCCGCCAGCGGACAGGCCGGTCGCTGCGGAGAGGCCGGTGGCGCGGATCATCGCCGTGAGCGGGTCCTCACATCCGCGGATGGGTGACCAGCGCATTCCGGCGGGGATGCCTTCGGCGAGGCGCTGGGGGTCGAACACCGCCACCGGCCGTCCGCCACGCTGCCTCGCGCGGAGGGTGGCGGTGAGGTTGTCCGGCCGGGTGCTGGTGGTGACGACGGCGCCGGGCGCGTCGAGGATGGCCGGGATGACGATGTGCAGGCCCTTGCCGGAGCGGGGCGGGCCGATGAGCAGGATCGAGTCTTCTACCGACGCCCACACTTCGCGCCCCTTGGACGTGCCGATCCGATAGCCGACATCCGACGGTGCGGGATCGGTCAGGGATGCGCGGAGTGCCTCGGCCCGGCGGAGCAGCGCCTTCGCCGAGGCCGTCTGGGTGACTTCATGGGCCGTGGCGGTGCCGGCGAGGCGGCGTGGGTCGGTCTCGACTCGGCGGGAATGGCGGCGCAGCCGCACCCACCCCCATACTCCGGCGGTCACGAGCCCGGCCAGCATCGCCACGGTGATGATCCAGTACATGGTCGGGTTGAGCCCGTCGGCGTCGAGCGCAGCCGCGGGGTCGCCGGGGTTGAATAACACTCCGAGCCCAGCGGCGGGGCCGGCCTCGGGCTGGGGTGTGCCGGTGAGGAACGCCGCCACGGACCCCGAGGCGCGGAGGATGAGCGCGATCCCGAACATCCCGACCAGAGCGATAAGGGCGGCGTTGGTCAGCTCGTCACCGAACGACCCACCCTGCCGCCCCGGTGGGGCGCTCACGGCAGCCGCCGCACGTGAATAGTCCCCGAGACGCGTCCGAACAGCACGACCTCGCTGGCAACATCGGATGGCAGCGACCGGAGTTGACCCCGGTCCAGGAGGGCGCGGGCATGACCGGTGCTGATGGCATCGGCGTGGGCGATGATGACCGCGACGGCGACGTCTTCGCCGGGTACGAACCCGTCGCCGGTCACTTCGACGGGTTCCGGCCGCCGCTTGCTGCTGCCTTTGACCTGCCTGCCTCGTTCGGCCTCGGTCTCCGCCTCGGTTTCTGGTGGCTTGGGCGCGGTGCGGCGGCGGGTGCGGATGACGTCGGTGAACACGGTGCCGTCGCTCTCGTGCACCTCGATGCGCACCGTGCTGGTCCGGTCCCGGGTGAGGGCGTCCATGAGGGGCCCGAAGGTGCTGCGCGTCCACGCATCGCCGTCTGGTGGTGGGACGTCGGTGCCGTCGACGGTGACGTCCAGGACGCCGGTCTCGGTGACGGTGATGACCGCGTGCGGCAGCACAACCGGCGTCTCTTCCGGTACCGGTCCGGTGGTGTGGCGTGGGGGTTTACGGGTCATCACTTCACCCCCGAGGTGAGCCGCGAGCTGGTGTCGAACAGCTCCAGCTCGGCGGGATGGAGCTGGTGCTGGGTGACGAAAGCCCGGTCCTTGATCCGCCACAGCCCCTGCCCGACGCCCAACGATGGGAGCAGTTTCTGTTCGGTGCCGGTCAGCCCGAGCGCCTGGGCAGTGGGGCCGAGCTGGTCGGATTCCTGCCGGTAGACGATCCGGGTCTCGGCATTGGCCAGCAGACTGTTCGCCAGGGAGCGCATGGCCGAGCCCGCGTCGCCGACGTTGTCCAGGTCGGAGAGTTTGTGGAAGATCAGCATGTTCGCGATCCCGTAATGCCGCGCAAGGCGCCAGTGCGCGTCCATCCGCTTCAACAACGCTGGGTGGGACATCAGGCGCCACGCTTCGTCGTAGATCACCCACCGCTGCCCACCGTTGGGGTCCAGCAGTGCGGACTCCATCCACGCCGACGAGCACGTCATCAACACCGAAATGAGTGTGGAGTTCTCGGTGACCCGGGATAGGTCGAGACTGATCATCGGCAGCGACGGGTCGAACCGGACCGTGCTGGGACCGTCGAACAGGCCGGCGAGGTCACCGGCGACCAGGCGGCGCAGGGCATGGCCGACGAGCCGCCCGTCCTCGGCCAACCTGCCGTCGGCGGCCTCGTCCGGGGTGAGGATGCGGTCGACGACCATCGGCAGGATCGGCACAGTGTTCTCCGCGACGACTGCGGTCAGGGCAAGGTCGATCGCGGTGTGCTCCAACGGCGTTAACCCGCGGGCCAGGACAGTCTCAGCAAGAGCGCCGATGAGATCGCGGCGGCGGGAGGCGACCGTGATGGCCCACTCGTGATCCGACAGCCCGGAGGGCCGGAGTCCTTCATCAAGGGGGTTCAGTCTCGTGCTGAGTCCGTGGCCCAGGACGATTGCCTTCCCGCCGACCGCGTTCGCGACGGCGGTGTGCTCGCCCTTCGGATCACCCGGGACATAGACGCGCCGCCCGAACGGCAGCGACCGCGTGTAGAGCGACTTCGCTAGCGAGGACTTGCCCGATCCCACGATGCCGGCGAGGACGACGTTGGGGGCGGTGATGATCCCGCGGGCGTAGAGCACCCAGGGGTCGTAGACGAACGAGCCGCCGGAGTAGAGGTCTTGGCCGACGAACACCCCCTCGGAGCCGAGACCGCCTTCAGCGACGAACGGATAGGCACCCGCCAGCGTCGCGGAAGTGTCCTGGTGGCGCGGGAGGCGGAACCCGCCCGGGGTGCGCAGAGCTGTAGGACCGGACTCACCGGCGGCGGGTAGGTAAGTGGTGGCTCTACGGTCGGCCCGTTCGGCCTCGGCTTTCGCCCTGGCCGCGGCCTGCTCGGCGCGGCGCTGCTCGACTTGGAGGCGTGCGGCGGCCTGTTTGCGTTGCTTGCGGAGCCGGCGACGGTCGGCGGTCGGGGCGACCAGGACCGAGGTGTGCAGGCGTTCGGGCTCGCGCGCGCTCACAGCGACAACCCCCGCCCCGTCGACTCTGAGGAGCGGGTCGGCTCCGCGAACCAGTCCGGCTCCGCTCCCACCGACCCGTGCTGCGTCCGCGCGGATGCGGGCGTCACTTCGGTCTGGGGCGTGCTCGGATCGAGTGGCCCGACGCCGCTGATGGCCTCACGCGATGTCACCACGTCGGTCCCGTCGATGGTCGGGTCGGGTGTGGCGGCGGGGTGTGCCCGGAGGAGATTGACGTGCCCCATGAACGGGTTGTACGTGAGGGTGTAGTCACCGTCCGTGGCGACCCGGTCGAGTTGTCCGGTGGGTGGTTCCTCGTAGACGTACCCGTTCTCCAGTGCCGCGTCGGTTGTCTCCTCCCCGTAGTCCCAGTTCCTCAGGTGCGTGATCGCCGCGTCGGGGCCGTCCCGGTTGATGAGGTCGAGCACCTCGTCAGCTTCTGAGCCTTGGAGGAAGACGACGCTGAGCCACCGCCGCGGTGCTTCCGTGGACACTGCCTCCCGGTCGAGTTCCTGGGCGGGGGCGTGCCAGGCGATGCGTCCCGAATGGGTCATCGCGGCATTGACGCGCTCCTCGACACTATCGAGGAGCGTTCCGGCGTGGTGCAGGTCGTCTGCCGCGGCGAGGGCTTCGGAGGCACCGATCGCTTGGTCACCGTCATCGTCGTGAGCGCGGCCGCGATGAACGAGATGCGCGGAGCCGAGCTGATCGAGCACCTGGCGCAGCGATCGGACGCCCGAGAGGAGGTCACCGAGCACGCTGTAGGTGTCGGCGGGGTTGTCGAAGACGCGGCTGGCGTGCGCGAGCCCGCGCAGCGCGTCAGATGCCTCGGCGGCATCGGCGAGTGGGTTGTGGAATGTGGGCATCGTGTGGCCTCCCTGAGACGTGGTGTGTCAGGCAGGTGCACTCGCAAGCCCTGCGCGCCTCACGTCGGAGGGAGGCGACCAGACGTGGTGGGTATCCGTGTCACAGTTCAACGCCGGCCGTGCGTGTGTCCGAAGTCCTCGCACACGTGGCCAGTGCGGGACTCTCGACTCTCATGCGAGCAGTTGGTGGTGGGCGAGTTCGCGGTAGAGGGCCGAGGTCTCCAATAGCTCGGCGTGCGTGCCAGTGGCAGTGAGCCGGCCACGGTCCAAGACCACGATCTGGTCGGCGGCCGCGACGGTGGCCAGGCGGTGAGCGACGATGAGCACCGTGCGGCCGGTCGATGCCGAGCGGATCGCTTGGTGCAGGGCCTGCTCGTTGCGGGAGTCGAGGCTCGCGGTGGGCTCATCGAGCAGGAGCAGCGGGGCGTCTACGAGCAAGGCGCGGGCGATGGCCAGGCGCTGGCGTTCTCCGCCGGACAGGCCGGCACCGTCGTCGCCCACAGTGGCATCCAGCCCATCGGGATGGGCGGCGATGCGCTCCAGGAGGTTGACGGCGGCGAGCACGGTGCGGCATTGGTCGTCGTCGGCGGTGGGGTTGGCGAGAACAAGGTTCTCGCGGATCGTGCCGGCCAGCACCGGCGCGTCTTGCTCGACGTAACCGATCTGGGCGCGCAGCACCGCCCTCGGCATGACCCGGATATCGGTGCCATCCAGGCGGATTGCGCCGCGGTCGGGGTCGTAGAACCGCTCGACCAGGGCAAGCAGGGTCGACTTGCCCGCCCCGGACGGACCCACGATCGCGGTGGTGGACCCGCGAGGTGCCGTGAGGGTGACATCGGTCAAGACGCGGTGGCCGGGCCGGAAGGCGAAAGTGACGTGGTCGAAGACGACTTCGGCGCCCTCCGCGGGTGGTGGGGGTTCTTCCGAGGAGGTCCCGGCGCGCCCTGGCACACCCGCGATGACAGGCGGGTCGCCGTCATCCTCCCGCGGTAGGTCGAGGACCTCGTGGATACGGGCCAAGGCACCAAGAGCGGAACGCACGGTGGTGATCGCGGAAAAGAACTGTCCGAGCGGCATGATCATCATGAACAGGAAGAGGATGAAGGTCACCAGGTCGGCCACGGTGAGGGCACCGGCCGCTACCCGGTAGCCCCCGACCCCGAGCACGGCGAGGAATGATCCCTGGACTGCGAGGCCGCTGATGGGCCAGAGCACGGCTTCAACGCCGGCCACACGCACGCCGTAGCCGTAGGCGGCGGACGCCTCATCGTTGAGTCGGGCGATCTCGCGGTCGGTGGCGCCGCTGGCCCGGATGGTGCGGATCGCCGAGACCGCCCGTTCCACGCCCGCGCCGAGCCGCCCCAGTGCCTCCTGGGCCGATTGGGTGAGGGTCTGAATCTGGGCCGAGGCCAGCACGACGCTGACCATGGCCACTGCGACGACGGCCAGGGTGATCCCGAGCAGGACCGCATCGAGCAGCAGCATGGCAATGAGCGAGCCGGCGAAGACCAGGGCGCCACCGAGAGCGTCGACCAGCCCCCCGGTCAGGGCGGCGCGCACCATGGTGGTGTCCGACCCGACCCGGGAGACGAGGTCACCGGCGCGGCGAGTGTCATAGACCCGCACCGGGAGGTGGAGCAGGGCGGCGATCAGCCGGCGCCGCGCGGTCAGCACGACGCCTTCGGCGGTGCGCTCCAGCAAGAACTGCTGCACCGCACCGACCACCCCGGCACCGACCACCAGGACGATGAGCACCCAGATCAGCTGGGCCAGCGGTCGGCCGGTCCCCACCGAGTCGATGAGCCGATTGACCAGCAACGGTTGGGCCAGGTTCAGCCCCGCGCCCAGGATCGACAAAGCGACCACGATGACGAGTGCGCCACGGTGCTCGCGCAGGTAGCCCAGTAGGGCGCGCGACGGTGCCGGGGCGAGCGTCGGGGCGCCTGCCCGTCCCTCCATCACTACTTGTGATCCATCGCGTCGGCGCAGGCGAGCGCGAGGTTTTGTGCACGGACGAGCAGGCCAAGTCCGTTCGACAGACGGATCAGCGGAATCAGTGCGGCGCCGAGCAAGCCGAGGGGACGAACAGCGCGGGTCAGCGTAAGTATTGTGCCACCGTCGACGGCGACAAATCGCAGCTCGTACCAGCCCAACGGCTGGTCGTCCCAGCGAACGTGTCCGTCCTCGTCGGCTGTGGGGGTGAGCCGGAGAGTACGGGTGCGACCGCGCTTCGTCACGTCCACGACTAGCGTGCCGTCGTTTTGCCGCGTCGTGTCGGGAACCATCAACCATTGCGGGGCCACCGTGCTGTCGGTGGCGACTGAACGCACGAGTCCCCGCTCGGCGGGAATGAAGTGCGTCAGCTGCACGGCTGCCATGCGTGTTTCTGCCTGCGATTCGACGGTCTGAGCACGCTGCGGGGCGACCGGTGACCAATCTGCGTGGCCACCAACCACCTCGCTGGTCATGGTTTCCAGATCAGCGCCACCGCGTTCGATGAGGTCGCGGATCGTTCCGGATGGCTCTGCGAGCAAGGCATGCAGCAGATCGCGTTCTGTCGCGCGGACACCGAGGCGGTCAATGAGTCGATCAGCCCTTTCGTTCATCGGCACTTCCCCAACATCCCCGCGGTTCAGCTCGTTCAATGGTCGCGGTGCCGGTGCGGGGAGTGCGCGGACGTCCACGCCGAGAAGAGCGACCGCATCAGCATGGACCGCACCGGCGGCGGAGCGCGCAGAGATCAGATCGATGCCGTGGCGGGTGAGTAACTGGGCCGCCTGCCCGCCAGCAGCGATCAGGCCGATCAGAAGGTGATCGAGGTCGATGTAAGGCTCCCGCGCACGGGCGGCCTCGCGCCAGGCGGCGGTCAGGTAGATCGGCATCGTGCGTGCGCTCATCGAGCTCCTCCGTGCTTGGGCGCCAGACCGGGCCGGACCCGGTTGCGGTACTTCTTGTGAACGGCCTGACGGGACACGCCCAGACAATCGGCGATATCGGTCCAGCCCAGACCGGCGGCCAAAGCGGCTTCGACCTGGCGTAGCTCCAGCGTGTCCACCAAGCGACGCAATGCTGCGATCGCTCGCAGTCCCACGCGAGGGTCGGACACGTCAGCCGCCCGAACTGTGAGGTCCATGATCTCCATACAAAGCAACCTACGTTGACATGGCCTCCAAGTCAACATAAGTTGCGTTGCCCGTCGGGACAACGCGTCTAGCCGGGCGCCCACGATGCCGAGGAACGGTGAAGTCAGAGAAGAGCGACTCGATCCCGCACGGGTACGGGCCGAGCACACGAAGCGGAGACGGCGGGCGATCAAAGAGTCTGTGTGCACCAACCCGAATGCCCACGTCACGTACGCAGCCGGCTTCGGGATTGGTACTGGCTCTCCGTTTGACGGGTCAGACTCGGCGACACAGCGGCAGCGCAGCGGCGGTGAACGCGGCGGCCTGCTGTCCCACGAGTAGCCGGGTCTCGCAGGAGGCTTGGATCGCGGCCTGCTCAATCGCGGCCACACCGGCCTCCAGCTCTTCGACGGTGGGTGCGGAGACGCTGATGAGGCCGGTGAACCGCAGCACGCCGTGGCCGGCGGTCAGGTCGGCTTCCTGCTGGAGGACGTCGTGGTACTCGGCGGTCTGGGTGGCGTCTTCGATCTGCCCGATCTTCGCCCGCTGGGCGGCGTCGGAGATGTGCTCGACCTTCTTCTTGCGGATGTCGCGGGCGGCCTGGTCCGAACGCATCGGAGTGCACAGCAGCGAGAAGCTGCGTTGGATGCCGGTGGACAGCAGCACCGGAGACAGGAAGCCCGGGTAGACCATCGAGCGCGGCCACTCCGAGACCCACAGCACTGCGTGGTGTGCGGAGTCGGTGCGCAACCGGGTCCAGGACTCGTTGACGGCCACGGGGCCAGCGGTGGCGAGGTGCTGGCCGAGTTCGCCGTGGCGTTCCAGGGTCGCGGCGATCGCCGGGTCATATGCGCTGCGCAGGATCACCGCGATCTGTCCCGGGCTCAGCCACCCGGAGGGCTTCAGGTCCGCTGAGCGCAGCGCCGCGACCAGGGTCGACATCTCCTGGCGCAGGACGGCCGCGGCCCCGCGGATGCCTCCGCCGGCGGTCCTGATCTGCCGGGCCGCGGTCTTCATATCCAGCGAGAGGGACAAAGTGGTCGCGTGCCGTTCCCCGGCCGGCCCGGCACGCTCGATCAGTTCCGCGTACGTGGTCGCGGCCCAGGTGTCGTCGGCGGTGCCGTGGGAGGCCCACCATTCAGCCAATCCGGTGCCGGAGTCCGGCAAAGTGCGTTCGACGACTTGGAGGGTGGCGATCCGTCCGGAGCGGCACACCGTGGCCAAGACGCGACCCCAGGAGGTAACGCGGCGTTCCTGCTCGCCCGGGTCCAGGAGCACGAACGCTGGATGGGTCACCTCGCAGACCACGGTGAGGGTCGCGGCGTGGGGGTCATGGATCATCCCGGCCCCGGTGTCGGGGTCGGTGTACTCGCGCATGCGTGCCATGTCCCCGGGCAGCGCGAGCGTCCCGACCGGCCGCGGTGCCACGATGCGGCGCCGATAGAGGAGTTGGCCTGCGGTGGTGCGCCAGAGCCACCAGGATGCGACCGGCAGCCACTCCACGGCTGGGCGTCCGGCGACGGGTATCCACGTCAGCGCCGCGGCGAGCACCCACACCGGAGCCGTGTAAGCCAGCAGGATGCCACCGCCGGCATACAGGCCGCCGACGACGGCAAGGACGCCGGTGGCGAGGGTGATGAGCTGGGCCAGGGACAGGCCAAGGAGGATACCGCGGCGGGTGAGGCGGGAGAACTTGACCGGCACCAGCTCCGTGGAGGACTCCTTCTGCTTCGTCGTCATGGCCGTCTCAGTCCTTCCCGGTCGGCTTCGGTGCCGGCGGCGGCGGGGCCGGCTTCGGCGCAGGCGGCGTCGGTTGCGAGGGACCCGCCGACGGTGTCTTCGGCTCGGCAGGAGGCGGAGCCTTCGTGGTCGGTGTAGACGACGTCGAGGACGCCGCAGGAGAGGGTGTGGCGCCGGTCTGCCCGGCACTGTCGGCGGCGGCCTCGCCCTGGTTGCCAAGAGCCGTGCCGGCCTTCGGACCGGCAGTCGCAGCACCCTTGGCGACCTTCGCCGCGATCACCGCAGCCGCGGCCGGACCAGCCGCCGCAGCACCCGCACCCACCGCACCTGCCCCGGCACCACCACTTGCTCCTGCTCCTGCGCCGGCGGACCCACCCGCGGTGCCAGCGCCTCCAGCAGCACTCGCCCCACCCCCGGATGCCTGGGGCGCGGAGGTCTTGGCCGGAGGCGGCGTCTTCCCACCGCTCCCACCGCTGTCGCCGCTGTTGCCTCCGTCGAGGACCTTCTTGGGGCCGTCGCCGGCTGGTTTCGTCGGGGTGGGGACAGGGCGGTTGAGGGCCTGTTTGGCGTCTTGTTCAGAGCCGATCGCGTGGTACATGTCGAATCCGATGAAGCTGATGAACTTGTAGGTCAGGTAGGGGGCGAATGCGGCCATCGCCATCAGCACGATTCCGGCCAGCGGGTCGCTGATCGAGGACAGGTCCGCATCGATCGGTGCCGATACCTGGGTGATGGCGACCAGGAACATCACGACCAGGACGAGCTTGGAGCAGATCAGCGCGATGACGAACATCGCCCACTTGCCGATCCATCCTCTGCTGGCGTCCCAGGAGGCGCCGGAGAACGCCAGGGGTGCGAACACGATCGCCACCAGCAACAGCGCCTTCCGCACGAGCAGCGACAGCCACACGGTCGCGGCGGCGGCGATCGCCAGGCCGGCGAGGAAGATCGTGATGATCGCCCCCACCCCGGGGGCGGCGATGTTGATCCCCACCAGCCCCGCCGCGAGGAGGGTGATCTTGTCGCCCATCGACTCGGTGGTCTCACCGGCGGCCTGGATGATCCCGACACAGAGCTGGTCGACGATCTCCAGCAGCAACGCCGTCAGCGTGATCACCACGAACGAGCCGAGCACAGACTTCGCCAACCCGAGGGCTGCCCGAGCCAGGGCAGTGGGATCGCGGCGGATCAGACCGGTGAGCAGCTGGAGACAGAAGAAGATCAGCATCACGAACACTGCGATGCCGAACAGCAGGTTATAGACCGCCACATATTCGGGTCGGGTGACATCGACGAGCGTGGTGGTGTCGAACACGGACCACACGGCCTCGAACAACCAGCCAGCGGCGGCACCCATCGCTTGGGCGAGCCAGTCGAACGGTGCCGCCACCAGACTGGCGGCGGCTTCGCCGGCGGTGTCGCACACGGCCGAGATGACGGGGATATCGCATACACCCACCGCAATCACTCCTTTAAGGATCGAGTCAGCGGTTGGTGTCAGACCTGCTGGCCGACGTCCCAGAAGAAGTTGATCAACGTCACGCTGGCGCCACAGATCACCGCGGCCCCGCAGCTCACGAGGACGCCCATCTTTCCCCGGCCCGCGAGGTGTGGATTAGAGGAGTTCGCGCCGAAACCCCACACGATCGCCGAGATGATCAGCGCGAGCACCGACAAGATGAGGCCGACGGTCATCACCGCGCCGACGATGGTGCGCAGCTGGGCGATGCCGGGCAGACCGGAATCGTTGGGGGTGATGTCGACATCCATTGGCATAAGCGCAGGCAGAGCGGTGATGAGATCGAACACGGTGAGTCTCCTGACGAACGGAACCCGCCCTTTCGGGGCGGGTACACGGATGGGTTCGCAGATCAGGTGCGCGACAATCCCCAAGGCCGTCCGAGGCGGCAGTTTCGAGCCTGGGCAGGGATCAGAGTTGCTGGCCGAGGTCGATGAGCCAGTTCATCCACGCCACTCCGGCACCAGCCAGGACCGCGGTGCCGAGGGCGACGAGGACACCGGTGCGGCCCTTCCCAGCCGCGCTGTAGTTGCCGTTCGCAGCTGCGATGGCCCAGATGACGGCCGAAACGATCAGCATCAGGACGCTAGTGATGAGCACGAACGTCAGCAGCGCGCCGATCACCGCGCGCAGGTCACCGATCCCACCGATCCCGTCGAAGTCTGGAAACACATCCATGCCGCTCATGCCTTCGGGCGGCGGCGTCGCATATTCGACGTGCCGGAATAGATGGTGCGAGAGCGGGATTGCCATGCCGTGAAGGTGCGCTGAGGCCGCCCGGCTGCCCGCTGTCGATCAATGCGACGTGGTTCACCCGGCATTGGGAAGACCCGAGGCCGGGCTTGTCAACGCTCTCGGACCTTCGTGCGTGTGGTGTCTAGTCGTGTGCTCCGTTGTCGGCACCTTCGCATCACTGTTCTTGGACGTGCTTCTCACGCGCAGCCCGATCTGCAATAATCTGCGTATGGATGCAGATAAGCAGGTGTGTGGGGTGGACCCGGACAGTCAGTTCGTGGAGCTCGCGGTCGAGGTGTTCGGGCTGCTCGCGGACGCGACGCGGGTGCGGATCATTCTGGCGCTGCGCCGCAGCGAGGAGCTGTCGGTGAATCACCTCGCCGACATTGTGTACAAGTCCCCGGCGGCGGTGTCGCAGCATCTGGCGAAGCTTCGCATGGCACGGATCGTCGCTGCCCGGCAGGAGGGTCAGCGGGTGTTTTACCGGCTGGAGAACGAGCACGCCTCGCAACTCGTGACCGATGCGATCTTCCAGGCCGAACACTCCCTCGATGACCGTCCGCGTCACCACCACTCCGAAAGAGCGGAAGCATGACCGATCACAGCCACTCGCATTCGCACGCCGCCGATCACGAGCACGAGCACTCGCACCCGACCGGGTTCAAAGGATTCCTTTACGGAATCTTCGTGCCGCACTCCCACGACGCGGCGGACTCGATCGACGACGCGATGGAGGCGAACTCTGCGGGCATCCGGGCGCTGAAGATCAGCCTCGTTCTCATGCTCGCCACGACCGTGGCTCAGGCGGTGGTCGTCGCGTTCTCCGGCTCGGTCGCACTCCTCGCCGACACGATCCACAACTTTTCCGACGCGCTCACCGCGGTACCGCTGTGGATCGCGTTCGTTCTCTCCCGCCGCGCAGCGACCCGCCGCTACACCTACGGCTTCAATCGGGCCGAAGACCTCGCCGGGCTGTTCATCGTGCTCATGATCGCGCTGTCCGCGGTCATCGCCGCGTGGGAGGCGATCGACCGGATGATCAACCCGCGCTCGATGGAGAACGTTGGCTGGGTGATCGCCGCCGGCATCATCGGCTTCCTCGGCAACGAGGCCGTCGCCGTCTACCGCATCCGCGTCGGCCGGAAGATCGGCTCCGCCGCGCTCGTCGCCGACGGCGTGCACGCCCGCACCGACGGCTTCACGTCCCTGGCCGTCGTTGCCGGCGCCATCGGCGTCCTCCTCGGCTTCCCGCTCGCCGACCCCATCGTCGGCCTACTCATCTCCGTCATGATCGCGGTGCTGCTCATCGGAACGATTCGATCGGTAGGGCGTCGCCTCATGGATGGCATCGAGCCCGAGCTCGTTGACCGGGTCAAGCACGCTCTCGAACACGCCGCGGAGGTCGAGTCTGTTCAGCGGGTGCGGCTGCGCTGGGTCGGCCATCGCCTCCGCGGCGACGCCGTCGTCCGAACCGCCCAGATGGATCTGGCCCACGCCGATCTGGTTGCCGAGGAGGCCGAAGCAGCCGCGAAGCGGCACGTGCCAAAAGTGGACGAGATCACGATCCGCGTCACGGCATCCGCACCCCATCTTGAGCGGCGATGAACGCTCAAGGTACGAATCTACGGTAGATGTAATCTCGGACCTTAGGCGACGACCGTTACGTGCAGGTGGTCGATGTGTTTGGTCGTGACGTCGGTTCCCCTGGTGTAGGTCCGCCAGCCCTCGGCGTCGCGGGCCAGCGACCAGATCTTGTCCTGCCAGATCAGGTATTCCACTCCGAGAGCCTCGGCGTGGTCCTTCATCCAGTTGGTCAGTTCCCAGCCCGCTTCGAGCTGCGCGGGAGTCGGGACCGATCCGATCGCGTTGCCGAAGGTGATGTCGCATGCCCGCCCGAGGGGATGTTCCGAGACGGTGCCCGGTCGAGGTGACCAGCACGCCCAGGACGTGTCGGGGAAGGCGGCGGTGGCCTGCTGATACAGGTGCAGGGTGCGGGCGGTCATCTGCCCGTCGGAGGTGGGGTCGTCCACCATCTGGTTCGGGTCGCCCTCGAACGGCTCCGGTGCCTGGCCGGGCGTCCCGGCCCCTGGGTCGCAGCCGCCGTTGGGGGCGCCGGTCTCGGGTTCGGGCAGGTCGCCCGCATCATGGGTGTTGAGCCAGGCGGCGGGGTCGATCGCTTCGCCGTTGGTGCCGCCGGGGCGGACCTCGAAATGCAGGTGCGGACCTGTGGAGTTGCCTGAGCTGCCGACGTCGCCGATGTGCTGCCCGGCGGTCACGGTGTCGCCGGGGTTGACGTGGATGCCTTGCTCCCACATGTGTCCGTACGCGGTCGCGACGGCGACGCCGTCGAGGGTGTGCTCGATCACGATGAGCCCGCCATACCCGCCGGAGAACTCGGCGACGGTCACGGTTCCGTCGGCGGCGGCGAGGATCGGGGTCCCGTCCGGGGCGGCGAAGTCGGTGCCGGTGTGGACGGAGTTCTCCCCGGTGATCGGGTGCACCCGGGGTCCGAACTCGCTGGTGAGCACCCAGGTGCCCTCCGGCAGGGGGAACACCACCCGGGAGGACTCCGCCGCGACCGTCTGCACCGCTGGAACTGTCATGCCGCTGCTCGACCCATCCGTGTCGGCAGCATTGGTTTTCGTGGTGCCGGTGAGGGTGGTCAGGATGGTCTTGGCGACGGGCTCGTAGTTGCGGTAGCGGTCCGGGTAGGCGGAGACCTCGACGGCCTGGGCGGCCTCGCCCTTGTCCATTTGCTCCCAGCCGGGGATGTCCAGCAGTCCGCGCGGGGAGGGGGAGTTCGGTCCTTCGGGTCCGCCGAAGAACGCCCGAGCCTGGTACACGGGGTCCATCAGTTCGGCCACCGACCCCCAGCCGGACTGGGGTCGCATCTGGAACAGGCCGAGGGAGTCGTTGTCGGAGCCGTTGCCGTCGTTGGGGTAGTTCGCGGATTCGGGGTAGGCGGAGGTGTTGGCGAGCATCCGCAACGTGGACTCGGTGAGCGCCGCCATCAGCGCGATGTGTATGCCGTTGCGGGTCACCCCGTCGATGCTGGAGCCGGTCTCGATGATCGTCGCCGCATGCGTGAGCTGCTGGCGGTTGAGGGTGAAGGTCTCACCGTTGGCGGTGGTCACCTCCAGCTCGTCCGGGACGTCCCCGACGGTGACGCCGGTTCCGGTGACACAGGCGTTGGCGGTGGCGGCCGGGTTCATCAGCACCCCGACCGACAACAGCAGCAACGCCGGACCAAAGAACACTAGGGCGATGGCGGCGGCGAGTTTCTTCAACACGAGCAATCACTCCTCAGCAGCTATCGGAGGGGGTTGTCGAGCTGGGACAGCCGCAGCAGGTGGCAGGTGTCGTAGGTCGGCTCGCAGACGAGGAACACGGTGAACGCCACCGCATGCTTCGAGGTGACGGGTTCGTCGTTCCAGGTGCCGGTGCGGTGGCGGGTGCCCTCGATCGTGTAGGCGATGGTGCCTTCGGCGAGCTGGCCGGGCTGGGCCTGCTCCACTGCCTCACCCCATGCCTGAGGGACGAACACGTCGTCGATGCTCAGGTGCTGGGCGGTGGCGTACTGCCGCAGCTCGATCCACGCCTCCCGGTTCGGGAGGTAGGTGGCGATGTCGGCGGCGAGCCCGGCCTGTTCCGCACCGGACGGATCACCAACCTCTAACACGACGGAGGTGTAGTCCAGGGGCATGAATCCGCTGGCGGTATCCCAGCTGAAAAGCGCCGTGACGACGTTGCCGACGAACGTCGCCGGGTCCGCCGAAGGCCGCACGACGGGCAGGCGGGGTGTCGTGGTGGGTACCGGATCGCTGGGCACGGTGACGACTGGCCCCGGCCCGGGGCCCTCATCGCTGCCGGGCTCGTTGCTGGTGGGTGGTCCGGTGATCAGGCCGTAGACCCCGATCCCGGTGAGCACGAGGACCGCCACGAGTGCGGTGAGCACCGCGATCATTCGGTGGTGGGAGCGAGCATCGGAAAGGTCGGGAGTCTTCATGCCCCGTAGGTGCACCGCCACACCCGAGCCAGCGAGGTGGCTACAAGGCGCGCAGGTGGCCGCGCACCGGCCCGGTGTCGGCGCTGCTCCCGCGCTCGCGCGCGGCACGCAGCTGCTCGCCGAATCGGCTGGTGCCCTCAGCAGTGGCGAGGAAGGAATTGATCTGCTCGTCGGTCAGCTCGGCGGCGAGCTGGTCGAGGTCATAGTGGGTCCACCAGTCGGCCAGCTCGCTCCAGGTGAGCACGAACGCGCGCACCGGATACCGCACCGGCTCACCCTCACCCTGACCCGCTGCGGGGGTGGGCCGTGGGGTGCGTCTCTTTGGTGTCGTGGTCTTGATGCGGACGAGGGCGTCAGCGGCGAGCTGGTGCAGGTCCGCGTCGCGGTCACCGCGTGTCGTGTCGGCCTGTTCCCGGACCTGCCGGTAGAGGGGGTCGACGGGGTTGCCGGCCTCGATGCGTTCCAGCGCGGTCGCTGCCTGCTGGCGAAGCTCCTCGGGTTGGGCGGGGTCCTCGGCGATGTGGTGGAGGAAGCTGATCTTGTCCAGGGTCTTGTAGGACGCGCTGCCGGGGATCATCCGGGCAGCCTGCTCACTGGTCCGGCCGTGGTCGGACGGTGCGGGAAATTTTCCCGCACCGTCGTCTCCGGGTTGCTGCTGCGCGCTGAACTGGGTCGCGGCCTGCCGCCGGGCCGCGTCCTCGGCCATCACCTGTTTCAGCTCCCGATACAGGGCGGCGGCTTCGAGCTGGGTCAGGGGCTTGTGCAGGACGTTGTCGTCTTGCTCGGCCAGCAGGTGTCCGAGGCGGTCGGAGATGCCCGAGCGGACCCAGACGTTCACGGTCTTCCAACCAAGTTGCCGGATCGCCGCCAACCGTCTGGCCCCACAGACGAGCACCCCGTCCGGGGTGATGGTGATCGGTTGGAGGAGGCCGTCGCGGTCGATGGAGGCGGCGAGTGCGTCGATGTCGCCCAGCTCGGTGCGATGCCGCCTGCCCACCTGGATCGAGGCGACCGTGCGCTCCAGCTCGATGAACCCCGCCGGCGCGCTCATCACGCACCACCTTGGGCATCGTCGTGGTTCCGAGGGCGGCGTGGGGCGGCGAGGGAAACCGAAAGGACGAGGTCGTCGTCGCGCAGCAACACGGGCAGGCTTTCGCCGATCAACAGGCGCAGCAGCACACCCCTCCCGAGGCCGGTAGCGGTGTAGGCCGGGTGGGGGGTGCCCAGCAGCGCCTTCAACAGTGCTGTCCAGGAGTGGCTGGGGATGTCGAGCAGGGCGCGGGCATGCTTGTCCCGTCGCAGCCCTTCGTAGGCGGCTTGGCGGGTACCGGCCTGGGTGAGCGCTCCGCAGGCGTGCTCGATCGCGGCTCGGGCCGTGTCGGCGGGCCAGTCCAGGAGCGTGAACAGCGCGATCGCGTCTTCGACTGCCGAGCCTGCTGAGGTGCTGGCTCGCTCCGATGCCGGGGTCTCGTCGTTGCCGTCTGGTGCGTCGGCGGCGGGGATGTGGAAGGCGGGGTGGTAGTCGGTCAGTGGGGTCTCGCGGTCGGAGAACCGTTCAGGGTCGTGGAAGGCAGAGATGTGGGGGCGGCGGGCTTGGTGGACCGAGCAGAGCAGTCCCTGGGCGCGTTCTTCGAAGATGCAGGTGATCCGCACCGCGTGCGTGATGACCGCCCACGGATCGTACGCCTCGCGTGCTGCCCTGGTGCGCATCACATCGAACGCCGCCGAGGCGGCCTCCCACGGGTCCAGCCCGTGCTTGCGCGCCAACGGCGCGTACTTCTTCGCGGTGAACTGCATCAGCTCCGCCGCTTGCGCATCGTACGCCCAGGCGCGCCGCCCGCCGTGGTGGAGCCGGTGCAGCAGTGCGCGCAGACCCTCACCGGTCGTGAAGTCCGCGCGGTCAGATCCTGTGGTCGGGTCGCTGGTGGGGTGTGTGTTCTCGGTCATGGTCAGGGCACCTCCTGACAAGCAGGTGCGCACGCCATCCCCAACATCGCTGTCGGTCCTCGTTGACGCACGCATCGCTTGTCACCGCCCTACTCAGCTCAACCCGACGCCGGGCCGGGACGGAGCGGCCTGCCCCGTGCTGCCACGGCCGAATGCTGCCAGTGGTGGCAACCGGCGGGTCCGCTCACCCAGGTCACGAACACCCGTGGCGAGCGGCGCGCGGGTACGGCGGGCCAGCTCGACCTCGAAATCGACACCCCGGCCAGCGAGGGCCGCGCCCTGGCGAGCGATGAGATCCGTGGGCCGCACCCACTCCACACCCCGCGCACGGCTCACCTCCGCCGCTGGTGTCTGCCGCTCGGTTCCGCGTCGGCGGGAGGCCCGTGCTGCCCGGACCGCGTCCGGTGCCTCGAGTTTTTCAACCGCCTCCGACGCCGGGCGAACGGTCCCTACATCGGGTGCCCGATCGTCAGCGTCGGGTCGTCGCAGGTCGTGGTCGTGTTCGGGACTCATGGGGTTGCCTCCTCGTCATCGGTGCTGTCGGTAAGGTGCGCGCCGGTGAACCACCGGCCCACCGTGGAGGGGTGCACGCCCAAATCACGGGCGATCTTCTTGTTCGACCACCCCTGCCCGCGCAGCTGCGCTGCCCGAGCACGCCGATCGGTGCGCGCCACCCCCGAGTCGGTCGTCGGCTCACTGTCCCGATCTGCCGATGCCTGCGCTGTGCCGGGTGCTATAGCCTGTTCGCTCTCCTCTGCTGGCGCCGGCAACGCCGCGATCTCCTCGACCTCGGCCGACGACACCGTCCCCGGCCCAGGTGCCGAAGCCCACTCTTCGATGGGCGCGGATATGTCAGGGGACACGGCGTCGTCGCTGGACATCAGCGTGTCGGGGGCTGGTTGCGGTCGGGTGAGGATGACGGTCAGGTGAGTGATCGCCAGCAGCACCACGGGAGGTACCGCGGCAACGGCCGCGGCCAGCACTCCGGGGACATCAGCATCCGCGGCGACGACAGCGTGGAGGGCGTTGGCGATCACCGACACGGCGGACCCACCGATCAGCAGCGCCCACGGATACCACGCCGACCGCTGACCGGCTAGGGCAACGGCGGCGACGGTGGCGACAACGATGATGCCGTCCACGATCAGCGGCCACACCCACGCCTGCGAACCGCCGACCCCGGACCGAGCAGCCAGATCGGCCAGCGCGGTGAACGAGAGCCAGAACGCTCCGGCGGCGATGAACACGGTCCCCGCCACCGCGGTGACCACCGCCCAACGCCGGTTCCTCTGCCCGGTGCTGGCATGGATGGTCATGACAGCCCCCGCACCTGAGGGGACGACCGCGCGGCCGCGTCCCGGCTGAACCAACTGCCAGTTGCCGACGAGCCGTCCTGTAGCCGCGAGGAGGTCTGGGGTCGGGGTTGAACGGTGCGATAGGCGGAGCGGACAGTCGCGGTAATCTCTCGCTCACCCAGCCCCGCCTCCGAGGCCGCGGCCGCAAGCACCTCCAGCGCCTCCGGCGCCGGAAGGTCGTTCTCTGCGAGGCGGCAGGCCGCCCAGAACAGGCCACGGTTTCGCTCGCCCTCGCCACGGTTGGCGACCCATTCCGCCAACTGCGACACATCCGCCTGCTGCCCCACGCTCGGGCTCGCCGGCCAGCGCGGCGCGGGCCGGGGGTCGAGGATGTCCCGCAACGCATCCGAATCCACCGTGGTGCTGGGGCCGGTGCTTATCTGCCGAACCCGATACTCGGCGCCCGTGCCATTGCTGACCACCCTGGAGGGCGGGACGATGATGTAGCCGCCGTCGCCACGGAAGTCGATCCCGGCGCGAGCGGCCTGCCACGACCGCTGCACCACGCCCGGCGTCGCCGGGTAGTAGGCGTGCATCCCATCGGACGGCGTGGTCACGAGGAACTGCCATCCACCGACGAGCCCGGCACGGTGGGCGCGGTTGAACGCCGCGAACCCGTTGACGGGGCCGTGGACGTCGACATCGACCACGACGACACCGGAGGCCGTGCCGGTCGGCACGCCAATATTCGCGGTCGGGTGCTTTCTCCACCACGCCTCCGTCTGGTCGGGGTCTCTGGTGGCGTCGTGGAACCCGTGCTCGGTCAGCGGGCGCTTACCGCCCGGTTGACATGGGAACACAGGTACTCCCGCACCGGCGAGTTCCCGCGCGACGGCCGAGGCCGGCCACCGGAAGGTCATGCGCGTTAGTACGCCGGCGAGGCCGTCGGGGGAAGTCATCACAGGCCCCGTTCCTGCGGCACGATGGCGGGGCTGGCCCGGGCGCCAGGTGCGGTCAGCGGCACACTCTGTCGCCGGCGCGCTGGCTGGTCATGTGCCGGCTGGGCACGCTGTGGCGCCTCGCGGTCGAGGCCGGGCGGGGTCCCGTCGCCGAGCTGGGCGGTGTCGAGCTGATCCAGGATCGACAGGGCAGTTTTGCGGACCCGTTCGCCTGTGGCCTTGACGATGTCGGCCGGTTCCTTGCCATCCACGCGGGCGGCCCAAGTGGCGACGTACGGAATCGTGTAATCCGAGGTGTCCATTCCGTGGGCGGCACCTACCATCAGCGCGACCGATTCGGCCTCGACCTCACCGATCCCGCGATGCTGTCGCGCGTCCTCCTGGTCAGGCCCGTGCATGAGCACATGCCCCAGTTCGTGAGCGAGAGTCTTCACCTGGGCGGCGGGGTCCATGTTCTCCCGCACCGTCACCGTCCGGACTTCGAAGTCCGTGACCCCATTGGCGCCGTGGATTATCCCCTCGTGCGGCACCCGCGATACCTCGAACCCGGCCGCGCGGACCTGGAAGGCAAGCCCGTCCCACAGTCCGCCGGGTGCCTCGCCTTTCAGCAGGGTCGGGGTCGGATGCTCCGGGATCGGATCGCCAGCCGTCTGGGAGGCATCCCAGACATATGCCGGCCGCACCCCGACCATGCGGGTCCGGGCCACTTCGCCGGGCGTGGGCTTCTCGCCCCGGTTCAGACGTCTCCACAACTCCGGATCGGCCGGGTTCGCCGAGGCGAACCGGCCCGTGATCGGAGCGAGAATCTGGTAGCCGGCCTGGCCTTTCTCAACCTGGCGGCCCAGCTGCTGCCACTGCTTGTAGCCGGCCACATACGACGGCACCGGGTCAGGCACGCGACCTGCCTCGAACGCTTCCCCGTGCTGCGCCCAGATCAGCAGAACGTTGTTGAAGCTGCGGGACCGGAACCGGGCCGCGAACGACAGGGCCTTCGCCCAGTCCTCACCGGAGACCAGCTGCTCAACCGCGCTCGTCAGTTTCCCATGCAGCTCGTCGAGCTTCGCCTCCCGCGCCCGGCGGGCTTCCTCCCTCGTCGCCATCGTCCGGCCTCCTCCCGGTAGGGCCGGCCACCGGGCTGGTGGTCGGTCCTACACCTGCGAGGTGCGCCAGGAGCATCCGGCGAGTCGAGACGGTCAGCGAACAAGCAAATCGGTAGGTTGGCCGCCAGGAAGCTCGCGTACTCCTGACGTAGACAACGGCATATCAGCCAACACGCCACCGTGGGGCTCAGCACCGCGCAAGGTGTCGTTTAGGTGGGCAGGAATGTCCGATCAATGGGCACATCGCCGCCGATGAACCGCATCGTTCGATAGCGACTCGGTGTGATCCCCACGCACTCTCGGAAGGCCCCCGATGCCCGGTTCCGGGACTGCCAGCCAACCTGGCGACCGGCCTCCGTGACGGACAAGTCGGTTTCCCGCAGGAGCCTGGCCATCTCCTCCACACGGAGCATCGTCAGGTAGGTCATCGGGGTCTTCCCAAAGGCGTCCGCGAACACTCGGGTGAGTTGCTTCGACGACAGATGGACCATGTTGGCCAACTCTGGCAACGTCCATGCCCTGGCCACATCAGCATGTAAAGCGACGTGAACCTCCCGGGCCTCGACACGCAGCGGCGCGAAGCGGCGATCGCGCGGGATTGTCGGCCGAATATGGGCCCGTTGCAGCGGTGAAGTGCGGAGCGGCGAGATGCGGATGAACGGAGCAACCACGTCGATGACCGCGTGCAACAGTGCCTGCATCCGATGGAAGCGCTGCCGGTAGGCCTGACCGATGCTCAAGGCGACCAATTCATCCAACCACGGCATCAACATGCCGGTCCGATCTTCACCGAGGCGGAGCAATTGGGCGGGCTCGGTAAAGGTCGTGTCCGCGAAGCCTTGCGCGTCCAGCCGGTCGTGCAGGAGCTCGACATGCTGCCAGAACAGTTGATCGAGGACGTAGTCAGTGTCGAGGTAGATCGTCGTGACCGTGATGTGCCCCTCCGGCTCCGATCCGCAGAGGACGTTCGCGCCGAGCAGGATCACGTCGCCGACATTGACGGGCTGTTCACCGAACTCGCTGAAGAGGATGGCGCCACCGTCGCGGACCACGATCAGCTTGACGCAGTCGTACGCGACGGGGCCACTGGGATTGTGGATGGTGCGTGTCCGGGCGAGCAGGGGGTCGTACGGTGCCATGTCCGCCCCCCAGCTCTCTCGTTGTTACGCCCGTGTGGAGATGGAGAACGGGCTATCGACAGCTTCTGTCGGTTGACGTGCGTGCGGTGATGACCCATCGAAGTGCATTGCAGCAACGGCTGATCGAGACGCTGACGTCGCCCGAGTCGAGAGCCGATTTCAATGTGTGGGCGA
>NZ_JBQSWX010000028.1:0-40862 GCF_052377615.1 Arthrobacter sp. AOP36-A1-22
CCCTTCCCGGGGCCCCACGCCGCGTTCTGCCGTACTCCGACGTCCTTCAGAGGCGTCTTGAGCAGGAAGTCCCATAATGAACAAGACAGGCCCGATCAAACACGCGCGCCGCGCGCTGTTGTGGCTCGGCGTGATGATCCTCGCCCTTTCGGCGGTGTTGATCAGTGGCGTCGCAACCCAGCAATCGACCTTCGCCCCCAAGCTGGCCCTGGACCTGGAGGGCGGCACGCAGATGATCCTGTCCCCGAAGGTCCAAGGCGACCAGGAAATCAACCAGGAACAGCTGGAACAAGCGGTGAAGATCATCCGCCAGCGTGTCGACGGTTCCGGTGTCTCCGAAGCGGAGATCACCACCCAGTCAGGCCGCAACGTCGTGGTCTCCATGCCGGGTTCCCCGGATGAGAAGACCCGCGAACTGATCCAGGCCTCGGCGAACATGGAGTTCCGTCCCGTCATCGCTGCCGGGACCTGGGAAGCGACCCCCAAGGCGGAGCGCACCAAGAAGGCCGACCTGCCCAAGCCGACGGCGAAGCCGAAGAACGGTTCGGACGAGAACTGGATCGACGGCAAGCTGCTGAAGAAGTTCGAGGCCTATGACTGCGCGGACGAAAGCGCGAAGTCCAATATCGAGAACGGCGATCCCGACGTTCCGATGATCTCCTGCGATCCCAACCAGCAGGCCAAATACATCTTGGGCCCCGTCGCCATCCCCGGGACGGACATCGCCGATGCCACCTCGGGCATGTCGACCTCGGACCAGGGATTCAACACCGGCAAATGGGTCGTCAACTTGGAGTTCAACTCCGAGGGCGCCAAGAAGTTCGGTGAAGTCACCAAGCGCCTGGTCTCCATGCAGGGCCCGCAGCACCAGTTCGCGGTCGTCCTGGACGGCAAGGTCCTCACCGCCCCGACCGCCAACGCACAGATCGGCAACGGCAAGGCGGAGATCAGCGGCAACTTCACCGAGGAATCCGCCAAGGCCCTGGCCGAGAAGCTGAAGTACGGCGCCCTGCCGATCAGCTTCGAGATCCAGTCGGACCAACAGATCTCGGCGACCCTGGGTTCGGATCAGCTGCGCATGGGCATGATCGCCGGCATCATCGGGCTGGCCCTGGTCGCCGTGTACTCCTTCTTCCAATACCGGCTGCTCGGCCTGGTCACCATCGTCTCGCTGCTGGTGGCAGGGGTGTTGACCTATCTGGCCATCGTGTTGCTGGGGTGGGCGCAAAACTATCGGCTCTCCTTGGCCGGCATCGCCGGCATCATCGTCGCCATCGGACTGACGGCGGACTCGTTCATCGTGTACTTCGAACGGGTCCGTGACGAACTTCGTGACGGGAGATCCCTGCCCTCGGCCGTGGAAACCGGCTGGAAGCGGGCCAAGCAGACGGTCATCGCCTCCAAGGCGGTGAACCTGTTGGCCGCCGTCGTGCTGTACGTCGTGGCGGTGGGCAATGTGAAGGGCTTCGCGTTCACCTTGGGGCTGACGGCGATCGCCGACCTCATCGTCGTGTTCCTGTTCACCCACCCCATGCTGCAGATCCTGGCCCAGACCCGGTTCTTCGGCGAAGGCCACCGCCTCTCGGGGCTGGACCCCTCGCTGTTGGGCGCCGAACCCCTCTATAAGGGGGCCGGACGGATCCGCGACTTCCGCCCGACGGTCGACACCTCCAAACGCCATTCCGGCGCCTCGAAGGAAGCCGCCCGGCGGCAGACGATCGCCGAACGCAAACAAGCCGAACGAGGGTCCGCGGAATCCCAGTCGGTCGCGACGAAGGAAGACGATAATGCCTAATCTCGCCACCTGGGGCAACGAGCTCTATACGGGAAAGCGTTCCTACCCGTTCATCGCCAAACGCAAGCTGTGGTTCTCCATCGCCGCGGTGCTGGTCCTGGCCTCGATCATCCTGCCGATCGCCAAGGGCGGCTTCAACCTGGGCATCGAGTTCAGTGGTGGTTCCGAATTCACCATCTCCGATGTCAAGCACACCGACGTCAAGGTCGGGGAGGACGCCATCAAGGCCATCGCCCCCGACCACGCCCCGACGGTCACCAACATCGCGGCCAACACCATGCGCGTGCAGACCGAACGGTTGACCAACGATCAGACCCTGAAGGCCGGTGACGCCCTGGCCGACGCCTACGGCGTCTCCGACGACGAGGTCACCTCCTCCTTCGTGGGTCCCTCCTGGGGCGCGGATGTCTCGCAGCAGGCCCTCCTGGGCCTGATCGCGTTCGTCGTGTTGGTGGCCCTGCTGATGGCCGTCTACTTCCGCACCTGGAAGATGTCGCTGGCAGCGATCATCGGCCTGTTCACGGTCGTGATCATCACCGCAGGCATCTACGCGCTCTCGGGTTTCGAAGTCACCCCCAGTGCGATCATCGGGTTCCTGACGATCCTGAGCTATTCGCTCTATGACACCGTGGTGGTCTTCGACAAGATCCGCGAGAACACGGCCCATACGTTCGAACAGACGGATCGGACCTATATCGAGCACATCAACCTGGCCGTGAACCAGACACTGGTCCGCTCGATCAACACCTCGGTGGTCGCCGTGCTTCCGGTGGGCTCGATCCTGTTCATCGGGTCCTACCTGTTGGGTGCGGGCACGTTGAAGGACCTGTCGCTGGCCCTGTTCGTGGGCATCATCGTGGGCACCTTGTGCACCGTCTTCATCCAGGCACCGCTCTACGCGGTGCTGCGCCACGGCGAGGCCGATGTGCGCGAACACAACAAGAAGGTCCTAGCCAAGCGCGGGGCCGATCTGCACTCCCAGGCGGCCACTGCCGGCTGAGCCGTCACACCCGGGCAGCGGAAGTGACCGCAGAGCCCCGGGGGTGCTATAACCTTGAGGAACGGAGGGGCCACGGGCGGTTAGCCGCTCGTGGCCTCCCCGTCACCCAGGCCCCGGAAGCGTAGTGCGAACCGGGTACAGCGAGAGGACCTGCCATGGCGGAACCCACAGCCCGGGCAGCGAACGGCGCGGCCGACCAGCCGGCCAAGCCGGCGTCACCACCGCCGGCAGCCCGACGCCGCGGCGGGACCATGTCCCGACTGGCCCGTTTCGCCGGGCGCAGCACCTCCGGACAGCCCCCGATCCTCGAACCGCTGCTGCGCACCGTAAGGGCGAACAGCCCGCGCGAGGACCTTGATCTGATCACCCGCGCCTTCACCGTGGCGGAGCGGTGCCACGAAAACCAGAAGCGCAAAAGCGGCGATCCCTACATCACCCACCCGGTGGCGGTGGCGACCATCCTGGCCGAGATGGGCATGACCGGAAGCACGCTGGCCGCGGCGCTGCTGCATGACACGGTCGAGGACACCGACTATTCGCTCGAGGACCTCGCCCGGGAATTCGGCGACGAGGTCGCCATGCTCGTCGACGGGGTGACCAAGCTGGACAAGGTCCAGTTCGGCGACGCCGCCCAGGCCGAGACCGTCCGCAAGATGGTCATTGCCATGGCCCGCGATATCCGGGTCCTGCTGATCAAACTCGCCGACCGCCTGCACAACGCCAGGACCTGGCGGTACGTTTCCCCGGAATCCAGTGCCAAGAAGGCCCGCGAAACCCTGGAGATCTTCGCGCCGCTGGCCCACCGTCTGGGCATGAACACCATCAAATGGGAACTGGAGGACCTCTCCTTCGCGGCCCTGCACCCCAAGGTCTACGAGGAAATCGTCCGCATGGTGGGGGACCGGACCCCCGAACGCGAAAAATACCTGTCCACGGTCAGGACCCTCATCGGCGAGGACCTGCACCAGCAGCGCATCCGGGCCACCATCACCGGCCGGCCCAAACACTATTATTCGATCTACCAGAAGATGGTGGTGCGCGGGAAGGAATTCGACGACATCCACGACCTCATGGGCGTGCGCGTGCTCGTGGACAGCGTCCGCGAATGCTATGCGACCCTGGGGACCCTGCATGCGCGCTGGAACCCCCTGCCCGGGCGGTTCAAGGACTACATCGCGATGCCGAAGTACAACATGTACCAGTCGCTGCACACCACCGTGGTCGGCCCCGACGGCAAACCGGTCGAGATCCAGATCCGCACCCACGATATGCACCGGCGTGCCGAATACGGCATCGCCGCGCACTGGAAGTACAAATCCGGTGCGGCTAAGACCAAGGCCGTCGGCCAGGACGGCCAGGACCTGAACTGGCTGCGCAGTGTCATGGACTGGCAGCAGGAGACCCGCGACCCCGGCGAGTTCCTTGATTCGCTGCGTTTCGAGATCAACGCGGCCGAGGTCTTCGTCTTCACCCCCAAGGGCGAGGTCATGGCCCTGCCCGCCGGGTCGACCCCCGTGGACTTCGCCTATGCGGTCCATACCGAGGTCGGCCACCGCACCATCGGGGCCCGGGTCAACGGCAAACTGGTCCCGCTGAACAGCGAACTCCACCACGGGGACTGGGTGGAGGTCTTCACCTCCAAGGCCGAAGGTGCCGGCCCCAGCCAGGACTGGCAGGGGTTCGTCAAGAGCCCCCGGGCCCGGAACAAGATCCGCCAGTGGTTCACCAAGGAACGTCGCGAAGAGGCCATCGACAAGGGCAAGGACCAGCTCACCAAGGCCCTGCGCAAGAACAACCTGCCGCTGCAGAAGCTGATGACGCACGATACGCTCACCGCCGTCGCCCAGCAGTTGCGCCACTCGGATATCGCCGCCATGTATGCCGCGGTCGGTGACGGACACACCTCCGCCCAGAACGTCATCGAACACCTCCAGGCGCTGGTGGGCCCGACCCACCCGCATGAAGCCGACTTCGACGAGACCCCCTCCTTCACCCCCGGAACCTCCCGCCAGACCCACGACGCCGGGGTGGTCGTCCCCGGGGCCGGGGACGTCATGGCCAAACTGGCGCGCTGCTGCACCCCGGTGCCCCCGGATGCCATCCGCGGCTTCGTCACGCGGGGTTCGGGGATCTCGGTGCACCGGGCCGACTGCGCCAACCTGCAGGCCCTGGGCGATCAGGCCGAACGGCTGGTCGAGGTGCAATGGGCCCCCACCCAGTCCAGTGTGTTCCTGGTGGAGATCCAGGCGGAGGCGTTGGACCGCAAATCGCTGCTCTCCGACGTCACCAAGGTGCTCTCGGACAATCAGGTCAACATCCTCTCGGCCAGTGTGGTCACCGGTAAGGACCGGGTCGCGACCTCCCGCTTCTCCTTCGAGATGGGCGATCCCAAATACCTGAACCACGTCCTGAACGCGGTGCGACGGATCGACGGGGTCTACGACGTGTACCGCACTTCCGAGGGCCGCCGGCGCTCGTAGCGGCCTTCGGGGCCCTGGACCTCATCGGGGGACGGCCGCCAGCGACGGCAATCCCGCCACCAGGTCCCAGGCCGCCCGTTTACCCGGTCGACGGCCCGTGGCCTCGATCGCGGACAACAGCTCCTGCCTGCTGCACCCACCGCTGCGTGGACCGGTCAGACGACTGAGCACCTGGCGCGCCACGGCCGGGCCACCATGGAAGGCGACGTCCAGGCCCGTGCGGACCGGGGTCGTCACCGGCATCGCGAAGCGCCCCTGGACCTCACTGGGCTCCAGCACGCATTCATGCAGCGCCAACCGGACGGGGCCGCGCTGCAACGGGATGCGATGGAACCGCGAAACCAGTAGTTCAAGGACCTCCGGTGCCGGGTGGAAGCCATGCACCCAGGCCGCTGCCAGCCGTCCGATGACGGCCGATTCGTGCAACCGGGGGCCGGCCACCGTGGCCACCGCCGCGGCGCGCAACGCCGGGCCGTCCTCGACGGCCGAACACACGAACGTCCCGGGCAGCACCTGGCGCAGGACCCCCTCGGCACGCAGCACCATCAGCTCCGGAGCGGCAAAGGGCCGCCCGGGTTGCAGGAGCGCGGTGACCTCGGTGGCCTCGATCGGATCCATCATGCACCCACTGTGGCAAAGGGGGCGTCGCGGCAAAAGGGCCGGCCACCAGCCTGTGGATACTGGTGACCGGCCCTCCAGAGCCGGGCACGGGTGCTCCGCGGACCGTTACCGGTCACTGGGGAGCAGGAGCCGGCAGAGGCCTACTCGAAGTCCTGGGCGGACTCCTGGAGGGTTTCGAACCAGGCCCGGCGGGCCGAGAGGGCTTCCTCCGCCTGCTTGATCCGCCGTTCGTCGCCGGAGGCCTTCGCGGTTTCGAGTTCGGTCTCCAACTCCGCAATGGTGTCCTCGAGCTGCGTAAGCATGCTGTTCGAGCGGGCCTTGGTCTCCGGGTTGGAGCGACGCCACTTCTCGTCTTCGGCACCACGCAGGGCGTCCTCGACGGTGCGCATTCCGCCTTCCATGCGCTGCATGGCCGAGCGGGGCACCTTCCCTGCAGCCTCCCAGCGGTCGCGAATCGGCTCGAAGGCCTTCTTCGCCGCGGCCAGATCCTTGATCGGCAGCAGGGCCCTGGCCTCGGCGAGGATCTTCTCCTTCACCGCGAGGTTCTCCTCGAATTCCTGATCCAGTTCCTCGTTGGCCCGCGAGCGGGCATTGAAGAAGATGTCCTGGGCGGCCCGGAAGCGGGCCCACAGGGCGTCGTCGTCCTTGCGGGAGGCCCGCTTGGAGGCCTTCCACTCGTCCATCAACCGGCGGTATTCGCCCGCCGTCGGCCCCCATTCGGTGGACCCCGACATGGCCTCGGCCCGCGCGATCAGATCCTCCTTGACGCGCTTGGCCTCGGAATTATCGGCATCCAGCCGCGAGAAGAAGGCACGACGGTGGCGGTCGAACGTGGTCCGGGCCCCACGGAACCGCTTCCAGAGGCCGTCCTCGGTGGAACGGCCCAGACGCGGACCGTTCTTCTGGGCCGACTTCCACAGCTCGAACAGTTCGTTCATCCGGTTGCTGCCCTGTTTCCACTGGACGGTGGCCGGATCCTGGGCGGCGAGTTCCTCGGCTTCAACGACGATCGCCTCCCGGGCGGCCAGTTCGCGGGCCCGGTTTTCCTCCTGCGTCTTGCGTTCGGCCTTCTGCCGTTCGGCAACTTCCTGCCGGGCGGCGTCCAACCGGCCCTGCAACGCCTTCAGGTCACCGACCATGATCCGTTCGGTCACCAGCTGCTGGAGGTGGTCCAGGGTCTTGTTCATGTCCGTGGAGGGGGCGTGGGCGGCCACGCGCTGTTCGAGCAGCAGCAACTGGCTGACCACGTCGTCGTGCTTGCGCACGAAATAGGCGAGCGCTTCGGTGGGGGTGGCGTCCGGGTATTGGCCGACCGGGAACTCCTCGCCCTCGACGAGGACGAAGACGTGGCCGTCATCGGTGACGCGGCTGAACTTCGCGGCCTCGTCCAGGTCGCTGCTGTAGGCCGGGGGAGCGGGGACCACCGGGGTCGGCTTGCTGGACTTCGGTCCCGCCTGCGGGCGGGGCATGGCCGCCGGGGTGGGCGTCGGTCGCGGGGTGGCCGAGGGCTTGGGAACTGCCGTGGGCTTCGGGGCGTCGGCGGGCTTCGGCGCTGCCTCTGCGGCCGGGGCGTCGGCGGCCGGTGTCTGCGGCTCGGGCGACGTGGCGGGAGCCTGCTGCGTGGCGGGGGTCTCTGACTCCGTGGCGGGGGCCGCCTGCGCCGGGGAGGTCTGCTGCTCGGAGGTGCCTACGGGCGCACCTTGGGTGGACTCGTCGGGCTGGCCTGCGTTGTCGTCGGATTGCGTGGAGCTGTTCACCGCTAAAACTCTTTCGTTCGGAGTCGGTCCGGAAGTTCCCCGGAACCCTGTGTTTCCTCCGTAACTGTACCGAGTCAGTGCTGCAACAAGGTAGTTTGCCGCGGGCCGGGTCGCTATGGCGGTCTCGAACGACATAGAATCGTGCGGTTACCTCCCGGACCCGGGCACGCCGGCGCGACGCCATCCGGAACGGCAGCATCCCACCATCCCCGCGAAGGAGTCTTCACCCCTATGGCACGCAAGGCCTCATTGTCAGGTTTCCCCGAGTGGCTACCCAACGAACGCCTCGTGGAGCTCCATGTCCTGGACAGCCTGCGGCGCAGCTTCGAACTGCACGGGTTCAGCAACATCGAGACCCGGGCCGTGGAAACCGTGGGCCAACTGCTGCGCAAGGGGGAGATCGACAAGGAGGTCTACGGGCTTTCACGGCTGCAGAACGACGACGGTGAGGCGGCGGGGACGGACCCCCACGCCCTGGCCCTGCACTTCGATCTGACCGTTCCCTTCGCCCGCTACGTGGTGGAGAACGCCGGACACCTGGCCTTCCCCTTCCGCCGCTACCAGATCCAGAAGGTCTGGCGCGGGGAGCGACCCCAGGACGGCCGATTCCGCGAATTCACCCAGGCCGACATCGACGTCGTCGGTGATGGGGCCCTACCCTTCCGTTACGACGTGGAACTGGCCCTGGTCATCGCCGACGCGCTCAGCGCCCTGCCGATCGGCGACTTCACCGTGCGGGTGAACAACCGCAAACTAGCCGAGGGCTTCTACCTCGGACTGGGGATCGAGGACACCGCCGGGGTGCTACGCAACATCGACAAACTCGAGAAGATCGGCCCCGAGAGGGTCGCCGAAGCGCTGGTGAACGAGATCGGCACCACCGAGGAACAAGCCCGGGCCGCCCTGGCCCTGGCCTCGATCCGCACCGCCGACACCTCCTTCGTCGAACAGGTCAGGGCCCTGGGGGTGGAGCATGAACTGCTCGAGACGGGCCTGACCGAGCTGGCGGAAGTCATCGACGTGGCCACCCGTCGGGCCCCCGGCCAGGTCGTGGCCGACCTCTCGATCGCCCGCGGCCTGGACTACTACACCGGCACCGTCTACGAAACCGTGCTGGTGGGCCACGAGAAGCTCGGGTCCATCTGCTCGGGCGGCCGTTACGAATCCCTGGCCTCGAAGGGCAACCGCGTCTTCCCCGGCGTCGGACTGTCCATCGGGGTCAGCCGGTTGGTCTCCCGGATGCTGTCCGACGGCGGCCTGAAGGCCAGCCGTGATGTCCCCAGCGCCGTATTGGTCGCTCTGAACGACGACGACTCCTGGTACCCCGCCCAGGACGTCGCCGCGGCGCTGCGTGCCCGCGGCATCGCCGTGGAGGTCGCGGCCCGGGCCGAGAAGTTCGGCAAACAGATCCGCTATGCCGACCGCCGGGGGATCCCCTACGTCTGGTTCACCTCAGCCGAGGGCACCCATGAGGTCAAGGACATCCGTTCCGGCGAGCAGGTGGTGGCCGACCCGCATGCCTGGACGCCCCCGGCAGAGGACCAGCACCCGGGAATCAGCGCCTCCTGACCGGGGCGGGCCCCCCGGGAGCCGCCCCGGTTGTCGGGGGGCCCACCACTGCCGGTAAACTCGACCCAAACCCATAATTGAACCAACGCGTGCCGGGCCCGGGGAACCCCCGGGAGCACGCGAGGAACCCCTCGAAAGGACTTCAGTGCTGCGCACTCACGACTTGGGCACGCTCAGGGCCGAACACATCGGACAATCCGTCACCCTGGCCGGCTGGGTAGCCCGCCGCCGGGACCATGGAGGGGTCGCCTTCCTGGATCTGCGTGATGCCTCGGGTGTGGCCCAGATCGTGGTCCGCGACGAAGCCGACTTCCACTCCCTGCGCAATGAATTCGTGTTGCAGATCGTCGGCACGGTAGAACGCCGTCCCGATGGCAACGAGAACCCGGCCCTGGCCAGCGGCGAGATCGAGGTGATGGCGGACTCCGTCGTCGTGCTGAACACCTCGGCACCGCTGCCGTTCCAGATCGACGAGCACGTCGAGGTCGGCGAGGAGGCGCGGCTGCGCCACCGCTACCTGGATCTGCGCCGTCCAGGCCCGCACGCGAACATCCGCCTGCGCTCGGAGGTCAACCGGGTGGCTCGTGAACTGCTGCACGACCAGGGTTACGTCGAGATCGAGACCCCGACGCTGACCCGTTCCACCCCCGAAGGCGCGCGTGACTTCCTGGTGCCGGCCCGTCTGGCCCCCGGCTCCTGGTACGCCCTGCCGCAGTCGCCGCAGTTGTTCAAGCAGCTGCTGCAGGTCGGTGGATTCGAGAAGTATTACCAGATCGCCCGGTGCTACCGCGACGAGGATTTCCGGGCGGACCGCCAGCCGGAATTCACGCAGCTGGACATCGAGGCCTCCTTCGTCGAGCAGGATGACATCATCGCCCTGGGCGAGCAGATCGTCAGTGCCGTCTGGAACCTGATCGACGTGCAGGTCCCGACCCCCATCGCCCGGATGACCTACGCCGATGCCATGCAGAACTACGGCTCGGATAAGCCGGATCTGCGCTTCGGTCTGGAACTGACCGAACTGAAGGATTTCTTCAAGGACACCACCTTCCGCGTCTTCCAGGCCCCCTATGTCGGCTCGGTGGTCATGCCCGGCGGTGCTTCGCAGCCGCGGCGGACCTTGGATGCCTGGCAGGAATGGGCCAAGCAGCGCGGAGCCAAGGGCCTGGCCTACGTCCTGGTCCAGGAGGACGGTTCGTTGACCGGGCCCGTGGCCAAGAACCTCACCGACTTCGAGCGGGAGAACCTGGCCACCACGGTCGGCGCCACCCCGGGGGACTGCATCTTCTTCGCCGCCGGCTCGGCCTCCGAATCCCGAGCCCTGCTGGGCGCGGCCCGGGTCGAGATCGGACACCGCACCGGGTTGATCAAGGACGGGGACTGGGCCTTCGTCTGGATCGTCGACGCCCCCATGTTCGAATCCTCGGCGGCCGCCGTGGCCTCCGGCGACGTCGCCGTCGGTGCCGGGCAGTGGACCGCGGTCCACCACGCCTTCACCTCCCCGAAGCCGGAGTTCCTGGACACCTTCGACACGGATCCGGAAAACGCCCTCTCCTATGCCTACGACATCGTGTGCAACGGCAACGAGCTCGGTGGTGGTTCCATCCGCATCCACCAGCGCGAGGTGCAGGAACGGGTCTTCAGGATGATGGGGCTGGATGAGGAATCCGCCCAGTCGAAGTTCGGCTTCCTGCTGGACGGGTTCAAGTACGGCGCCCCGCCGCATGGCGGCATCGCCTTCGGTTGGGACCGTGTGGTGCAGCTGCTCACCGGCACCGAGTCGATCCGCGACGTCATCGCCTTCCCGAAGACCGGTGGCGGTTTCGATCCGCTGACCCAGGCGCCCGCGGAAATCACCGCGCAGCAGCGCAAGGAGGCCGGCGTCGACGCCAAGCCAGAACCGAAGAAGGCCGCCAAGGCGGACCAGCAGGACGGGGCGTCCGCCGACGCCTGATCATGCTGGAACCGGCGGCCCGGCAGAGCGCACCGGGGCACACCGCTGTCCAGCACATCGACTCCGCCTGGACGGGGACCCGGCCGGCCACCATCGGCCGGTCCTCGTCCGGCGGGTGGTGGCCGGCCGGGGAAGCGATGAGCGGTCCCCGAGGCGTGCTTCGGTCCGCCAGGATCCCCGTGGTGATCAGCCGGGGAGATCGGCCGTATCGACGATGAGGGTGAACGGCCCCGAGTTGACCAGGGAAACATCCATCTGCCCGCCGAAGACCCCGTGCTCGACTCGTGCCCCGAGGTCCCGAAGGGCGGCCATGAACGCCTCATACAAGGGTTCGCTCAGCGCCCTCGGTGCGGCGGCCGACCATCCCGGTCTCCGGCCCTTGCGCACGTCCCCGTAGAGGGTGAATTGGCTGACCACCAGCAACGGGGCGCCGAGATCGGCGCAGGATTTCTCCGCCTCGAGCAGGCGCAGACGCCAGATCTTCGCGGCCAAGGTGGCGGCCTCGGCGTCCGTATCGGTCCCGGTGACCCCCAAGAGCACCAGGAGCCCCGGCTCGTCGATACGCCCGACCACCGTCCCCTCGACTTCGACCGAGGCCTTCGAAACCCGTTGGACTACTGCCTTCATGCCCTGGCCCTTCGCTCGCACGACATCACCCGTCCACCGTAGCGCTACGCCCCGGCACCACCGTGCGGGCACTAGGCTGGATGGGTGAACGATTTGTTGAGTCCGCTGGATGACGACTCCGAGGACGAACCCACCCGCGGATCCTCCCGCCCCCGGCCGCCCCTGGCAGTGCGCATGCGCCCGCAGACGGTGGCCGAACTCGTCGGTCAGCAACATCTGCTCAAACCCGGCTCGCCGTTGCGCCAACTGGCCGGGGTCGATGGGCCCGGTCCCTCCGGACCCGCCAGTGTCATCCTCTGGGGACCGCCGGGAACCGGCAAGACGACCATTGCCCATGTCATCGCCCGGGCCCCCGGCCGGCGTTTCGTAGAACTCAGTGCCATCACCGCCGGGGTCAAGGATGTCCGCCGGGTCATGGACCAGGCGTTGACGGACCGGGACCTGAACCGGATCACCACGGTGCTTTTCCTGGACGAGATCCACCGCTTCACCAAGGCCCAACAGGACGCCCTGCTGCCGGGGGTGGAGAACCGGTGGGTGGTGCTCATCGCCGCGACCACGGAGAACCCTTCCTTCTCGGTGATCTCGCCGCTGCTGTCGCGTTCCCTGCTGCTCACCTTGCAGCCCCTGGAGGAGGAGGACATCCGTGGACTGGTGGTCCGCGCCGTTCAGGATCCCCGCGGACTGGACGGGACCGTTTCACTGGAACCTGCCGCATTGGATCACCTGGTCCGGCTCAGCGGAGGCGATGCCCGCCGCGCGCTGACCGCCTTGGAAGCCGCCGCCGGGGTCGCCTGGGGCGAATCTGACGGTGTCGAAGCCAGTCCAGGGAACGACGGCGAAGCCCCGGCCGAGGGCGAGGAACACGCTGCTGTCCCGATCCCGGTGAACACCTCCCATGCCGAGCGGGCCATGGATGCCGCCGTCCAGCGCTACGACCGGGCCGGGGACCAGCACTACGACGTGATCAGCGCGTTCATCAAGTCCATTCGTGGCTCCGATGTCGATGCGTCACTGCACTATCTGGCGAAGATGATCGAGGCGGGGGAGGACCCCCGGTTCATTGCCCGCAGGATCATGATCAGTGCCTCGGAGGACATCGGCATGGCCGATCCGACGGCCCTGCAGAGTGCGGTGGCCGCGGCACAAGCAGTGCAACTGATCGGGATGCCCGAGGGCCGGATCATCCTGGGCCAGGCAGTGGTCCACTTGGCGACCGCCCCGAAGTCCAACGCCTCCTATCAGGCGATCAACGCCGCCATCGCCGATGTCAGGGGCGGTCGAGGCGAGGGGATCCCCCCGCATCTACGCGATGCCCACTATCCCGGCGCCGGACAACTGGGCCACGGCAAGGGGTACCTCTACTCCCATGACGCCCCGCATTCGATCGCCGAACAGCAGTACGCCCCCGACGATCTGGTCGGTCGCGATTACTACGCGCCGACGGCCAATGGGGCCGAACGTGGCATCGGTGAACGGCTGCAGCGGATCCGACGGATCATCCGCGGTCGCTGAATCCGCCAACGGAACCTCTACGGCCCGAACCCTTCTCCTACCCTCCAGTAGGTGCCACACTGGCCCCAAGGACGCTTGGCCGGCCGGGGGGACGGGCGGAATCGAGCTTGCGCCGATCGGAGGATCCCTTGGCTACCTACGAATACGCTACGGACGAGACAACTGTTCTCGCCCCCCGGGTGGTACCGGTCTCCAAGGGGCGCATCGTCGTCAACTGGATCACCTCCACCGACCATAAGATCATCGGCTACATGTACCTGATCGCCTCCTTCACCTTCTTCTGCATCGGCGGGATCATGGCCCTGCTCATGCGCTCGGAGTTGTGGGAACCGGGCATGCAGATCATGCAGACCAAGGAGCAGTACAACCAGCTGTTCACCATGCACGGCACCATCATGCTGCTCATGTTCGCCACCCCGTTGTTCGCCGGTTTCACCAACGTCATCATGCCCCTGCAGCTCGGGGCCCCCGATGTGGCGTTCCCGCGTCTGAACGCACTGGCCTTCTGGTTCTTCCTCTTCGGTTCCACCATTGCCATGGCCGGCTATATCACCCCGCAGGGTGCCGCCGCGTTCGGGTGGTTCGCCTATGCCCCGCTGTCCAGCACCACGTTCAGTCCGGGGATCGGCGGTGACCTCTGGGTCTTCGGCCTGGCCCTGTCCGGCTTCGGCACCATCCTGGGCGCGGTCAACTTCGTCACGACGGTCATCTGCCTGCGTGCACCGGGTATGACCATGTGGCGGATGCCGATCTTCACCTGGAACGCCCTGATCACCTCGTTGATGATCCTGATGGCGTTCCCGCCGCTGGCTGCCGCACTGTTCGCACTGGGGGCGGACCGGCGCTTCGGCGCCCATATCTACGACCCCGATGCCGGGGGACCGATCTTATGGCAGCACCTGTTCTGGTTCTTCGGCCACCCCGAGGTCTACATCATTGCGCTGCCGTTCTTCGGCATCGTCTCGGAGATCTTCCCGGTCTTTTCCCGCAAGCCGATCTTCGGCTATAAGGGCCTGATCTTCGCGACGATCTCGATCGCCGCGCTCTCGATCTCGGTGTGGGCGCACCACATGTACGCCACCGGCTCCGTGGCCCTGCCGTTCTTTGGATTCATGACCATGCTGATCGCGGTGCCCACCGGGGTGAAGTTCTTCAACTGGATCGGCACGATGTGGCGAGGATCCATCACCTTCGAGACACCCATGCTCTGGAGCATCGGGTTCCTGGTGACCTTCCTCTTCGGCGGACTGACCGGCATCATCCTCTCGGCACCCACGCTGGACATCCACGTTTCGGATACCTACTTCGTGGTCGCCCACTTCCACTACGTGGTCTTCGGGACCGTCGTGTTCGCCATGTTCGCCGGCTTCTACTTCTGGTGGCCCAAATGGACCGGCCGGATGCTCAACGAACGGCTGGGCAAGATCCACTTCTGGATGTTGTTCTTCGGGTTCCACGGCACGTTCCTCATCCAGCACTGGCTCGGCGTGATCGGCATGCCGCGCCGGTATGCGGATTACCTGCCCGAAGACGGCTTCACCACCATGAACCAGTTCTCCACCGTCTTCTCCATGGTTCTGGGCCTGTCGATGATCCCGTTCTTCTGGAACGTCTGGATCACCGCCCGGTCGGCCAAACGGGTCGAGGTCGATGATCCATGGGGCTTCGGTGCTTCGCTGGAATGGGCGACCTCCTGCCCGCCGCCGCGGCACAACTTCCACTCGATGCCGCGGATCCGCTCCGAACGTCCTGCCCTGGATCTGCACCATCCGGAACTTTCGGCCCGGGTGACGCCCACGGCCATGGCAGCCTCGGTGTTCGGCCCGGCGGACCAGAAGGACCGGGAGGAGCGAAGGTAACTGATCCACGACCGGCCCGGGACCCGTACACGGGACCGGGCCATCGGTGGTGTTAGGATGGTTCCTTGGCTGGCAAGCCGATCACATCCGCATGACCTTTCAGGCGGCACCCCGGTGCCCCGGATGGAGATCGAGTTGTAGTACCAAGGGAGCGACTTCCCTTAACTCTCCGCCAGGGAGGCCAGTGACACACAGTCGCCGATAAAAAGAAGAAGGACACCAGTGGCTAATCACACCCGTGCCCGCCGTAAGGTTCGCCTGTCGCGTTCCCTCGGCCTTGCCTTGACCCCCAAGGCAGAGAAGTACATGGAGCGTCGTCCCTATGGCCCCGGCCAGCATGGACGCGCCCGCAAGAAGCAGGATTCCGACTACGCAGTGCGTCTGCGTGAAAAGCAGCGTTTGCGCGCCCAGTACGGCATCCGTGAAGCACAGATGGCCCGCTACTTCGAGGATGCCAAGCGCTCAGCTGGCGACACCGGTGAAAACCTGGTGGAGTTCCTCGAGATGCGTCTGGACGCCCTGGTTCTGCGTTCGGGCATCGCCCGCACCATCGCCCAGGCCCGCCAGCTCGTCGTTCACCGCCACATCGTGGTTGATGGACAGCGCGTTGACCGTCCGTCGTACCGCGTAGGCGAAGGCCAGCTGGTCGCCGTCCACGAGCGGTCCGAGACCATGGTTCCGTTCCAGATTGCCGCCACCGGCGCGCACCGCGACGTCCTGCCGGCCGCACCGGCCTACCTGGACGTCAAGATGGAAGCACTTCAGGCCCGCCTCGTGCGCCGCCCGAAGCGCTCGGAGGTCCCCGTGACCTGCGAAGAGAACCTCGTCGTCGAGTACTACGCACGCTAGGAACCAGCCACCGCTGATTCCCGACGCGTACTGCGCGTCACCCATGGAGCCCATGACCTGCTGGTCATGGGCTCCATGTTTTTTCCTTGGGGATGACAACGGCCAGTGGACCTTCGGCGAAGACCGGGATGGCGAACCGACCTAGGCAGGGACCATCCTGGCTTCTAGACTCGGCACGAAAACCGGGCGCCTTCCCGGGGGCCACGAATGTCCCTCCAGCGGGGAGCAGCACCGTCGCGGTGCGAGCCCACTGATGGAAGGTGTCCTCATGATGCAGCCACCCCACTACACGGGGTTCGCAAACGATGCAGGGCCCGGGGACTGGAGTTTCCTCGGCGACGGAGCCTGCGCGTGGTTCAACGCCCCTTCGCTGGCCGGGAGCGCTCTTCTGGCAGGTCGCATCGCCGAGGTATTCCAGGGCGGGACCCTGCCCGATATCGATCTACGGTCCAGCGGCCTGCGGATCCACTTCGACCCGGGCGCCCCGGGGCGGTTCAGTGACGAGGAAGCGGCCCGGGCCCGGGCGATCTCCACGGCCGCCCGAGAACTGGGGATGGCTTCCGATCCGGACACTGTGCAGGTGATGCAGCTGGCGATCGACGCCTCCGACTCCTCCTCGCAGGGGACCTTCTGGCAGACGGTGCTTGGGTACGAACACGACGGCGCCGCCCGGCTGGAGGATCCCACCGGGCGCGACCCGGCCATCTCATGGGCCAGTCCATCGGCGCACAACGACCTCCGCGGCAGGATCCATGTCGACGTCGTCAGACCACCAGGCCAGGTGGAGGCAGTCCGTTCCACCCTCGGCCAGGAGCCTTTCGGAGCCAACGGGCTCACCCTGGCCGACATCGATGGAAACGAGGTCGACCTCGTTCCGGGCGGCGTGCTTTCACCGGAACCGGACACCAGCGATTGGAGCGTCGCGTTCGGGGCGACCGCTTCCTACCCGGCCGCCTCCGGCACCGTGGCCGTATCCCTGGCCACCGCGGTGGCCGAGCTGGCCGACGAGGCGAAGATCCCGCTTCTGGTGGATCTGCGTCCCGGGCGAGTCACGATCGACAGCGGCAAAGACCAGTGGGACGACGCCGAACGCTCCGATGGCTCCTCATTCGTGGCCCTGGCCGGCCGGATCCAGGCGGCGGCCCGGGGCCTGGGACTCACGGCCGAGAGGGGGCGTACCCGCTTCGTCCAATTCGGCGTGGACGCGATCGACGTGGACGCCGTCCGGGGCTTCTGGGCCTCGGTGCTGGGCTATGCGCAGGATCCCCGCCCCTCGGTGACCGACATCGTTGATCCTCGCCGCCTCAACCCGGTCCTCTTCTTCCAGCAGATGGATCCGGTGGACGAGGACCGGCGCCGGGCACGCAACCGGTTGCATATCGAACTGCAGGTCTCCACCGAGACGGCCCGCCTGAAGACCGAAGCGGTACTGGAAGCAGGGGGACGGGCCCTGACGGGACAGAACGGGCTCCGGCGCACCTTTGCCGATCCCGAAGGCAACGAGCTCACCCTCCTCACTCCGCCGCAGGGGGAATGAATGGCCCAGGGGCTGGCGGATCGTGCTCGGGTGGGCCCTCCCGGAGGCGAGGATCGTCGGGTTCTTACGGAAAACACGGCGCCCGGTGGGCCGACTGCGCCACCGCTGGCGGAAAAAGGTAATGTTGTCCTTTGTTGATTAGCACCTAGCAGGAGGAGCAGTTCCATATGACCGGGTCCGATATTGCCGGCCTCATCGCCGCAGGGGTCTTCGCCATTCTGGTGGCACTGTTGGCCGTTCCCGTGATCAAGCTCGGAAGGGTCTTTGATGAACTGCGTCTGGCCGTGCGTGAGCTCTCGGACGGGACCAGCCCCCTACTGGAGGAAGTCACCACGACGGTCTCCTCCACGAACGCACAACTGCAGAAGGTCGATGGCATCACCAACAACGTCTCCGACGCCTCGGCCAATGTCACCGCGCTCTCGTCCTTGGCCGCCTCCGTGCTCGGCGGACCGCTGATCAAGGTCGCGGCTTTCACCCACGGCGTCCGTAGCGCCATCAATGCACCCACCGGCGGCACCGGCCGCCGCAGCCGCTAGGAGGCCAGCATGATCAAGAAGCTCTTTTGGGTCGGGATCGGTGTCGGCGTCGGCGTGCTGGCGGCCCGTAAGGTCGCCACCGTCAAACAGGGGTTGGGCCGCGAGGGACTGAACCGTTCCGTCGGACGACTGGCCGATGCGATGACCACGTCCGCCGAAGCATTCCGTGACGGGATGCACGGCCGCGAGGCCGAATTGCGGACCGCCCTGGGACTGGACGACCCGCAGGCCGACGCCCCCACGCACCGCCGCTGACACCAGGCTCCACCACACCCCGCAGTACCGTTCCATGAAGGGATCGCCAGCACTCATGAAATCGCAGGAAATCGCCAACCGTTGGGTTGAATTCTTCGCAGCCAAGGGCCACACCGTCGTGCCCAGCGCCTCGTTGATCTCCAACGATCCCTCCTTGCTGTTCACCGTCGCCGGCATGGTCCCCTTCATTCCCTACCTCACCGCCCAGGAGGAGGCCCCCTACCCGCGTGCCGTGAGCATCCAGAAATGCCTGCGCACCGGGGACATCGAAGAAGTCGGCCAGACCGCCCGCCACGGCACGTTCTTCCAGATGTGCGGGAACTTCTCCTTCGGGGACTACTTCAAGGCCGAAGCCATCTCCTACGCCTGGGAGCTGCTGACCGGTTCGGTCGATGACGGCTGTTTCGGGCTGGACCCCGAACGCCTCTGGGTCACCGTCTACGAGGATGGCGAGGAGCGCGACGACGAAGCCCGCGCGATCTGGCGCGACCAGATGGGCGTTCCCGACGAACGCATCGTGGGCACCGGCAAGGAAGACAACTACTGGACCACCGGCCAGCCCGGCCCCGGTGGACCCTGCTCCGAGATCTACTACGACCGGGGCCCCGCCTACGGGCTCGACGGCGGCCCGGCGGTGGACGAAACCCGGTTCGTGGAGATCTGGAACCTGGTGTTCATGCAGTACCAGCTCTCCGCGGTGCGTTCGAAGACCGATTTCGATGTGGCCGGAGAACTGCCGCAGAAGAACATCGACACGGGTCTGGGTCTGGAACGTCTGGCCATGATCCTGCAGGGCGTCGAGAACATGTATGAGACCGACCAGGTCCGTCCGGTCCTGGATCGGGCCGCCGAGCTGGCCGGACGTGAATACTCCTCCACCGAGGACCCGGAGGACCCCCGTCATACCGACGACGTGCGCCTGCGCGTGGTCGGGGACCACATCCGGTCCTCGCTCATGCTCATCAGCGACGGGGTGAGCCCCTCCAACGAAGGACGCGGCTACGTCCTGCGTCGCCTGATCCGCCGTGCGGTCCGTGCCATGCGGCTGCTCGGGGTCGAGGATCCGGTCCTGCCCGAACTGCTTCCGGTCTCCCGGGACACCATGAAGGGCGTCTACCCGCAGGTCGAAACCGACTTCGCCCGCATCTCACGGATCGCCTATGCCGAGGAGCGGGCCTTCCTGCGCACCATCGCCAGCGGCACCGCGCGACTGGAACATGCAGTCACCGCGTCCAAGGCCGCCGGGACCTCCCTGTCCGGGGAAGAGGCCTTCGCCCTGCACGACACCTATGGCTTCCCCATCGACCTGACCTTGGAGATGGCCTCGGAAGCAGGTCTGGCCGTCGACGAAGGGGCCTTCCGCGCCCTGATGAGCGAACAGCGCCAGCGGGCGCAGAAGGACGCGAAGGCCAAGAAGGCCGGACACGCGGACCTGACCGTCTTCAGCGGACTCCATGGCGCCGGGGACACCGTCTTCACCGGCTACGACGAATTGACCACCGGGTCCTCGGTGCGCGGCATCGTCCGCGACGGGGAACTGGTCCGCTACGCCGAGCAGGGCCAGGAGATCGAACTGGTCCTGGACGAGACCCCGTTCTATGCCGAAGCCGGCGGCCAGGCCGCCGACGTGGGACTGATCACCGGAGACGGCTTCGTCGTGGAGGTCCTGGACGTCCAGTCCCCGGTGCGCGGACTGTCGGTGCACCGTGCCGTCGTACGCGAAGGCGAACTGCCCTCCGATGCCCTGGTCACCGCCGAAGTCGACGCACAGCGCCGCCGGTCCGGCGAACAGGCCCACTCGGCCACCCACCTGGTCCATGCCGCCCTGCACCAGATCCTCGGTCCCGAGGCGAGCCAGTCCGGTTCGTTCAACAAGGCCGGCTACCTGCGCTTCGACTTCAGCTGGACCGAGGCCTTGTCGCAGGCCGCCCGCTCCGAGGTCGAGGAAGTCGCCAACCTGGCCATCCGCAACAGCTACGAGGTCCAGACCAACGTCATGGGCTTGGATGAGGCCAAGGACATGGGCGCCATGAGCCTTTTCGGCGAGAAGTACGGGAACACCGTGCGCGTCGTGGAGATCGATGGGGCCTGGTCGCGCGAACTGTGTGGTGGCACCCATGTGGCCAACACCTCCCAGATCGGCAGCCTGACCCTGCTGGGGGAGCAGTCGGTGGGCTCGGGCAACCGACGGGTCGAGGCACTCGTGGGGATGGAGGCCTTCCGCCACGGAGCCGCGGAACGGGCACTGGTCAACGAACTGACCGATTTGTTCCGTGTCCCGTCGATGGAATTGACCGACCGCATCCATGCAACCTTGTCCCGGTTGAAGGCCGCCGAGAAGGAAATCGAGAAGTTGCGGGCCGAGCAGCGCTCCGCACAGGCCGGCGCACTGCTCTCCCAGGCCCGCGAGGTGGCCGGGGTGAGGGTCCTGGCCCACGATGCCGGGGCGGTCGCCTCGGCGGATGACCTGCGCGCCTTGGCCCTGGACCTGCGCAACCGGTTGGGCTCCGAACCGGCCGCCGTGGCGTTGACCGGCGTCGCCAACTCACGGCCTTTGGTCCTGGTGGCCACCAATGAGGCCGCCCGCGGGCTCGGCGTCAAGGCCGGGGCCCTGGTGCGCACAGCCGCCGGCATCCTCGGCGGCGGCGGCGGCGGGAAGGACGACGTCGCCCAGGGCGGCGGCTCCGATCCCGCCCGGACCGGCGATGCGCTGGCCGCGGTCCTGCGCCAGATCGCGGAACGATCCTGAGCGGCTCCGACGCGCCGGGCCCTCCGCGCGGAGTGAAATTTGGGGTCGACGTGGGCATGGCACGCGTCGGGGTGGCCCTCTGCGACCCCGACGGGGTGCTGGCCACACCGCTGAAGACCTTGAAACGGGATCTGAAGAAGAACAGCGATCTGCGCGTCCTGGCGAAGCTCGTGGTCGAACACGCAGCAGTCCAGGTGTTCGTGGGGTTGCCCCGGTCCCTCCGCGGTCATGAAACAGGCTCGACACAGATGGCCCGCGACTACGCCTCGCTCCTGGCCGAAGGGCTCCAGGAGCAGGCTCCCGGGGTGTCTGTGCGGCTGATCGACGAGCGTCTGACCACGGTTTCGGCGCATCGGGCCCTGCATGATTCCGGGCTCGACGGAAGGAAACACCGTCAAGTGGTGGACCAGGTCGCCGCAGCGGATATTCTGCAACAAGCGCTGGATATGCAAAAATCACTACAGCGCGATGTGGGGGACTCCGTCATTTCCGGAGGGCGTTCCGCCAGCACCGATCTTCAGTGAAGGACATCAGAGGATGAACGAGCAGCAATCCGAGGGCCCCGGCGTCGAACCCGGGGGTCCTCAGGAGCGCGCCGACGGCACCGGGGTGCCCGAGGCGCCCGCGCCGTTCCGTCGTCTACGTTCGGGCCGTCGCCGCGCGGCACCGACCGCCCCCTGGGATGAACACGCACCCGGGGAGGAGCCGGCCCATCCGGCGGCGGCCCAGCACGCCGCCGCACCAGCCGATCCCGACCCGACCGAACCCGAACCCGTGGATACCGAACCCACCGCACCCGCGGCAATGACGGCCGACACCGGGGATGGCGGAACTCCTGACCCCGTGACGGAGGACGGCGGACCCGTCGAGGACCCGGCGCCCGAGGACCTTCCGGTGCGTGATCACCATCAGGCCGAGTTGCTCCAGGCGCACCCGCCGGTTGATTCCGACGACGTGGGCACCGAACACACCCCCGGACCCCTCGCGGCCCAGGCCCCCTCCGAGGCGCCCGCGGCCGAGGATCTCCTGCTCGCCGACCCCGAGCCGGAGGCCGAGGAGGAGAGCCCCACCGAATCCCTGCTCAACGGAAGCCAATCGACCCCGGGGGTCCGCAAGCGACGCCGAAAGCGTCGGAACGTGATCATGGCCATCGTGATCGGCATCTTCGCCATCATCCTGGCCATCACCGTGCTGCTGCTCCAGAACATCCTGGGCATGTGGACCACCGAGGACTACCCGGGCCCCGGGGAAGGCGAAGTGACCTTCACCGTCGAACCCGGCTGGGGTCCCTCGGTCATCGGCGGACACCTGACCGAGAAGGACATCGTGTCCGACCGCAAGATCTTCCTCGAGGCCGTCCAGGACTCGGATGCCGAGAACAAGGAAATCCATCCGGGGGAGTACCAGCTCAAATACAAGATGGCAGCCCAGGACGCCGCGGACATCCTGATCGGCGAGGCCGCGGACAAGGTCAGCTATGTGGCGGTGAAGCAGAACGTCAGGACCAAGGCGGTGTTCGAGAAGATCTCCGAGGACACCGGTGTTTCCCTCGGTGACCTCGAGGACCTCAATGACCAGCCCGAGAAGTTCGGGCTCAAGAAGCCGGTCAAGAACCTCGAAGGGTACCTGCATCCGGGCGAATACCGGTTCCCGCTCGATGCCACCGCCGAGGACATGCTCCAGGAGATGGTCGATGCCACCACCAAGGAGCTCACCAGCCAGGGCGTCACGGATCCGACCAAGCAGTACCGCGCCCTGAAGATCGCCAGCATCCTGCAGGCCGAGGCCAGCCCGAAGGACTACAAGATCGTCTCCGGGGCACTGGACAACCGGCTGAAGCCTGACAACAAGGAGACCGACGGGCTCCTGCAGGTCGACTCCAGCGTCATCTACGGCCTGGACCGCTACACCCTGCAGCTGAGCAAGGAGGAGAAGGCGGACAAGAGCAATAAGTACAACTCGTACCAGCACCGGGGCCTTCCCCCCACGCCCATCGGTTCGCCCGGCGACAAGGCCATCGACGCGGCCATCCACCCCGAGAAGAACGACTACTACTACTGGGTGACCGTCAATACCGAGACCGGTGAAACGAAGTTCGCCAAGACCTATGAGCAGCACAAGGTCTACCAGCAGGAGTTCAGGGACTGGTGCTCCGACAACGAGGACATCTGCAAGTGAGCCACCCAGCCCGGGCCGCGGTCTTCGGACAGCCGATCGCCCATTCGAAGTCCCCGTCCCTGCACCAGGCCGCCTACGCCCGACTCCGGGTCCCGATCGACTACCAACGGGTGGAGGCCGGCACAGGGCAGGCCCGGGAACTGACCGCCAGGATGCGCACGGAACCCGGATGGACGGGTGCCTCGGTGACCATGCCCCTGAAACAGGCCATGGTGCCCTTGATGGACAGCATCTCCGAACGCGTCCAGCGGCTGGGGGTGCTGAACACCATCGTGGTCGGCCGGGCCGAGGGACGGGTCCACCTGCGCGGGGAGAACACCGACGTCGACGGGATCGTCCGCGCCCTGGGCGACGCCGGCGCCTACCGGGTGGGGGCCGTGGCCGTCCTCGGGGCGGGAGGCACCGCGAGCGCGGCCACCGAAGCCCTGCGGAGCATGGGCGCGCAGAGCGTGGACTACGTCGTCCGTGACGGGTCCCGGGCCGCAGGAGTCCTCGAACTGGCCACGACACTGGGTTGTACCGCCGAGGCCATTGACGTGGCGACGGCGGCCCGGCGGTTGGAAGGCTACGACGCGGTGGTCTCCACCTTGCCCCCGCATGCCGCGGACGGGCTGATCCAGGATCTGGACCTGCCCACCCTGCGCCCGGGGACCGCGCTGCTTGACGTGGCGTACGACCCCTGGCCCAGTGCCCTGGCCTCGGCCTGGGAAGCCGCCGGCGGGACCGTGATCGGGGGACTGTCCATGCTCCTGCACCAGGCGGTTGAACAGGTGAAGATGTTCAGCGGGGTCACCGAAGCCGACTGGGGCCAAGTCACAAATGTGATGTGTGACGCAGTGGGGCTGCCCCACCCCCGGAACTGAGCCATGGGCATGGCAGGATGGAGATCATGTTGCGATGGTTGACGGCGGGCGAATCACACGGACCCGCACTCGTAGGAATCCTGGAGGGCCTGCCTGCCGGTGTGCCCCTGACCACGACCGACGTCCAGGATGCCCTGGCCCGGCGCCGGCTCGGCTACGGGCGCGGCGCCCGGATGAAGTTCGAGAAGGACCAGGTCAGTTTCGTCGGTGGGGTCCGCCATGGACTCACCCAGGGTGGGCCGGTGGCCATCGAGGTCGCGAACACCGAATGGCCCAAATGGGAAAAGGTGATGAACGCCGACCCGGTGGACGACGCCGAATTGGCCTCCCTGGCGCGTAATGCGCCCTTGACCCGGCCACGTCCGGGACATGCCGACTTCACCGGCATGCAGAAATACGACTTCGATGACGCCCGCCCCGTGCTCGAGCGCGCCAGCGCCCGCGAAACCGCGGCCCGGGTCGCCTTGGGAACCGCAGCATCACGCCTGCTGGCCGGACTGGGCATCGAACTGATCAGCCACACCGTGGCCGTGGGCAGCGTCTCGGTTCCCGAAACCGCCGCCCTGCCCCTTCCCGAGGACGTCGTCGCCCTGGACGCCGACCCGTTGCGCTGCTTCGATCGGGATACCTCAGACGCCATGGTTTCCGAGGTCGATGGAGCCCATAAGGACGGCGAGACCCTCGGCGGCATCGTGGAGGTCATCGCCTACAACCTGCCTCCCGGTCTGGGCTCCTACGTCCATTGGGACCGTCGCCTCGACGGCCGCCTGGCCGCCGCCCTGATGGGCATCCAGGCCATCAAGGGGGTCGAGGTCGGAGATGGCTTCCTCACCGCCGCCCGCCGCGGCTCGGCAGCCCACGACGAGATCGTCCGTGAGGAGGACGGCACCATCGGCCGCTCCTCCAACCGCGCCGGAGGCATCGAAGGCGGCATGAGCATCGGGGATCCGCTGCGCGTCAGGGCCGCCATGAAGCCCATCGCCACCGTGCCCCGGGCCCTGCGCACCATCGACACGGCCACCGGCGAGGAGACCACCGCCCACCACCAGCGTTCCGATGTCTGTGCCGTCCCGGCGGCCGGGGTCGTCGCCGAAGCCATGGTCGCCCTGGTACTGGCCCAGGCGGTGTTGGAGAAGTTCGGGGGCGACTCGTTGACCGAAACCCGCCGGAACCTGGATTCCTACCTGGATTCCATCCCCGATTCCCTGGGATCGGTCCGCCACTGATGGTGCAGGACATCTTCCTGATCGGGCCCATGGCCAGCGGTAAATCGGTCGTGGGCCGGGCCCTGGCCGACCGGTTGGGATACCGCTTCGTGGACACCGACGAGGAGATCACCGCCGGGCATGGCAGCATCGCGGGACTCTTCGCCAAGAGGGGAGAGGCGGCCTTCCGCACCGTGGAGAGCACCACCCTGGCCCGGGCGGCCTCACGGGAGGAACCGTCCGTGATCGCCACCGGCGGCGGCGTGGTCCTGGACCCGGGGAACCGCGACCTGTTGGCCGGCTCCTTCACGGTCTACCTGCACACCGATCTGGCCACGGTCCGCCCGCGGATCGAGGCCGATTCGGGTCGGCCCCTGCTCGACGGGGACCCGATCCGGCGCTGGGCCGATATCCTTGCGGAGCGCGAGTCCCTGTATCGTGCTTGCGCCAGCCTGACCATCGACGCGCGCACGGGATCCGTCGCGCGGTTGGCAGAAGACATCGAGGGCGCCTACCGGCGTCATGCATCAACATCTGGAGGCATCACCACATGAGCAGCGCTTCGACCCGCATCAGCGTGACGGGTACGGCCCCTGAGGACAACTACGACGTCGTCGTGGGAGAGCAATTGCTCGGGGAACTGCCGGGTCTGCTGGGGGAGCGGGTCCGCAAAGTCCTGATCATCCACCCGCGGGCCCTGCGCACCACCGGTGACACCGTCAAATCCGATCTGGAGGCCGCCGGTCTCACGGCGATGACCGCAGAGATCCCGGACGCCGAAGAGGGCAAGCACATCGAGGTCGCGTCCTTCTGCTGGAAGGTCCTGGGCCAGAACGACTACACCCGCTCCGATGCCATCGTCTCGGTCGGTGGTGGAGCGGTGAGCGATCTGGCCGGATTCGTCGCCGCCACCTGGCTCCGCGGGCTCAAGGTCATCCACGTCCCGACCTCGCTGTTGGGCATGGTCGACGCCGCGGTCGGTGGCAAGACCGGCATCAACACGGCCGAGGGCAAGAACCTCGTGGGCTCCTTCCACCCGCCGGCGGGGGTCCTGGTCGATCTGGATGCCCTGGCCACCCTGCCGCCGAACGAGCTGATCACCGGACTGGCCGAGGCGGTTAAATGCGGTTTCATCGCCGATCCGCGCATCCTGGAGATCATCGAGGCCGATCCGAAGGCCGCCTCCACCGCCGGAACCGAGCAGCTACGCGAGATCATCGAACGGACCATCGCCGTGAAGGCACGGATCGTGTCCAGCGACCTGCGCGAAGCAGGCCAGCGCGAGTTCCTGAACTACGGACACACCCTGGCCCACTCCATCGAATTGGCCGAGCGCTACCAGATGCGCCACGGGGCAGCGGTGTCCATCGGCCTGGTCTTCGCCGCCGAACTGGCCCGTTCGATGGGCCGGATCAGCGACGAGCTGGCGGACCGGCACCGGAACATCCTCGAGTCCCTGGGCCTGCCGGTGTCCTACCGCCGCGACCGCTGGCAGTCCCTGCTCGACGGGATGCGCCGGGATAAGAAGGCCCGCGGGGACCTGCTGCGTTTCGTGGTCCTGGACGGGCTGGCCAAACCGGGGATGCTCGAGGTCCCCGATACGTCCCTGTTGTTCGCCGCCTACCAGGAAATCGCCCAATGAGTACCGCAGAGAACTGGATCCGCACCGGGATCCCGGGCCTGGCCATCGACCCCGAAACCCTGCTCGCCGAGGTCGTCGACGAGGAGGCCGCACGGCAGGCCTACGCCACGGCCAACCCGGTGGAGAAGGTCATGATCCTCGTCGCCCGCGGTGATGTCGCCGACGCGGCGGAACTGGTCACCGAGACCCGGCTCGTGGAGCCACAGAACTTCCCGATGCGCGTGGTCGACGCCGATGTCGTCCGCGCCAACGGCGACCCGCAACGGGCCATCAACCGGCTGCGGAACCTCATCGAGGAGTATAAGGACCTGCCGCACGAGTCGGTACTGCAGCAGCAGCTGGGGGTCCTCTACTACACGGTGGGGGATTTCCATGCCGCGGTGACCCGCTTCAAGCTGGCGCTGGACCTGCGCGTGGAGGCCGGGGACGAGGAGTTCAGGATCGAGATCTCGCGGCGGTCGCTGGCGGCCGCGCAGGCCAAGGCCTCGCCCGTACGTTAGAATGGCTATGGTTTTTTGACAATGCGACCCGACCCGCAGTCCTGCCCGTGACCGGGCGGGCACTGACCGCGGAGCGGGAATCAACAGAGAGAGTATTCGTGGCTACCACTAACGACATCAAGAACGGCACCGTGCTGAAGATCGACGGCCAGCTGTGGACGATCACCGAATTCCAGCATGTGAAGCCCGGCAAGGGTGGGGCCTTCGTCCGCACCAAGATGCGCAATGTGCTCTCCGGCAAGACCGTTGACAAGACCTTCAACGCCGGTCTGAAGATCGAGACCGCGAACGTGGACCGCCGCGATTACCAGTACCTGTACCAGGACGGCGCCGACTACGTCTTCATGGACACCTCCGACTACGACCAGCTCACCGTCGAAGGCAAGGTCGTCGGGGACGCAGCGAACTTCATGCTCGAATCCCAGATGGTCACCATCGCCATGCATGAGGGCTCAGTGCTGTACGTGGAACTGCCCCCTTCGGTCACCCTGGAGATCACCTACACCGAGCCGGGCCTGCAAGGGGACCGCTCCTCGGCCGGCAATAAGCCGGCCACCGTGGAAACCGGCTACGAGATCCACGTCCCGCTCTTCCTCGAGCAGGGCACCAAGGTCAAGGTCGACACCCGCACCGGCGAGTACCTGGGACGTGTCAACTAGTGAGTGCCCGCACCAAAGCCCGGCGGAGGGCGCTGGACGTCCTGTTCGAAGCCGAGCAGCGTTCCGTCTCCCCGTTGGAGGCCATGCGTCTGCGTCGGGAGACCACCGACATCACGGTCAACGAATACACGTTGACGCTGATTGAAGGGGTCATGGCCCAGGGGGAGAGGATCGACGAGATCCTGAGCACCTATGCCAAGGGCTGGACACTGGAACGGATGCCGGCAGTGGATCGCACCCTGCTGCGGCTGGGGACTTGGGAACTGCTCTATAACGACGACGTTCCCGACGCGGTGGCGGTGGCTGAAGCCGTCGCCACGGCGAAGGTCTTCTCCACCGATGACTCCCCGGAATTCATCAACGGCCTGCTCGGACGCATCCAGCAACTCAAGCCAACGCTGCTGGCCTAGCCGGCGCCGGGCTCTTCCCGGAAAAAACAGTGTACGACGGCGGGTGCCACCCCTGGGAAAGGGGTGGCACCCGCCGTTGGTGTCTGTGCCGCCTCAGGCGACGCCCGGGGCCTGCGGGCTGCCGGTCAGCGCCAGCCGGTAGTCGAGGATGAGTGCCAGCAGTCGGGCCTCGTCGCGTTGTGCCTTCTGCCGGTGGGAGCCGGCAATGATCCGGTTCCGGGTGGCTGCCAAACGCATCGCCGTCCGGGTGAAACCGCGCATGGCCTTCCGACGTCCGGTGGCCGAAGCCCATCCATTGGCTTGGCGGCGTCCCCTGCGGGTGGCGAACATTTCGACCTCCTCCGGGCTGAACCAGCCGGCCTGCGCATAATCGTTCAGCCGTTGGGCCACCAGCCGGCGTTCGGCCCGGCGCAGGAGGATCACCGCAACGATCGCGCAGATGAACAACGGGACTTGCAGCAGCACATAGAAGGTCCAGAAGTCGTGGAAGATCAGTCCCACCCCGCCGTTCCAGAGGAAGTGCCCGAGCATCGCCGGGATCAACCCGGCCAGGAAGTAGAAGGGCCAGTACCGTCGGGCCCCGCGTTGGACGGCCAGGCCCAAGGCGAATCCGGTCCACGCGGTGAACAGCACGTGGGCAAAGGGGGAGAACAGGCCGCGCAGCACGAAGACCTGGATGGCTCCTGCCCCGGCCCCGGCAAAGGCGTCGGAGAAGTAGAGGATGTTCTCGGTGAAGGCGAAACCGGCGGCAATCGTCCCGCCGTAGACGATTCCGTCGACCGGGCCGTCGAAGTTCCTCCGAGCGACGAAGAAGATCAACAGCACCCCCAGCCCCTTCATGGTCTCCTCGACCACCGGGGCCTGCACCACCGCACCGAATAGATCGGGCCCGGCCACTGCGGCCAGTGAGGCAAAGGCTCGTTCGAAGGCAGCCCCGAAGAACAGCGACCCGACCACGGAGACCCCGGCACCCCAGACGAAGGCGCTGATCAGAATCATCTTGGGCTCGGGATCCCAGCGGTCCACCCAGGCGAGGCCCGCCAGACAGACGCCGAGCGGAAACAGGGCCAGCAAGCCCACGACGAAGAGGGTTCCGGCGCCCAGGACCAGTCCCAACCAGAGGGCAACACCGAGCAGGATGAGACCGCTGAGCACCAACACGATCACCAAGCCAGGGCTATAGCGCCGTGGCGGTTCCACCGGGGACAGCCGGGTCGGATGGAACAGGTTTTCCGCCGGCTCGTGATGGGGCCAGGCAGGAGTCGTGGGGGCCGCCGGGTCAGCTGCGTGCAGCTGCGGTCCCCGGGGAGGATATTCGTTCATGAGTTCAAGCATATCCAGTCGCGGCCCAGCCCGGGGCGAGCCGGTGGGGCCACATATGGCCGTCTCGCGACAGATGAATTTTCCTTCGACCGGGTCGCGGTCACCTCTCCTGGCCTCAATCCTTTTGGGTCGGGATCTTCGGTCTTGCCAAGGGAATCCGGAAAGTATCAGCCGGCCATCTAGCCCAGACCCGCAACGGAGCGCGGATCCGTGGAATCGTTCATCGGAGATTCTGACCACTAGTTGGCCTGCCCTGAAAGGACCTTTCATGTGCCGGTACGACCCACGCTGCGACATCGAAGAACATTCCTCGATGGAAGCCTGCCCGCAGATGAAAACGCTCGGACAGGCCACCCCCAGTGCGGTGTCGACGGGAAGCAAAGCCCCTCGGCCGGCACGGGAGGATACCGCGCGGAGGATCAAACAGCGGGCAGTCTGGAGGGAAATCTGGACCACGCAAGGAATTTCCCTGCTGGGATTTTTTGCGGTCTTGATGAGCTTCTCTTTCGTGGAAAACAACACCCGGGACGGCCTGACCGTCGCCGTCTGCGGCGTTGCGATTCCCTTGATCGTCGCAGGCAGTCTCATGGCCCGGTGCAATGCGTGGACGGAAACGCCAGAACGGTGCCAGAGCTGGGCCCGCGGACCGATGACACGCTGCCGTGTCTCCACGCATCGTGCCAAGGTATGGGTTCTCGCAGACACCCTGGCAGTGACGTCACTACTCATTGCCGTCGTCAACTTCGGGCTGATATTCCAGGTCATGCCTGACCTTCTCTGAACACCCCAAGATAAATGAATCGCGCCGGGTGTGATGTAGACATCCAGCAACCGGGCGGATGGATCTCCTGCCGGCGCCTACCGGCGAAGCCAGGCGTCGCGCCGAGTTCGTTCGCGGGCTCCGTAAGCCGGATCCGAAAGAGAACTAGACCTTGCTCCAACCTGAACGCTCATTCCAGGGAATGCCTCGATTCCTCCGTGCCTGTCGACATGACGTGGCACTGCCGTGGATGCGGATTAATACGATGAGGGCCAATGATGCATGGGTGTGCCCGTCCGCAACGAGCCGTTCCTCGGAGGGAAGAGACCAGCGCCCACCGTTGCCTCCCATCACTACTCTTGATAAGCTCAGGCCAGGTTCGTCCCGACGGGCCGTCCTTACTAGAGAGACATGCTTCCACCGTGAGCCGTTCTCATGGACCTCACTTTGGAGATCTGTCTTCCAAGCCCGGGGGTACCGGAATGAGCGTTCTGTCATACATCCATCGGTCGATCGGGGCCGTCCTACTGCTTGGCTTGCTGGCCTTCTTCGCAGGGACGAATGCCGCCGTCGCCGCCCCGACTCCCGATCCTTCGGCGCAGAGCGATAGCGAAGGCCCCCAGTTCTACAACGACCTATCGGTCGACGTCTCAGGTGTGGTCGACGGGGATGTGTATGCTTCCGGGCAGGATGTGACCATCAGCGGCAAAATCACCGGAGACGTGATCGCGGCGGCGCAGACGATCACCGTCACCGGCACCATTGACGGCAACGTGCGGCTTGCCGGACAGAACGTCAAGATCAGTGGTGACGTCTCGCGCAGCGCAACCGTCTTCGCCGGCAGCATCACCGTCACCGACGGTGGAAAGCTCGGCAACGATCTGGTGGGGGCCTCCAGCGATCTCACCATCGAGGGCGACGTCGGCCGAGACCTGCTGGTCAGCGTCGAGCGCCTCAGCATCGACGGATCCGTCGGCGGGAGCGCCACCTACTACAGTGACACCGAAGGGCAAATCGCTGACGGTGCCGTCGACGGCGAAGTGAAACGCATACAAACACCGCAATCAACAACCGAGGACCGTTCACCTGGCGCCTCGTTCCTCGCCTGGTCCCTCGGGTTGCTCTACGCCCTGATTGCCCTGAGCCTGGTGACCCTGTTCTCCGGCCTGCTCTTCCCACGGTGGCTGCAGCGGGTCACCAACCACCTCGTTCCGTCACCCTGGAAGGCGCTTCTCATCGGCTTCCTGGCATCCATCGCCGTCCCTGCAGCACTGCTAGCCCTTCTCGTGACGGTCATCGGTGCCCCCTTGGCACTGGCTGGCTTCATCGTCTGGACCGCGCTCACGCTTGCGACGTTCGTCTATGGCGCCTTCTATATTGGGCGGCTCCTCTTCCGCGGCGATCGGCACCCGGTGGTGAAGTCGCTGGTCGGTGGTCTGATCCTGATCATCGCGTTGCACATCCCGTGGCTGAACATCGCGGTGTGGCTGGCGATGGTGTTCTTTGGTCTGGGCGCCCAGCTTCTGGAGTTCCACAGCCAGCGGCCGTGGCGGAGCAAACCCGAAGTGGACACGGCGGCCCCGGTGCCGTATCCGGCTCCGGTTGAGCAGGGCAGCGACGGTTCTACAAGGCCATCGGAGTCGAGTTCGTGACCAGGGTGAGGGAAGCCACGCAGCGGTAACCAGACGAGCATGATGGCGGTATCCACGAAAAGTCAGGCCATCATCACCGGGCCTGATGCGGCATGCTGCTCGAGCGCCTGTGCGACACCACCTCGATAGTGTTCTGCCCGCAGGACGCCGGGAAAATGCCGGTGGGAAACGGCGGCTCCCACCAAGCCAACCACTGGCCCCGCCCGGCTCATGGTGCCGCCAGACTCGCGTCAAGACGCCGCGGGATCCACTCCGAAGCGCGCAGCTCCCCGGGGAGGGGAAGCCTTCTTGGTTTCAGCGTATCCAGTAACGGCCGGGGCGGGTTTCTTCCAGGCCTCGCGGACCTAGGTGGCAAGCCCCCCGTCAACCGGCAGGAGGACTCCGTTGATGTAGGAGGCCTCGTCCGAGAGTAAAAAAGCCACCGTGGCAGCTATTTCCTCCGGCTCGGCCATGCGTTGCATGGGCCCGAAGCCCGAGAGATCCGCTGATTCGGGGATGCCTGCTGTCATGGCGGTCTTCACTCCTCCGGGACACACCGCGTTGATGCGCAGCCCGTGCGGGCCGTATTCGCTGGCCGCCGTCACCGTCAGCCCCGCCAGGGCGTGTTTGGTCGCCGCATACATCCCCATCGTCGGTTCGGCACGGATGGCCGCATGTGATGCCGTGTTCACGATCGACCCCGAGCCCTGGAGCATCATCTGCTCCAAGACGTATTTCATGCCCATGAAGGCCCCGCGCAGGTTCACCGCAACGATCTGGTCGAAGTCTTCGATGCTGGACTCGTGGAGCGGGCCGGGGACCTGCAAGATGCCGGCATTATTGTGGAACAGGTCGACTCGGCCGAAGCTCTCAATGGCCGTCTGGACGTAGCCGTGAACGGAACCGGAGTCCGAGACGTCTACGACGACGGCATGGGCTTCGGCACCTTGTCCCTTGACCAGTTCCAGCGTCTCGTGGAGCGTTTTCTCGTTGTAGTCGACCAAGATCATCTTCGCGCCGTCTTCAGCCAGCCGTCGCGCCGTAGCACGCCCGATGCCGCTCGCGGCCCCGGTAATGATCGCGGCTTGGTCTTTCATTTTCATGTTGGTTCATCTCCTTGGATGGTCTGTACACCTTCAGGCCATCCTCGGTCGAAAGGTTCATAAAGGCCAGCATCCTGACGACGAAGCAGCTCTTCGCAGCGGATGGCAGCGGCACCCACCGGGCGCGATCTGCCCAAAATGTCGGAGATCATCCCTTAGGGTGGGAAGAGCCAATCGGGGAGCTTTTCCTAGTGGCCAGGACCGGCATGGTTGCCGGTCGCATCAAAGAAACATGGGGGCTTGTTCAGTGGTAGTTGGCCATGCCGAGGCAGACGCTGCGCGTCCGGCGGAATCAGCGGAAATCAATCTCGCGCCCGGCTCGGTGATCCGGGTCCGGGACGAGGATTGGCTGGTCACCTCGACCAGCTCGACCACCCAAGGCACCCTGGTGAGGGTCCAAGGCCTGAGCGAACTGGTCCGCGACACCACCGCCAGCTTCTACTCGGACCTCGACACGATCGAGGTGGTCGATCCGCGTCAAGCAAGGGTCACCGCCGATGGAACTCCCCACTACCGCCGCGCACGTCTCTTCCTGGAAACCACCCTGCGCAAGACCCCGGTGCCGGCCACCAGTAATCGGCTGGGTGTTTCCACCCGCATGTTGGCGGCCACACTGAAGTACCAGCAGATAGCCGTCGCCACGGCCCTTGATCCGCACAACATCCGGCCCCGGATCCTGATCGCGGACGCCGTTGGCCTGGGCAAGACGCTGGAAATCGGCATGATCCTCTCCGAGCTGGTCGCCCGGGGACGGGGCGAGCGCATCCTCATCGTCACACCACGCCACGTTTTGGAACAGATGCAGCACGAGATGTGGTGCCGCTTCGCCCTGCCATTCGTCCGTTTGGATTCGGCAGGCATCCAGAAAGTCCGCCAGAAGCTGCCGGCCACCCGCAACCCGTTCACCTATTACAAACGTGCCATCATCTCCATCGACACGCTGAAGTCCCCGCGGTACCGCGAACATTTGAAGAAGGTCGGTTGGGATGCCGTGGTCATCGACGAATCCCATAACCTCACCAACACCGGGACCCTGAACAACGAACTCGCCCGCATCCTCGCCCCCAAAACCGACGCCCTGATCCTAGCCAGCGCCACCCCGCATAATGGCCGGCAGGAATCCTTCGCCGAACTGCTGCGCCTGCTGGACCCCACCGTCGTCCGCCCCGACGGGACAGTCGATGAACAGGCCGTGCGCCAACTGATCGTCCGCCGCCACCGGCATAGCCCCGAGGTGGCCCGGGAAGTCGGCGCCGACTGGGCCGAACGCCTCGAACCGGATAATCGCCTCGTGCCCGCCTCGCCCGCGGAGAACGCCATCGCCGACGAATTGGCGAGCACGTGGCTCTACCCGGAGGGCAAGAGCCCCTATTCGGGGACGACGGCGGCACTGTTCGGCTGGACGTTGGCCAAGGCCTTCCTCTCCTCACCGGCCGCCCTGTTGGATTCGGTACAAGAACGACTCAAGAAGGTCGGGGGTGCTGGTAAGGGCATTGACGGCACGGCAACCCCCGCTGCCCGAGAAGCAGCCGCCTTGGAACGTCTCCGGGAGCTGACGCTGGTCGCCCTGGAGGCGGATTCGGCGAAACTCGGCGCCCTGGTGACCCATCTGAAGGACATCGGCGTGGGCAAGAACAAGCCCATGCGGGCCGTGGTCTTCGCCGAACGTGTCGCGACACTGAAGTACCTGCGCGAAGAGCTCACCGAATCCTTGGGCCTGAAGCCGGAGAACATCGCGATCCTGCATGGTGGCCTGACCGACGTCGAACAGCAAGACGTTGTTGATCAGTTCAAGCGCGGCAATTCGAAGCTGCGCGTCCTGGTCACCGGAGATGTTGCCTCGGAAGGGGTGAACCTGCACGCAGAATGCCATCACCTGATCCACTTCGATATCCCGTGGAGTCTCATCCGCATCGAGCAGCGCAACGGCCGTATCGACCGTTACGGGCAGAAGCATTCGCCCCAGATCACCACGTTGCTTCTGGATCCCGATGATTCCCGCTTCTCCGGTGACATCAGCGTGCTGGCCCGCCTCATGGAAAAGGAACACGCCGCCCACCAGGTCCTCAACGACGTGGCCTCTCTCATGGGGGCCGGCTCGGTCAAGGCAGAGGAAGACGCCATCCGCGATGCCCTGATCAAGCAACGCGACCTCGAGGACGTGATACCCGAACCCGGCACGGTATTGGACAACCCGTGGGCGGAATTCGAGTCCCTCTTCAACGACGAGGATTCCCCCGACGATCCTGCCGCCGACGTCCAGGGCAGTGAAGAGCACGCAGAATCTACGGCGTCACGTCCTGCAGAGGTGGTCGTCGAACTCGAGGAGCGGGTGGATCTCTACTCATCTGATCTGGCGTTCCTGGAGGAGGCGCTGACCGAGGCATTCACCGATCCGGCACAAAAGGTGGAGTGGAAAGTCCACCCCGAACACGGCATCGCCGAGCTGAAGCCCACCGCGGATCTCCGTCGACGCATGGGGGTCCTACCGCAGGACTACCTCACCGAACGCCGTGTGACTGAGAACCTGAAATTGGCCACGACGCTCACCGCGGGAGAGCACCAGCTCACCGTCGCACGTTCCTCCGACGACATGATGTGGCCGGCAGCGCACTATCTGGGTCCCCTGCACCCCGTGCTGGATTGGGCGAGCGACCGGGCACTGGCGTCCATGTCCCGCAACGAGGTGCTGGGGGTGCGCGGCGACGTCGACCACCCCACCTTCCTGGTCCTGGGAACCGTGATGAACCGACGCGGGCAGTTGGTCAGCCGGGCTTTCATGGCCGTGCAGATGCCCGACGTCGAGGCCCCTGACTTCGCCCTACCGACGGCGGTCGGTGACGTGGGGGCATACCTGCGAGAGATCGGGCTCAACGCAAAATCCGCCAACCCGGGCCCGGTGGACCTGGCCGGAATCCAGGAGCTCCTGCCCGGTGCGGTCAACGCCGCGGAGCACTACCTGAACCAGACCATGGGCGCGGCGGAGAACGACGCCGAGGATCGGTTGGAGGACTGGCTGCAGCGCGCCGACGCCTGGTCCCAGGAATCCGATGCGCTGACCCAACGAGCCGATGTCCGGCAACGCCGCGAACGCGTCGCCGAGGAGCGCCAACTCGCCGAGGCCATGCGCCCCGCCCAACGGGTGGTCCGGCCTCTTCTGGCCATCGTGCCGCGCGACACCCCGGTGGCCACGGCCGCCGCCACCATCCCTGAAACGGAAGGCCGCTGATGCCCGCCTTTGACTCCTTCACGCTGGCCGAAGAATGGATCAGCGAGCACTATTTCACTGCCGACACCACCAAGGGAACCTTCCAGGGCGATGTCCTGAAGCTCCGCAAGGAGTGGGATGCCGATGCCAAGGAGGGCCATGACACCGTCCTGAAACGCTTCTCGGCAGCCCGGGCCGACCTGCAGGTGGCCCTGGCCGAACTGGGCGAAGACACCGGGACGGGAGAGTCGACAGGACCCGCCACGGACATCGAGGCAAGGCAGGGCGCCGCCGCCACCGTCTACGCCCGCTTACGCACGGTCCTCGGGTTCCCAGGAGAGCTGGCCTCACTGACCTTCGAACGCGGTGGTAGCGACCTGGTCGTTGAACGCGGCTACAACCAGTTCGGGGACGACCTGCTCTGGCTCGAAGCCACCCCGGCCGACTCCATCGACGACGTCATCTCCTCGGCACGGGTGCTGGGCGGGGTGCAACAGGACGGCAAACAGGTTGATTGGCCAATCGCCAAGCTGATTTCCGAGCTGTATCTCTGCGAACCAGCCCCGAAGTACATCGCGGTCACCGCCGGACGATTCGTTCTGCTCACCGAACGCGAGCGTTGGCCCGAAGGGCGCTACCTGGCCGCGGATGCCCTCGTCGTCGCCGACCGTAAGGACCATAAACGCGGGGGAGAGGTGGACCGCTTCCTGGCCGTCTTTGGTCGGACCTCGCTGGCACCGCAGGAGGACGGCACCATCTGGTGGGACGGGATCCTGGAGGATTCCGTCAAGCACGCGGTTTCCGTGTCCCAGGACCTGCGCGACGGCATCCGTGAATCCATTGAAATCATTGCCAACAACGTCCTGGAACGGCGCACCGCCGCCGGAAGGGCAAACGAGGGCGTTGACGGCAACGTGCTGGCCAAGCAATCCTTGCGCTTCCTCTACCGAATCCTGTTCCTCCTCTACGCCGAGGCCTCACCGGAGATGGGGGTCCTGCCGGTCGGGGCCACCGAGTACGACGACGGCTATGGACTGGAACGTTTGCGTGAACTCGCCCTGGTGGAACTCAACGGCCACGAATCCCAGCACGGAACCCATCTGTATGAATCGCTGAACCAGCTTTTCCTACTGGTCAACGGTGACCACCCAACTCAACAAGCCCAAGCAACGAATGCGCCGGCGGCTGGTGTCGCCCAGGACGACGAACAGGGGTTGGATTTCGAACCGCTGAAGGCCGATCTGTTTGAACGCTCCGCCACCGGCCTGATCAATGACGCACAGCTGGGCAATCAGGCCCTCCAGCAGGTGCTGCTGCGCCTGCTGTTGACCGGCGAGAAGAAGAACCAGGACCGCGGCTTCGTCTCCTACGCCAACCTGGGCATCAACCAGCTCGGAGCCGTTTATGAGGGCCTCATGTCCTACACGGGCTTCATCGCCACCGAGGACCTGCATGAGGTAGCCAAGGACGGCAATGCCGAAAAGGGCTCCTGGGTGGTGTCCGTCGAGAAGTCGCAGGACATCGAGGCCCGGCACTTCGTCCGGTCCGCCGACGCGCTGACCGGCGAAATGAAACCCATCCTGCACGAACTCGGATCCTTCGTGTTCCGCCTCGCCGGACGCGAGCGCCAACAGTCCGCCTCCTACTACACCCCCGAGGTACTGACCCGATTCGTGGTCTCCCAGGCGCTGGCGGAACTGCTGACCGATGAGACCCCCGCGGATCGGATCCTGGAACTTTCTGTCTGTGAGCCGGCGCTGGGCTCGGGGGCCTTCGCCATTGAGGCGGTGCGTCAGCTGGCCGAAGAGTACCTCAAGCGCAAACAGACCGAACTCGAGACCCAGATCCCGGCCGATGAATATCCGGTCGAGCTTCAGAAGGTCAAGGCCCAGATCGCCCTGCACCGGGTCCACGGCGTGGACCTCAATGCCACCGCTGTCGAATTGGCCGAGGTCTCCCTCTGGTTGGACACCATGGTCAGCGGTCTGCAGGCCCCGTGGTTCGGACTCAGGCTCAAACGAGGCAACTCCCTGATCGGCGCCCGCCGGGCCACCTACTCCCGCGAGCAGGTACTAGCGAAGAAATACCTCGCGGAGGAACCCCAGGCGAACCCGCTGACAGGTCTCGTCGACGCCCTCGAACGCGATACCGATGATGTCGCCACCCTTGGTCGAATCCACCACTTCCTGGTACCCGGCGAAGGCTGGGGCGCCGCGGCACAGGCCAAGGAGGTCAAGGACCTCGCCGCCGACGCGCAAAAGTCGCTCAAGGACTGGCGCAAACAGATCATCAAAAAGCTTGCCGCCAAGGACGTTGAGCGCCTGATGCGCCTTTCGCGTCGGGTCGAGACGCTCTGGCAGGTTTCCCTGCGCCGCCTCCAGGTTGCCGAGGCAGAAGCCCGGCGGGACATCGACTACTTCGGCAAGCCCGAGACCGTCGAAGGGTCACGCGGTGTGTCGAGGACTGAGATCGAAAAGAAGCTGGGAGATCAGGACGGTCTGTTCCAGCGCCTGAAGCGGGTAATGGATGCCTGGAACGCCCTCTGGTTCTGGCCCGTCGTTCCCGACGGACAGGAATTCCCTGAGCCGCCGTCCTTCGAAGAATGGCTGAACGCAGCGGAAGGGATTCTCGGCAAGCCGATCGCCGATTCCAAAAAAGGGCCGCGCAAATACGGGCAATCCCATGGCCAAACGAGCGTACTGTCGACGGCTGGCTGGAATGACCTGGACGACTTCGAGATCTTCGACCGTCCGCTCTCCGAGATGAAGGACATCGACGGACTCAAGACCGAGCATCCGTGGTTGAACATCTGCGAAGACATCGCCGCGGAACAGGGGTTCTTCCATTGGGAACTAGAATTCGCTTCGGTCTTCGGCCGCGGCGGTTTCGACCTGCAGGTCGGCAACCCGCCATGGGTTAGGCCCGATTGGGACGAGAAAGCCATCTATGCCGAATTTGATCCGTGGTGGCAGCTCAACGACAAGCAATCGCAAGCCCTTCAACGGGAAAAACAGGCGATCGCAAAGGGAGATCCGCAGCAGGCCTGGTTCATGTCGGCGATGGCCAGCTCCATCGTCGCAACGCGAAAGGTCCTCACCTCTAGGAACCTCTATCCCATAGTTGCTGGTCTCCGGCCCGACCTCTACCGGTCATTCATGGAACGAACCTGGAGCAACTCCTCGCCGGGTGGCTTCGTTTCGCTGATTCATCCCGAGTCACACTTCACCGAGAAACGGGCGACGCACCTTAGGGCCGCGACATATCGACGGCTCCGTCGACATTGGCAATTCAACAACGAACTGGTCCTCTTTGAAATTGACCATCACGTTTCCTACGGAGTCCATGTGTATGGGGCCAGCCAAGAAGTACCAGCGTTCCAAATGGCTGCCTCACTCTATCATCCAGATACCGTTGAACGATCGATTAGACATGAGGGCGGCACCGAGGTGCCCGGCCTCAAGGATGCCGACGGCAACTGGGACACCCGCCCGCACCCCGAGCGGATCCTTGCAGTCGATATGGACATGTTGAAGACTTGGGCAGAAATCCTCGACGATCCCGGCACGTCTCCCTTGCATGCCCGGATGGTGTATCCGGTGAATAAGGCAAGTGCCCGTGTTTTGGAGAAGCTCAGCAAAGCGCCACGGGTCCGTGAATTGTGCCTTCAGTATTCGTCGGGTTGGAACGAGACATCTGACCGAAAGAAGGGCTACTTCGAAGTCGGTTCGAAGGTCAACGACAGCTGGGATGACGTCATTCTGCAAGGCCCCCACTTCACGGTCGCCAACCCGTTCGCCAAGCAGCCCAACCCCACAATGAAGAACAACCTCGACTGGACCGAAATCGACCTCGAGGCCCTGCCAGCCGATTTCATCCCGCGCACCAGCTACCAGCCCCAAGGCGACAGAAAGCGCTACGACCGGGACTACACGACATGGAAGTACGACGACGAAATCATTCCAGCACGTTCCGTATTTCGTGTCGGTTGGCGACTAATGGCTTCAACAACGGGTGTACGTACCTTTTATCCCACTATTATTCCTCGGGGCGCTGCACATACGCACGGAACGCTGTCCGCTTTTGCCAAGGCGCATTCATGGAGTAGTGAACAATTAATGCTGTTTGGAATTTGGTCAACTATTCCCTTGGACTTTCTAGTCAAGGCAAGTGGCGTAGCAAATTTGACAGCCTCTTTCGTCGAGACTCTTCCTTTTCAGGCTTCTCTCGACATTCGGACTGCGATTGTTAATAGAGCTGGGAAACTTTGTTGTTTG
>NZ_JBQSWX010000029.1:0-39842 GCF_052377615.1 Arthrobacter sp. AOP36-A1-22
TTTTTAACCAGAAAACCTGCTCAGGTGGTGATGATGAGCGGCTGGAAGCCTTCCGCGCGCAAGTTGTCCAGCACCTGTTCGGAATGCAGGTGGCCCTTGGTCTCCATATCAATGGTGATGGCCACATCCCCCATCGACAGCGAACCACCGATCCTGGTGTGGTCCACTCCGGTGACGTTGGCATCGGATTCGGCGATCACCCGGGAAATCGTGGCCAGCTCTCCGGCCCGGTCATCGAGCATCATCCGCACCGTCAGGTAGCGTCCAGCGACCGCGAGGCCACGCTGGATCACCTTCAGCAGCAGCAACGGGTCGATATTGCCTCCCGAGAGGACGACGGCGGTGCGCTGAGAATCGATGCCCAGTTCGGCCAGTTTGCCCTCCAACAGGGCCGCGACCCCGACGGCGCCCGCCGGTTCCACCACGAGTTTGGAGCGCTCCAGCAAGAACACCAGGGCCCGGGCCAGCGCATCTTCGCTGACCGTCACGACGTCGTCCACCAGCTCACGGATGATCGTGAACGGCAGTTGGCCCGGACGGCCCACGGCGATGCCGTCGGCGATCGTGGAAACCTTCTCCAAGGGCACGAGCGCGTCGGCGGCCAGCGAGGGCGGATAGGAGGCAGCATTCTCGGCTTGGACGCCGATGACCCGGATCTCCCGGCCCTGTTCGCGGGCCTTGGCTTTCACCGCCGTCGCCACGCCGGCCAGCAGGCCTCCCCCACCGACTCCCATGAGCACGGTGTCGACGTCGGGCAGTTGTTCCAGCAGCTCCAACCCGATGGTTCCCTGACCGGCAATGATGTCGGCGTTGTCGAAGGGGTGCACAAACACCGCTCCGGTGGCGTCGGCATAGCGTTGGGCCTCCGCAAGCGCCTCATCGACGTTATGCCCGTGCAGGATCACTTCGGCACCGTGATCCTTGGTCGCGGTGAGTTTGGGCAGGGCCACACCCAACGGCATATAGATCCTGGCGGTGATACCCAGTCGTGCGGCGGCCACGGCGACACCCTGGGCGTGGTTGCCGGCCGAAGCGGCGACGACACCGCGGGCCTTCTCTTCCTCGCTCAGCCGGGCCATGCGCACATAGGCGCCACGGACCTTGAAGGAACCAGCACGCTGGAGGTTCTCGCATTTGAGGTAGACATCGCTGCCGGTCAAGGTTCCCAAGGCACGGGAGTGTTCCACCGGGGTGTGCGCGATGACGCCCTCCAGGAGCTCGGCGGCTGCTTCGATATCGGCCAGGGAGACGGGCAGGGTCTGGTGGGTGGTGGTATCGGGTGGCTGCTGCATGGGGACGCTTTCATCAAGGGAGTCGGTCACCGGGGGGGTTCTCCGGTGCGGGGGCCGGGCGACGGGACGGCATCGGTTTCGCCGTCGAGGTCTGCCGGCGCAGTGAATGGCGCGCTGGGACCCGGGGGCGGATCGCCATCCACGGCCCACGCCCCGGGGGTTTCCCAGCCGCGCGCCGAAATATAGCGGATCATGGTGTTCAGCACGGCCATCACCGGCACGGCGAACAGGGCGCCGGTGATACCGGCAATGAGCGTGCCGCCGGTCACGGCCAAGACGACGGCCAAGGGGTGGAGGCTCACCGCCCTGCCCATGACCAGCGGCTGCAAGATATGAGATTCTGCCTGCTGGACCAGCAGGACGACGGCGAGCATGACGAGCGCGTTGATCCAGCCGTTGGCCACCAGGGCCAAGAGGACGGCCAGGGCGCCGGTGGCCAGCGCACCGATGATGGGGATGAACGAGCCCAGGAAGACCAGTCCACCCAACGGAAAGGCCAGCGGTACCCCGAGGATGGCGGCACCAACACCGATACCGACGGCGTCGATGAAGGCGACAAAGAGCTGCACCCTGGTGTAGTTGACCAGGCTGATCCAGCCCCGGCGTCCGGCGCCATCGGTCGCGGCGCGGGCCCGACGGGGCATCAGCCCCACCACGAACGTCCAGATGCGTTCGCCTTCGAGGAGGAAGAAGACCAACGAGAAGAGGGCCAGCAGCAGGCCGGCGGCACCGTGCCCGAGCGCACTGCCCCAGGACACGGCACCGCTGAGGATCGTGTCACTATTGGATTGCAGCTGGCTCAGGGCCCCGTCGAGGTAGCGATCCAGGTCTTGGTTGCTCAGCTGGAGTGGCCCGTCCGATAGCCAGTGCTGGACCTGGGAAACGCCGGCCAGTGCCTGCTGCCATAGGCTCATCATGCCCCGGGCCATGGTCCGCCCCACCAGCGAGAGCAAAATGGTGATGACGGCCAAAAACAGCAACATGGTGACCCCGGTGGCCAACCCGTTGGGGAGCTTCCACCGCCGCAGCAACCGCACCACCGGCATCAGCAACCCGGCCAGAAGTGCAGCGATCATCAGGGGGATGACCAGCAGGGAAACGTGGCTGAGGAGCCAGAGCATCAGGCCCGTCGTGGCCACGATGATGGCTACTCGCCAGCTCCAGGCTGCGGCCATTCGCACACCATACGGAAGATCCCCGGTGACGTTGCGGTGTCCCGGCTCGGGGGTTAGAGCCATGATTCGATGCCCCAACGCCCGATCAGGTGCTCATGTGGGGCCAACCAGGTCAGTCCGTCACCTGAATTGAAGGCATTCGCCGGCGCCGTCATCGGCTCGATGGCCACCGCCAACGGCTGGCCGGCGTACCCCTCGGTGACGAAGACTTGGGCGTACCCGAAGCCGGCATCGGCCCACAGCCCGACGGCCCGCCCGTCGGGCGCGGTGAGACGGTGGTGGTGTACCCCGTCGTCGTGCAGGGTCAGTCCGGTCAAGCCGATATCGATGCGCAGGTCTCCCACGCGGCGTCCGGCGCGCAGATCAGTATCCCCGTCCACGGGCGAGGTCCCGGTGGGGATGAGTCGTTCGTCGGTTTCCAGGACGGTGTCGGCCTGCACGGTCACCAGCAGTTCTTCGGTGGGCACCTCCCCCAACCGTAGATAGGGGTGGGCCCCGAGTGCTGCGGGGGCCTTGCGTTCACTGTGGTTCAGCAAATCCTGGGTGACCGAGAGCCCGCCTTCTGCGTCGAGGGCGTAGGTCACGGTATGGGTCATCCGGAAGGGGAAACCGTGCTGCGGGAAGATCTCGGCCGAGAGGCAGATCAACGATTCGCTGGAGGCCTCGAGGCGGTATCCGGTATTGCGCAGCAGGCCGTGGATGGCGTTGCCGTTGGCCACCTCGGTCAGGTCCAGTTGCTGGGTCTGCCTGTCCAGTTCCCACCGCCCGTCACGGATCCGGTTCCCCCAGGGGGCCAGCAGGATTCCCGAGCCGGAGGGCGGCAATTCGTGTTCACCGAAGGGCTGGGCCAGGTCGATGCCGTTCCGGCGGTAGATGCGCAGGGCCGCAGCCAATTCGGTGACGACGGCTTCGGCTCCGCCGCCGCGGATCGTGAACTGCCGACCCGTGGGCGCGGCCGTGGTTCCACTCATCGCTGTTCCCTTCCTGGCTGGATGTTCTCCTACGATATCGCCGCGGGGAACCGGGTGCCGCATACATGACGACGGCGGCACCCTGAGGGGCACCGCCGTCGTCCGTGATGGATTCGTGCCTAGAGTTCTCGCATGATGGCGATGATGCGCAGAATCTCCACGTACAGCCACACCATGGTCACGGTCAGGCCGAAGGCTGCGGTCCAGGCGAACTTCGCCGGGGCGCCCTGTTCGACGCCGCGCTGGATCTGGGTGAAGTCCAGCACCAGCGAGTAGGTGGCCAGCAGGACGGCCAGCGCACCGATCGCGAGGCCCATCCATCCCGAACGGAGTCCGAACATGGAATCGGTGACGCCGAACAGCATCAGGCCCAGGTTCACCAGGCTGAACAGCAGGTAGGCGCCCATGGCGATGGTGAACATCTTGGTCATCTTCGGGGTCGCCCGGTATTTGCCGGAGCGGTAAAGCAGCAGGGTCACGGCGAAGACGGAGAAGGTGGCCAGTACCGCCTGGACGGCAATGCCCTCATACATGCCGTTCAACACCGCCGAGATGGCACCGAGGAACACGCCTTCGGCAGCGGCATAGAGCATGATCAACACCGGGGAGGGCTCGCGCTTGAAGATGTTGACCAGCGCCAGCACGAAGCCGACGAGCATCCCTGGAAGCATCAGCGCCGGGACCTGCCAGCCGATCACTGCCGTGATGACCAGGAGGCCCCACATCAGCACGGTCTTGGAGACGACGTCGTTATAGGTCAGCCGTCCGGTCTGGGCCGGTGAGGCTGACGGTGAGTTGTAGAGATCCTGCAGGGACTGCGAGCTCATCGGCTCGGCCGTGCGCTGGTCACTGGTGGTCGTGTTCCCCTCGGGCCGCATTTGCTCGCGGAACGCCTTGGACTGGAACATCGGGTTGCCCCCACGGGCCATGGTGTTCTCCTCAATAAGTTCGTTTCACTGATCCTACCGGGTACAACGCATGGGCCGACAAAAATGATCCCCGAAGTGACAACGGTTTTTCCGGCGCTCTTCCCGCCGTCGCCGCTCCGCCACGGACGCCGCCTACTCGCTGATCGTGGCGAGCACCTCGACGAGTCGGGTTGCCGCGTTTTCCTCGGCCACGGCCAACGGCTCCACCCGGTCGGCGATGGCTGCGAAATGCCCGCTTCGTTCATCCGGGTCGATATCGGGATCAATCATGTCGGTCAGCTCATCCCACTGTCCGGCCACAGCCCGGTAGTCGGGGCTGCACTCGGCCAGCCGTTCAAGGCCCGGCAGCTCCGAGGCCTCGTCGAGGAAGTCTGCGTAGAGTCCCCGCAGTCCTCCCGGGCCTCCGTAGCGTCCATCGGTGAGGAACTCGACGACCGTGTCCAAGGCGTGGGCCAGCCGGCCCGGTTCGGAGAGGAGCCCGGTCCACCCCTGAGCCGAAGTGGTGTCACGCAGTTGCCCGGCCCAAGTGCGCAGGCCGGTAATCCCCACCTGTGGGGCGAAGTGTGCCGGCAGGTCGTTCAGATCGCTGGTCCCCAGCAGACGCCCGGTGGTCTCTTCGATGGCTTGAAGGATGTTTCTTTTCAGCGTTTCAACATCGGGCCCACCGGAAGAAGGCACCCATGCCTGCCAGTTCTTCAGGGCCTTGAGTCGACTGCGGGCAGCGGCCAAGGTTTCGGGGGCAATCAGCTGCAGTTCCCCGGAGCCGTCATCGATGATCAGCTCCTCCTCGTCATGTTCGCCGAGTACCGCCACATCCACTGGTTCGTCCTCATCGGCGATGCCGATCTCCATCCACGGCAGGGAAGCCCTGCTGATCCGGACGACGACGGCACGGCCGGCGTCCAGTCCGGCGTCCAAGTATTGGGCAGCCAGCCGGGCGCTGCCGGTCTTCTGCTCGCGAACCTTTGCCCCGCTGCGGGTTAACAGATTCGCCGTATAGGGCTCGGGGTGGGCCCGGGTGACCACCGTGGCGGTCGTGGTCGATGCATCGTCGAAGACGAACACCATGAAACCGATGCCCCCGGCCAGGCCGGCCAGCAGTGCCTCGCTGAGCGGCTGGCCGGTCAGCGGGTGGGCCACCCCGGCCTGGGTGAGCACCCGGTGCCAGAGACCTGCGTCGTACTGGGTCACCCCAGCCGGTGCCGGGTACTCCGGTAGCTCATGAGGATCCGCCGCCGGTTGACCCGACCGGGCAGCCGGATCGCCCGCGCGTATCGGGGTACCCGCTGGAGCGGGGCGCGCCGAGGGACGTTCGGGACGGCCGTCGAGGAGGGCCTTGCGTGCTGTGGTGTAGGACTCCCCCGTACGCTCCATGCGTTCACGGGTGAGCTTCTTGAGCTGCTTCGGCTGGGCCACGTGGTTAGCGCGTTCGGTAGTTCGGGGCTTCGACGGTCATCGTGATGTCGTGGGGGTGGGATTCCTTCAGCCCCGCAGCGGTGATGCGCACGAATTTCCCACGCTCCTTCAACGCCGGAATCGTGCGTCCGCCGACGTAGAACATGGTCTGGTGAAGCCCGCCGACCAACTGGTGTGCGACGGCTGCGACCGGGCCGCGATAGGGAACCTGGCCTTCGATGCCTTCGGGGATCAGCTTCTCGTCCGAGGGGACGTCGGCCTGGAAGTAGCGGTCCTTCGAGAAGGACGTGTTCTTCCCCCGGGTTTGCATGGCGCCCAAGGAGCCCATGCCGCGGTAGGCCTTGAACTGTTTGCCATTCATGAAGACCAGTTCACCCGGGGATTCGGCCGTGCCGGCCAACAGGGAGCCGAGCATCACCGAATCGGCGCCGGCGACCAGGGCCTTGCCGATATCGCCCGAATGCTGCAGACCGCCATCGGCGATCAGTGGCACGCCTGCGGGGATGGCCGCCTTGGCGGATTCGTAGATGGCGGTGATCTGCGGGACACCCACGCCGGCGACAATACGCGTGGTGCAGATCGAGCCCGGACCGACCCCGACCTTGATCGCGTCCGCGCCGGCATCGATGATCGCCTGGGCCCCCTCACGGGTGGCCGCCTGACCGCCGATGACATCCACATGGGCTGCCGCCGGGTCCTTCTTCAGCCGGGCGATCATATCCAGCACACCCTGGCTGTGGCCGTTGGCCGTATCCACGACCAGGACGTCAACCCCTGCCTCGACCAGGGTCATGGCGCGGTCGTAACCTTCACCGAAGAAGCCGACGGCTGCACCAACGCGCAGACGCCCCTCCTCGTCCTTGGTGGCCAGCGGGTACTGCTCGGCCTTATCGAAGTCCTTGACGGTGATCAGGCCCTGCAGGACGCCGGCGTCGTCGACCAGCGGGAGCTTCTCGATGCGGTGCTTGCTCAACAGTGCGATGACTTCATCGCGGGGAACACCGACCCTCGCGGTGATCAGCGGCATCGCGGTCATCGCCTCGTAGACCTTGGTGGTCAGGAACTGTTCGAGGGGGATGAAGCGGGTGTCCCGGTTGGTGATGATGCCCAGCAGCTTCTTTTCCGCATCCACGACCGGCAGTCCGGAGACCCGGTAGTGGCCACAGAGGTCATCCAGCTCCTGCAAGGTAGCATCCGGGCTGATGGTCACCGGGTCGGTGATCATCCCTGATTCACTGCGCTTGACCTGGTCGACCTGGCGGGCCTGGTCGTCGATGGAGAGGTTGCGGTGGATGATGCCGATGCCGCCTTGGCGGGCCAGCGAGATCGCCATCGGCGCCTCGGTGACCGTATCCATGGCCGCGGAGAGCAACGGGATGTTGATGTTGATCCGCTTGGTCAGCCGCGTGGAGGTATCCGCTTCCGAAGGGATGACGTCCGTGGGCCCGGGCAGCAGCAGTACGTCGTCGTAGGTGAGGCCTTCAAGGGCAAAGGGATTGAACTCGGACACGGGGAACCTTTCGAAGCCGTCAGAGGATTGCTTACATCCTAGGACCTTCGGCGCCCGACTGACACGCCTTAGCTCCGGTGGTGTGTGCAACGCAACCCTGGGGCGGGGTGCCTTTACCAGTCCAGTGCCGATTTCAGTCGGCGTTCGAACACCTCGGAGGTGCTGCGCGCGTAGGTCTTGGTCAGATGGGATTTGTCGAGATAGACCAACACGTTGCCGATGACGGGGCGGCAGATTCCGTCCGGGCAGAGTTCGCTGGTCATATCCAAAAAGCCCAGGTCGCCCGGGAGTTCTCCCCTCATGGCTTCGGCGTGGAGGTCATCCAGCGGGGAGTCGGCGGCGATGAGCTCATCTCGGGGGACCTGGCATTGTTCGGAGTCCGGCCCGTTGAGGTCCACGCATTCGGGCACACCGAGCCCGAAGCGGGGGGTATCGCGCATCGCAATGACCTGTTTGCCTTGTTCGAGGAAGGGCCGGATTCCTTCTTCGTAGCCAGGGACGACGGTCTCCTCATCGGCAGGGGTGCGCTCATCGGTGGACCCGTAGGCCTGCGTGAGAGTACCGAGCGTCAGTACGGCGTCTGCCTCGTGGTCCAGCACGTAGTCGGTGGCCGCCTCGTTGAATTCGTTGCATTCGGCATCACGGCTGCGGTCCTCGGCGCCGAACCGGCAGGCGTTGCGGTTGATCAGCACCCACGCCCAGTTGTTCTTCTGGGCCGCCTGGTCCAGTGCGCTGGTCCAATGCTGGGCGTGCGAATCCCCCAGGACGATGATGGTCTGATCGGCGGTCTGCGGATCCCCGCCCATTTGGCAAAATTCCATGACCGGGTCCGTGAGTTCATAGCCCTGGCCACATTCACCGCCGTAGTTCGCCCACTCCCCCGAGAGTTGGGTCGCTAGTGGACGCACCATGGCTTCGGGGTCTCCGGTGGGCTCGTAACCCGGCGTCAAGGATGCGGCACCGGGGTTGTCCAGCTTCGGTTGGGACTGGGCTGCCGTTTCGTCGGCGGCAACCCGAGCCTGCCAGCCGCTCAGGGGCATCGCGACCATGCCCACCAGCAGACCGACGACGAGTCCGAGCCGTCGGCGCCGTAGCGTGGGCCACCGCCAGCCGTGGAATGGGGTCTCAACGCCCTTGGTCGTCACCCAAGCCAGCCCCAAGGACAGTCCGATGACGCCAAGACCACCCAGAAAGTCGGGTTCATCGAGTCGATTCACCGACAGATAGATCACCAGGATGGGCCAGTGCCAGAGATACAGCGCGTATGAAAGGTCCCCCAGCCGGGTCAGCGGGCGGGCCGCCAACAACCGGTCGACGCCGAACGGATGTCCCGTCCGTCCGGCGGTGATGATCGCCGCAGCCGACAAGGTCGGCCAGAGGGCGATGTATCCGGGAAACTGCTGCTGGACCTGCAGCAGGATGCCGCAGGAAAGCATCGCCAGCAGGCCAGCCCACCCCAGGGCCACACGCACCGCCATCGGCAATTGGCCGATATGGGGAAGGAGCACGGCCAGCAAGGACCCGAGAGCAAACTCCCACAGCCGGGCCCCGGTGTCGAAATAGGCCCAGGACTGGCTGGTGCTCGTGATGTGGATCGAGTACGTCAAGGAACCGATGAAGACGAGGCCGAAGGCCACCGCTAGGACGGAGCCGAATCCTACGTGTGGACGAGCCCTGCGGAGCAGTTTCCAGACGAGTGCGGCCGCTCCGATGACCAGCGGCCACAGGATGAAGACCTGCCCTTGGATCGACAGCGACCAGAAGTGCTGCAAGGGGCTGGCGGCTCCATGGTTTTCGGCGTAATAGTCCACCGATTCCCGCGCCAGCGTCCAGTTCTGCGTATAGAAAAGAGTCGACCAGGTCTGTTCGAAGACCTCGCCCCACCGGGTCCTGGGCAGCAGCGCCGCGGTAGCTAGAAGAACGGCCAAGAGGACGACGACGGCTGCCGGCAACAGTGATTTGAACCGGTGCAACCAGTACCTCAGCAGCCCGATCGGCTTCCCCGCGGACACTTTATAGGCGAACGATGAGGTCAGCAGGAACGCCGAGATCAGCAGGAAGACATCGACGCCTCCGGAGACGCGTCCCAACCAGACGTGGTAGGTGACCACCATGAGTACGGCGAAAGCGCGAAGGCCCTGAACTTCGGGGCGGTAATGCGGTTTGCTCGGGGCCGGAGTCGCGGTTCCGGGTCGGTAGCGGCGTGGATCAGACATGGTTTCGCCGCCTTCCTGTGGCTGGTACCTAACATCCGCCGGGGTCCGCCCCTGCCCGGCGTCCACCACTCTAGCAGCCCACCGTTACCGAACTGTTACAGGACGGGTGGGTCCAACCGAGGGCCACCACTGCTCAGGCGGCACAGCCCACCCCCGTTAACGCAGGAGACCCTCCCACCGCAGTTGATGCGGGGAGAGGGTCCTGCGTCGCGTGACGACCTAGTGCTGATGGCCGTCGCTGTCGTCGTCTTCCTGCTTATCGGCGACCAGGGTCTCGGTCGTGAGCACCAGGGCGGCGATCGAAGCGGCGTTCTGAAGTGCTGAACGCGTCACCTTCACCGGGTCGATGACACCGGCTGCCAGCAGGTCCTCGTACTCACCGGACTTGGCGTTGAAGCCCGAGTTCACCGCCGACTCGGAGACGTGGTTCGCCACGACGTAGCCGTCGAAGCCTGCGTTCTGGGCGATCCAGCGCAGCGGCTGGACCAGTGCACGGCGGACGATGCCCACCGCAGCAGCGGCGTCGCCTTCGAGGGCGGTCACGTTCGGGTCGGTGTCCAGCACGGAGAGCGCGTCGACCAGGGCGGTACCGCCACCGGCGACAATGCCTTCCTGGATCGCTGCACGCGTGGCGGAGACGGCGTCTTCGATGCGGTGCTTGCGTTCCTTGAGCTCAACCTCGGTGGCTGCGCCGACGCGGATCACGCCGATACCGCCGGAGAGCTTGGCCAGACGCTCCTGGAGCTTTTCCTTGTCCCATTCGGAATCGGTGCGGCCGATTTCGGCCTTGAGCTGGGCCACGCGATCATCGACATCCGCGGTGTCGCCGTTGCCGTCGACAATCGTGGTGTTGTCCTTGGTGACCGTGATGCGGCGGGCGGAACCGAGAACCTCGGTACCGACCTGGTCCAGCTTCAGTCCGAGGTCCTGGGACACGACCTGGGCACCGGTGAGGATCGCAATGTCCTGCATCATGGCCTTGCGGCGATCGCCGAAGCCCGGGGCCTTGATGGCCACGACGCTCAGCGTGCCACGCAGCTTGTTGACCACCAGCGTGGACAGGGCTTCGCCCTCGACGTCCTCGGCAATGATGAACAGCGGCTTATTGGCCTGCAGGACCTTCTCCAGCAGTGGCAGGAAGTCCTGCACGGCGGAGATCTTGCCGGAGTGAATCAGGATCATGGCGTCTTCGAGGACGGCCTCCTGACGCTCCGGGTCGGTCACGAAGTGCGGGGACAGGTAGCCCTTGTCGAACTGCATGCCCTCGGTGATGCTCATCTCGGTCGAGGTCGTGTTCGATTCCTCAATCGTAATGACACCCTCGGCTCCGACCGTGCCGAACGCCTTGGCCAGCAGTTCGCCGATCTCGTCGTCCTGAGCGGAGATCGCGGCCACGTTGGCCACGTCCTCGCCTTCGACGGGGCGGGCGTTCTCTGCCAGACGGGCCGTCACGGCCTGGACCGAGGCCTTGATGCCGCGCTTGATCTCGCCCGGCGCAGCGCCGGCCGCGACGTTGCGCAACCCTTCCTTGACCAGTGCCTGAGCGAGCACCGTGGCGGTGGTGGTTCCGTCACCGGCGACATCGTTGGTCTTGGTGGCGACCTCCTTGGCGAGCTGGGCTCCGAGATTCTCGTAGGAATCGTCAAGCTCGATCTCGCGGGCGATGGTCACACCGTCGTTGGTGATCGTGGGTGCGCCCCACTTCTTGTCCAGGACCACGTTGCGGCCGCGCGGGCCGATCGTGACCTTGACGGTATCGGCCAGCTTATTGATGCCGGCCTCGAGCGCCTTGCGGGCGTCGTCGTTGAATGAAAGCTGCTTTGCCATGTTGCTACTCCTTGCTCACCGCGTGAAGCCCCGGCCGCTGGGGCCAGGGCTTCACGCTCGGGAACTACTTGACGACGATGGCCAGAACGTCGCGGGCGGAGAGGACGAGGTACTCGGCGCCGCCGACCTTGACCTCGGTGCCGCCGTACTTCGAGTAGATGACGACGTCGCCCTCGGCGACATCGACGGGAACGCGGTTGCCGTTGTCGTCAACGCGACCCGGGCCTACTGCCACGACCTTGCCCTCCTGGGGCTTTTCCTTGGCGGTGTCAGGGATGACCAGGCCGGAAGCCGTGGTCTGTTCTGCCTCGAGCGGCTGAACAACGATGCGATCCTCGAGAGGCTTAATGGAGACCGACATGCGGATCTCTCCTTTGCGTGAGTTACCAATGGTTACGGGGCCGTTGGGGTGTACCAACCGTCGTCGCGGTGCCAGCTGGCAAGTACCTCAGGCTTTAGCACCCGATGACTTCGAGTGCCAATACAGACTCTATGAGGTCGCTGGCACTCGGTCAAGGCGAGTGCCAAATTGTACGGCCGCGGCAGGCCCTCCATCGGGTGGGACGGTGCCGGTCTAGTCTTCGCGGCGGATCACGGTCCGGCGTTCGCCATCGGGATTCTCCACGGGCGGCCCCTCAGTTCCCCCGGGCTGGTATCGGGGATCGACGCCGAGGCGGCGATACAGGGCACCACCAGGACGGATGGCCCGTGAGTACCGGTCCTCCCCTGCCCGCATTTTCCTGCGGGTTTCCTTGATCCAGGCGGGAAGCATGAAAGAGGGCAGCCAGAACATCCCGATGATGCCGATCCCCAAGGAGGGGAACAGCGTGAAAAAGATGGCCAATATGAGTAGCGGTGGTCCATGGTCCAGCACCAGCGGCGAGACGCTCAGCAGGGTGAATGCCACCCCAAGATATAAGGATGCCAGTCCCGGCCAGCCCGGGAACGGACCGCCTTTGAGCAGCAGCCACGCCTGGTATCGGCCACGATAGGCCTGGATTCCGGCGATCAGGTTGACCAGCCCGATGGCTGCTGCCACCCAAGGCGCCCATTCTTCTGCTGTCATCGTCCACTTCCTCGTCGTTCTCTGCCCGCCCAGCGGAACGCGGCCCCGGATTCCTCACGCCTGGTCGACGCCGTGTCCGGGCTGAACGCCGGCTCCCTGATCGAATACCCGCCTGGGCCGGAGGGGGCTGTCGTCGGGCACCGCCGGTTTACCGGGCCCTTGCGAGTTCACCGACATCCTGCAGGAGGGCCTGCCAAACAACAACGGAGGGCACGGCCGAGAGCACCATACCGTCGCTCTCAACTCCCATCGCATAATACCCGGCCGCACCGGCATTGAGCCAAGCCCTGGCCAGGTGCGTGGCTTCGGCGGTCAACCGCCAGGCAAACCACGGTTCTGCCCAGAGGCGGGCCAGGAGCTCATCACTGGCATCAGGCACCGGCGCAGAACCCTCCATCCGCTGCCCGAAGGTCTCCATATCAATCCGGTCCGGACTCATTTGCACCGTCCAGGCAGGAGCCAGCCCCGTCCATGAAGCGATCACCCCGGGTAGCTGGGCCGGATCCACGACATCGAGCCGGACCTTTTCCAGATCGATGGCGTCCTCCTCACTCCCGAGCACGATCTGCGAGTAGGAGGGCCCCGCAGCGATGAGGGCCTGATCCCACCCCATCCAGACGGTCAACGAGGTATCAATGGCCCCGTAGTGGGCTTCGATCTGGATCAAATGCGGCGACTGCTCCAACGCGAGCGCGTGGAAACGAAACCGGTCAGTCAACTGGCCGCGAGGGTCCATGAAACCGGCATCGACGAGCTCGGCGCGTAGTTTGCCGATCCTCAGCAACTGGAACTTTCCGAGCTTCTTGGCGCTTCGATGATCCAGAAGGAACTGAACGCCTTCCTCGGAGACAACGGGGCCCTGACTTGTGAACGGCTGTGCCGTACCGATGCGGCTGACCCGTTCGACGTCGTGGCCAACGGTGGCCATGAACTCGTCCCTGCATGGTTCAGGTAGGGCTTCAGTGCCGTCGGAATCCGCGGCGGCGACGGCCAGGGCCACCGACCGGTCGATGGCCACATTCGCGGCGATCGCGTCGGCGACCGGGCCCAGGACTTCCGATTGCCCCACGGTGAAACTCGTCGTGATTTCCACCCCGAGGTTCCCGACCAGGGCCAGCCGTCGGTGGACCACGATGGAGTACCCGCCGGCGTCGTAGGTGAAAATCTGGGCCCGAGCAGCGTGCCCATCAATTTCGGCGATGTCATTGGCGATGAAGTGCGCGCCGTCAAAAGCGGCGATCGTCGTGGCAATGGCCTCACTGGCCAGCGCAGTCAAAGTCGCGTTGGTCGGTGTCTGGCGAATGACTGTGTTCGGGCTGAATACCCCCTCGGGGGCGTCCTGATGACCAATGACCACCGTTTCCCCACCATCGGAGATCATTCCCCAATCCCCGGGAACGCTGATCGTCAGCACCCCAATAGGCCACTCAACCCACTCGTCGAAGACATTGGTCCGTTCATTGTTGATCATGAAAGTCCTTGCAGCTGAAATGAGCATGTTGATTCTTTGTTCCTCGTCGAAATGCCGTGACCGTCCGGGCGGGTGGAAACCGGACGCGCTGAAAACCCTGTTTCATCAGGTCAAGTTCAATTCCAGCAGCCCCTGATTCCGGCTGATGGAACCCCAGGATCAGTTCCCCTGCATTCTCCGCAAGGACGCACGTACCTCGCGCTTTCGTTCCTTCTCTGCCCGATACTGCTCGCGCATCCACCGCGGATGCATGAACCGCGGTAACCAGAAGAACCCAATGAACCCAATAAACAAGCAAACGAGCACGGTGCCGCCCAGTAGAAGCGCCAAGATCGGCGGCATGACATCCATCAGCGGGACAGTGAAGGGTAATAGGGTGAAACTAATCCCGATGTAAAGAAGAGCCGGCCCCGATTGTCCAGGCAACACGGACTTGGTGATCATCCATGACTTATCGCGGCCTGAATAGGCAGCGATCCCCAAGGCAAGGGAAACTATTCCAAAGCCCAAGCTAACGAGCGTTGCGCCGAGTGACATGTGTAGACTCCAAATTTTGGATGATGAGGTGAGCGAGCGCTGGGCTCCGCCACCGCTGAAATACTATCCAAAGATTGAATGCCAGACCTTCTTTCCGGCATCCTTCACCTTCGCCGCGGTTTCCTTCGCGCCGTCGTAGACATCCATCATCTCGTCAGCCAGCGCGTCCCGACCACCCCAATGATCGATTGCCCACGAAATCCCGATGCCGGCGACGAAACCGACCCCAGCTCCGACAGGCCCACCAATCATCATGCCGATACCCGCCCCTGCGGCTCCAGCCCCGAAATCGACGGCGGCCTTCGTGGTGCCTTTCACCACCGTTTCCTCGCGGGCGCGGGATTTGATTTGGTCCTGGGTCCAGTCGGGATGTTCTTGTGCTGTGTCCGCCATGGATTGTGTCCACTGGTCGTGGTAGGTGATGCCGGTGCTGGCAATGGCAAGCACGGGTCCTGCCCCGCGCACGAATTTGGTGTAGCGGGAGCCATTCTTCAGCCCGTCCGTCATGTGATCCAACCGGCCCTTGACGTCCCAGGGAGCCGGCCCGGTCGTGGTCCGGTTGACGTACTTCTTCAGGGTCCCATTGATTTCAAGCTTGCTCATGGAAATCCCACTGCGCGCGGTGACCTTATAGGTGCTTGGAGGGGTGGACGCCACCCCCTTCGAGTCCACTATGAAATCGGCGCTCGGTGTCATCTTGGTGACATCCCACGCGGTCCATCGGGTCACCGTGACGCGGGTGTACTTGAAGTTGACCGTGTCCGCATCGAACCATTTGGCCAGAGCCATCCCAGATGAGGTCAACGCGGTGCGATCGTCACTGGCGATCCAACCATCGTTGTCCAGTGTCTCGAAGCTAATCCCATCGAGTTCCTTGGAGTACTTGTCCCCGATTTCCGATAGTCTCCTCCCCGTGCCATCTACGTACGCTTGGAGATTGGATTCGTCATAGATCGAATTCGGGGAAAGGTCCTCGCCGTCGGCGATCAGTTCATGGTGCCGATCGATCCGCTCCAGGGCCGTGGCGCGCCGGCCAACGATCAAGGTGCGGACTTCACCGTCATAGTTCTCAAGCGTCGTCGCTCCGGCATCGCAAGCACCTTCCACGAGGCTTCCCTGGGTCTTGATGACCCGGAAGGCGTTGGTGACGTTGGCTTCATCCGAATGGTTCTGACTGCTGTAGTGGTTGAGCACCCCGCCCCAGGTGCCCGAGGCATCGTCGACCTTCGAGCTGAACTTCTTCCCGGAAGCACGCAGACTCTTCCCAGTACCTTCAAGGGCAGAGGGGTCAGGCCAGTTTTCGAGCGCCCTCGTGTCAATCATCGTTCTGGTCCACCGCAATAAGATCATCAACATTCAGGTCGGGAGCTTTCAGCAGCTCCTTTTCCGCGGCATCCATCATCGATTCGTCGCCTTGAACATAGGCGTTGACAACACTGCGCATAGAGCCGATTGCTCCGGCGGTGCGCGTTTCGACAGCTTCAGCTTGGAGGGCAATCAGTTCGTTCCAGAGTGTGGACAGCGAGTCGGCCATGGCCGACGTCCTGACTTGGCCGATCGCTTCGGTCATGTCATCGAGAATGTTTTTCCGGGCAGCGGGGAAATCCTCCGCATCGCTTTCGACGTTGTTCAGCACGCCGCGAACGGCACCGGGGTAGATGGTGTAGCCAACTACAGACATTCGGGTCCTCACTCCTTTACTACTTCACGGCAGCCGATTTTAACCTCCACGAGCATAGACACCCCGACGACTTGCTGCCATGGGGAGAACTCCCCATGACCGTGTCCGCTGCGCTTCCAATTGTTCCCCCTCCGCCACGGAAGGCCCTGAAACCGGGCCCGCTGTGGCACCATGAAGGTCTCGAGCCCGAACTGGTCACCGCAGGTGTACATCTCTCCCGGCTGCCGATCTTCACTGGGCCTTCGGGGCCGGGAGGGCCCACCACCCCTCTGGGGCGACATCGCTGATGACGCCGGCGAGGACTAGTCTTAATCCCATGCCATCCCCCGCGCCCGCCTCGGAAAACCTTGCCGCCATCCTCTCACCCGAGGGTTTCGGTCTGCTCAACTCCCTGCCGGCAGATGCCGCGACCACCGACCAGGCAGCGTTAGAACTGAACCTGCGCTTGCGCAAGGAGGGGCACGAGGCCGAACTGGTCACCGCCGTCGTCCACCAGGCCCGACTCCGCGCCCAGGGAACCAGCAAGCTCGGCCCGTTCGCCGAGCACATGATCTTCACCCGCGTCGGGCTCGAACAGGCCACCCGGCTCAATATCGCCGCCTTGCATGCCCAACGGTTTATTGGCGCGGGATTCTCGCGGGTGGCCGACCTGGGTTGCGGGCTGGGCGTCGATTCCATGGCCATGGCCTCACTGGAACTGAACGTGACCGCCGTCGAACTCGATGAGACGACCGCTGCAGCGGCCACGGTGAACCTCATGCCCTGGCCGAATGCCCGCGTGGTCAACGCCGATGCCGTCACCTTCGATCTGGAGGGATTCGACGCCGTCTGGTTGGATCCGGCTCGGCGCACCACCTCGACGTCGGGCACCTCCCGGCTGTTCGACCCTGAGGCGTTCAGCCCGCCGTTGTCCCATGTCGAAGCGTTGGCGGACAGCGGCCTCCCCGTCGGCGTGAAGCTCGGTCCGGGGATCCCCCACGAGTCGCTCCCGGCCAACTGCGAAGCCCAGTGGGTTTCCGTCAATGGCGATGTCACCGAAGTCGCACTCTGGTTCGGTCCCCTGGCCCGCCCCGGGGTCCGCCGGGCCGCCCTGGTGCTGGGCCCCGGGGGGTCCAACGAACTGACCTCCTCCACCGACCACGACGCCGGTGCCTCATTACGCGGAGAGGTTCCCGTCGGCGACATCGAGGGCTACCTTTACGAACCCGATGGGGCGGTGATCCGGGCCGGACTGGTGGCCGAGGCGCTGGAGCAGGTCGGCGGCCACCTGGTGGATCCGCATATTGCGTACTTCTGCGCCCCTGAACACGTGCAGACCCCCTTCGCCCGGGCCTATGAAGTGCTGCGGGTCCACCCTTATAACGTCAAGGCGTTGCGCATGTGGGCCAAATCCGAGGGGATCGGCGTGCTGGACATCAAGAAGCGCGGACTGGATGTCGCGCCGGAGGAACTGCGCAAGATGCTGTTGGCGGGTGTGGGCAAGAAGGCCAAACGCCGGGCGACCTTGGTCCTCACGCGGATCGGCGATCGCCGCGTGGCCATCGAGGTCAAGCCTCTCTGAGCCCCTGGCCACCATCGGTTCTCCATGATGTGGAGGCCCGTTGAGCCAGGCAGTGCGGAACATGCCGGTTGTCGCCCAAAATCCCCGGCGGTTCCCGCCATGGCTTGCAGAACATGGGCCACAAGACCCGGGCACCAACATCTTCTGTGCATTTCCTACCCTTTGAGCGGGCCTGGCACGCAGTCCGACCATGCTGCCTGGGGCGATGTGATGCCCCGCTGGCGAAACGCTGCAGCGAGGCGTTCGAGAAAACATTCGCGCCCGGCTGCGTGGAAGATCGCCCGATCGGCCTTGACGGTGATCCAGCCCAATGAAGTGAAAGCGAAGTCCCGTCCGATGTCCTTGCCGATCTGATCGAGCTCGCCATGGTGCTTGCCTTCGTATTGCACGGCGATCCGATACTCGGCGAATTGCAGATCGGGAACGAGCCGCCGCCCGTCGGGGAGCAAAACGGGCAGGTTGACCCCGGGTTCGGGATACCTGGCGTCCCTGATGATCCACCGAAGGTGAGTTTCCGGCGCGGAGTCAACGCCCGGGCGGAGCAGCTCCAACGCCTCCCGGGCGGTCTGGATGCCGACGGCATTCGATCGCCGGTGCACCGTGTTCCGGAGGTCGACGAGCGTCGTCAGCGGGTTGGTCCCCAGGAATCGAGCCGACTGCGGCGGTCCATCAGGTCGTTGCAGCAGGGCATCACCAGCGACGACCAGCTCCCTGACCGATAGTCCTATCGAGGCCAGATCCACCCAGGTCCGTGCCGGTGACGTGAGTCGAATCCTTCCCGCGACCAGCGCCTCCCCGACCGATAATCGGGTTCCGTGACCCACGACGTTCCGGCGGCGCGGGACGGTCCCACCGGCATCGCAGGTCAGATGAACCGGATACGCCTCGACGAAACGGGCGTCCAACCAGATACCCCAAGCATGGGCCGCGCTCACATGGCTCAGTACCGTTCCGGCTTCCACGGTGGAGAACGCCCGGTACACATCCAGAGGGTCGACCCGGACGTTCGTCCATTGGAGGATCCCGCGAGAGGGCGACATGAGATTCTTCCGGCGTAGTTGCTGCCTGCTGGCTCCTTCGTTCAACGCGTCGGCGATCAGGAATACGGTCCGTCTCGCCGCCGGCGGCAAGGGCACTCCGGTGGTCATGATTCCATCGTGCCGCCCAAACCGAGCTTCAAGGAGTTATCCACAGCTGAAGACAACCACAGTCGTGCCGGAAACCTCCGTTGCGCCGATAGACTGAGCCGGTCCTCATACCCCCGACGTCAGGAACGCGGATGCAGATCGATTTCGCCGACTCCCGGCAGTCAACGCTCGGCGTCGAGTGGGAAGTTGCGCTCGTGGACCACCACAGCGGGGATCTGCGATCGGTGGCCCAGCAGGTCTTGGAGGGCGTTCATGCCGCCCACGGCGGGCTGGCTCCCGATGAGGAGCACCCGCATGTGAAGCAGGAGCTGCTGTTGAACACGGTCGAGATCGTCACCGACGTCTGCGACACGGTCCGCCAGGCCAAGACCCAGCTCCACGAGAACCTCGGGGTCATCCGCGAGGTCACCGACCCCATGGGGTTCGACCTCTATAGCGCCGGCTCCCACCCGTTCGCCTCCCCCAAGCTGCAACCGGTCACCGACCAGGAGCGCTACGCCAAGCTCATCGACCGCACACAGTGGTGGGGCCAGCAGATGGTGATCTACGGGGTTCACGTCCACGTCGGGCTGGATCGTCGGGACAAGGCGCTGCCCGTCGTCGATGGCCTGATGAACTACCAGCCCCATTTCCAGGCGCTTTCGGCCTCCAGCCCGTTCTGGGGAGGCGAGGACACCGGCTATGCATCCCACCGGGCCTTGATGTTCCAGCAGTTGCCCACCGCGGGACTGCCCTACCATTTCGAGACGTGGTCGCAGTTCGAAGGCTACGTCGCCGACATGCTGCATACCGGTGTCATCGACGACATCTCCGAAATCCGCTGGGATGTCCGCCCGGTCCCCCGGTTCGGAACCGTGGAGATGCGGATCTGCGATGGTTTGTCCTCGCTGCAGGACATCGGCGCCATTGCGGCACTCACCCAGTGCCTGGTGGATGACATGTCCACCACTTTGGACCACGGCGGCAGCATCGACGTCATGCCTCCCTGGCACCGCACGGAAAATAAGTGGAGGGCCGCCCGCTATGGCATGGACGCGATCATCATCCTCAATGCCGCTGGCGATGAAATGCTGGTCACGGACCACCTGATGCGAGAGTTGGACCGGCTGGAGCCGGTGGCCCGCAAACTGGGGTGCAGTGATGAACTCGCCGACGTCGAACGCATCATCCGGGGTGGAGCCGGCTACCAGTGGCAACGCAAGATCGCTGCCGCCAACTCAGGGGACCTACGCGCCGTGGTGAAGGACAACATCGCCAGGATGCACATCGCCTGAGGGCACGGCGGCTTCGACAGGCGACGGGCCATACCCAACCCAGCGGGGCACCTCAGCGACGGGGCTTCACGCGGAGGCCCCGCGGTGCGATCCATCGACAATGGCGGTGACGCGTTGCAAGAAAGCCCCGGAGTCCAGCAGCGGCGCCGCGCTCACGGCAGTCCCCGGCCGCAGCGAGGTCACCTCACGGACCGATCCCTCAAGGGGCACGAAGGAGCCCATCAATTCGTTGGTGCCCCGGATGAAGTTCCAGCCGTTGGTTTCCGCGTGGCTGTGCAGCCAACCGATGATGGCCATCGGGACCGCGGAATGCGGTAGGGCGTCGACGCGGAACAGCTCCCCTTCGGTCCAGATGGCATAGTCGAATTCGGCACTTCGGAAAAGTGAGAGTTCTCGTGGTCGACCGGCGTCGTCGGTGCTGATGCGCAGGATGGGTTTCCCCGCGCGTCGCGGCAAGGTCAGCAACAGGCCGGCGGACGTGGGCGCACCATCAAATTCAGCCAAGCCTGCTCCAACCAGTTCCGCCGCACTCGAGCCGACCCGTTTCCAGGCCCTGCGATCGTGATAGGAGATCCGGTCCAGATAATCCAGTCCCCGTCGGCCCAACCGGGGCCCCTTACTGAGGGACAAGTCTACCGGTCCCGCCTCTGACGGAACCTCCGAATCCAAGACCGCGAAGGTCCACTCCGGAAGTGGCCCGGCGGGGGCCTCCTCGGGCGCATTGCCTTCGACCTCCCGCACCCAGGTCGGGCGCAGCACACGGGGCATCCAAATGAAAGCAAAGAGCCCCCCGGCCATCCCCAGGACCAGAGCCAAGGCCAGGAATGCGGTCATCACCCATCCCACCGGCCCATTTCGCACCGTTTCCCCACCGGGGACGAAGAGGGTGGCGCCCAGGACGACGAACGCCGATCCCAGATACAGCAATCCCGGCCCCAGATACCCGGCGTACAGTGTCCGACCACGCCAGCGGCGGAAGGCCCCACGATAGGCCTGTACGCCGAGGGCAACCAGGATCCCTCCCAGCCCGAGCAGGAAGAAACCGGCGTCTGCAGTCTCGGCCAAAGTCATCGCCCGCGGCTCCCTTCCACTGATTCATGGTCGAGCGGACCCGACGCAGTATCGTCGGGCCATCCCCTCAAGACTTTCTGGAAGGCAGACACTAGTTCCATCCATACGGAAAAGGAGGGGGCCGGCGTCAGCCGGACCGATGCGCCGTCGTCGGCATAGTGGAAGTGACCGGCTCTGCCCGCGTTGACGAAACGCATTTCAATCCCAGTCGCCGGCACTCCCCCGGTGTCCATCACTTCAGCGGGCCCGGCTCCGAACCTGACTGACCATTCGAACCACGGCTCGTCCCAGAAGCGTCCGAATCCATCCGGCGCGTCAACGCCACTGTCGACCGGGCCGCCTGCCTGAAGGATGCCGGCAAACGAGGAAGAGGCCATATCGATCGGAATACCCAGACTCCATGCCGGACCCAGCCCCACCCACTGGGCGATCAGCCCGGGTACGCCTTCGACTCTGACGATATCCAACTGCCGGTGGGTCGTGGACATACCAACCCCTGAAAGGACGGCCTGGATTTCGGGCCCGGCGACGGCGATGGCGGATAGGTTCCCGACCTTGATATCAAGCCGTGAACGGGTAGTCCCGTGCCCGGCATCGACTTCGACGCTGACGTGTTGCTGGCGGAATCCATCGGTGGCGAACTCCCCTGCTTCGTTCCATGCACCATTGGGGCGCATCAGGTCGGCGTCCACCAACGCCTTGACTTGCTCCTGGTTCCGCCGGATTTCCAGACGCCCAACCCGACGTCTTGCCGCGTACATGGCCATGAAATCGATGGTCTCCAGCGACAGAAGTGGCCCCCGTGACGACCATGGTTCCACGGTCCTGATCTTGTTGAGTTCCTCGACCCCTTCGCCGTACACTGCGCTGGCCTCCGCGTCCGTGCGTGGTTCGCGACCAGGATATTGCCTTCCACCATCCGATTGGCTGTTCATGCGTGGTGCTCCCCTGCCTCGACGATATGGGTGACCATGTAGCGCATCAGTGGCTCGATGAGCGTCGCCTGCTCGGACGTGTAGCTGCCCGTGGCCTCGAGGGTTTCGGAACCGAACGGAAGGAGCCATCTCTGCACCATCAAACTATGTGCCGCAACTCGGTGGAGCGTGACATGCATTCGTCCCAGTTGGTTTCCATGGGGCCACACATCGTCGGAGATGAACTGTGTCCCGGTCAGTAGTGCACGGTCGGCGGAGAAGGCGACGGTGGATTGTCTGGCCATGGACACTCCGGTGGGGACCTGCAGGCGGCGCAACACCAAGTTGGGCCGGAACCCACCGGTACGGTCCGCTGGGCGCGTCACGACCGCTCCTCCGTCGACTTCGTCGATTTCCCAGGCGCTGTCCACCGGCAACGTGATACCGACGAGCGTCGTGCTGACATATCCTGCTTGAGCGTCATCGCTCATGGCATCATCCTCTTTCATACCCGGCCACAATGCGGCGCAAGGTCACTAGTCCCATAGCGAGCTCCAGGCATCATGCACCTTGTCTCCAACATCACCGACGAATTCCTGTGCCTTGTCGGGCACGACGGCGTTGAACCCGTCGTAGATCTTATCGGCGATCCAGTCGTTGATTCCCGAGAGCTCCATGGCGCCGACGATGACGACACCCGCGACGAGGCCGACAACGGCACCGACGAGGGTACCGGGCCCGGGGATCACCGAGCCGATGGCAGCTCCTACTCCCGTGGCCACGAGGATCTTCGTGCCACCCTTGACGACGGCGGCTTGGCCGGCTTCGTTTTCCAGTTCGTCCGCGGAAATTTCGGGGTTCTCGTTCAGGAGCCGGTTGTACTCCTTGGAGTATTCGCTGTCGATGGTGATGACACCTCCGACGACCGAAAGAATGCCGCCGCCCAGCTTGATGGTCTTGGGCATCTTGAGGCTCTTGGCCTCCGGCGTGTTCGGGTCCACCACCGTCCAGGGGTTTTGGTACCTGTAGACGTATCGTTCCGGAACCGGCGGGGACACTCCGGGTTTGGGGTAGGCCGCCATCTTATACGAATTGCCGTACGGTATTTTTTTGAAATTGTAGTATTTCGCGGGATCGTAGGCAGGCGTGCGATATGCGTAGACGGGATTCTTGATGTTGGAGACCTTGATCCATTTGGTCGCGTTTCCGGCAACCCCAAAGGCTGCACTTCCCCACGGCCCGGCTATCGCGCCGCCTTCATCCACGACAGCGTCATAGGCCCCGTCGAGTGCTTCGGCACATGCTGTCTCGAGGTTCTCATATCTGGTCTGGCAGCCGTCGACAAGGCCCTGATAGTAGGTCTGACTTCGGGATGCATCGGACACAGCGGCCTCATCACCGAAGTCCAGTTTGCTCGTGTCCTGGTGGAAGAGCGCAACCTGTCCCAGCACAATCTCCGCATAGGCCAGCTCGTCGTCCAGCCCGTCGGCAAAGGAATCAAGTGCGGTCTTTGCCTCACCACCGCCCAAACCCACGTATTCCCCATGCTTATTGATCTCCACGAAGCGGGAGTAGAAATCCTCACCAAGCCTCGTGATCTGCGAGTGATATCGCAGTTTGTCCCACGTGTTCTTCGAATCCTGGACCAGTTCCTTGATGGAGTCTGCTTTGGAATCGAGACTCTTCGCCGAGGATCGGACCTCACCCGGGTCGGCCCACTTCTCCAGGGCGGAGGTGTCAACGGTGTATGCCATATCGCCCTACTTTGGCTCGTGGAAGTCGGGAACCTTGTTGATGTCTTGCCGGGCGTCGCTGGCCATCTTTTCGTCCGAGGTGATGTAGGCGTCGGCGATCTTGCTCGCGCCCGAATGTGCGTTCCGGCCCCGGGTCAATGCGGCTTCGGTATTCGCCAGTAGAATTCGCGCGTTGAGCCGATCAAGAGCACTGGTGACGACAGTGCCTTTCACCGCCTCCTTGCAGTCCTCCAGTGACGTATCCAACGGTTTCTTTGCTACATCCAGGTCCCCAAGATTGGTGTCCAGGTCCGAAAGGACCGCCCGAAAGGGCACAACAGAAATCTGATAGTCATCTAGGCTCATGCCCATCCCTTCCAGTTCAACGGCAGTTCGATGCAGGGCGCACCGCCCACAGTCCCTAAATCCTATGAGTTCCGACGTTGTCGCGCGATGGGGAGAACTCCCCATCCCCCTACAAGCTGATGGACGATACGGGTTGGCCCGAATCGGTGGAGAACTCGATGCCGGTGGGTTCGACCCCTGCGATGACCAATTGTGCGGCCAGCGCCGCGACCATCGCCCCGTTGTCGGTGCACAACCCGATCCGCGGAACCCTCAACGTGATGCCGGCAGAGGCGCACCGGGCGGCCAGTAGTTCACGCAGGCGCGAGTTCGCCGCGACGCCACCACCGAGCAGGAGGTTGTCCAGACCGTGTTCGGTACAGGCCATGATGGCCTTCTTGGTCACCACGTCGACCACCGCTTCCTGGAAGGAGGCGGCAATGTCGGCCACCGGGAGTTCCTCGCCGCGGGCCCGGTACTGTTCCACGCAACGGGCCACCGCCGTTTTGAGTCCTGAGAAGGAAAAGTCGTAGCGGTGATTTCCCGGGGATTCGGGGGTGCCGGTGAACTTGGGCAGCGAAAGCCCGCGGGGGAAGCGGATGGCCTTCGGGTCACCTTCCCGGGCGATCTTGTCGATGGCGGGGCCTCCCGGATAGCCCAGCCCCAGCAGCCGGGCCACCTTGTCATACGCTTCCCCTGCCGCATCATCGATGGTTGCCCCGAGCAGCTCCACATCGGAGGCCAGGGAATTCACCCGCAGGATCTCGGTATGTCCGCCGGAGACCAGCAAGGCACCGAGCCGGTCGGGAAGTGCCCCGCCGTCGAGCACCCCGACCCCCACATGGGCCACCAGATGGTTGATCGCATAGAGCGGCTTCCCCGAGGCCAGGGCCAGTGCCTTCGCGGCGGCCACCCCGACCATCAGCGCGCCGGAGAGGCCGGGGCCAGAAGTGACGGCGAGCGCGTCGACGTCGGCCAGGGTTACCCCGGCAGTGAAGAGGGCCTCTTCGAGTGTGGGGACGAAGGCCTCCAGATGGGCTCGGGAGGCGATTTCGGGGATGACTCCGCCGAAGCGGACGTGTTCGTCCATGGAGGAGGAGACCGTGTTGGCCAGCAGTTCGGTGCCCCGGACGATCCCGATACCGGTTTCGTCGCAGGAGGATTCAATGCCCAGAACCATGGGTGCCGCGGAAGTCATGGCTCCAGTTTAGTGCGTTGGTAGGGGGATCATGCCCCGTGGGCGGCGTGACGGGGCCGAGCGGCGCGGTATCCGACGCCGCGGACCGTTTCGATCCAGCGGGGTGCCTTCGCGTTGTCCGCGAGCTTGCGCCGAAGGTTCCCGATGTGGACTTCGACGCTGCGCTCATCGGCTTCGGAGACGAAGGTTCCGGCGTCGGCATCCTCTTCACGCAGCCGTCTGACCAGCGAGGTCTTGGTCCGGACCGTGCGCCCGCCGACCAAAATGGCCTGGAGCAAGGTGAATTCGGTCGGGGTCACGGCAATCTCGACGCCTTCGGCTTCGATGCAGTAGGCGGCCGAATCGAGCACCAGTCCGTTGAGGCCCAACGCCGTCGTCGACTCAGGCTGCGCATTCGATGGCGACGGCTGACCAGACGGTGGTTCTTCGTCGGCTGGGGCGGCCGGCGCGCCCAGCCTTGCAGGGGTGTCACCGGGTACCTTGTTGCGCTCCCGGCGGCGCATGATGGCTTCGACCCTGGCCCGCAGTTCCCGCGGGCTGAAGGGTTTGGTCAGGAAGTCATCGGCTCCGGTCTCGAGCCCCAGGATCGTGTCGATCTCGTCCGTCCGGGCGGTGAGCATCACGATATGGGCATCCGAGCTGTGGCGGATTCTGCGAGCCACTTCGAATCCGTCGATATCGGGCAGGCCCAGATCAAGGGTGACCAGATCGGGTGCGTTTCGTTTCACGAGTTCGATGCCGTCGTTCCCCAACGCCGTGGCGTGGACAACAAAGCCGGACTGCGACAGCACGGCCTCCAAAAGTCCCCGGATGTCCTCGTCATCCTCGACGACGACGGCCACGCGACGTTCCTGCACAACGAACTCCCCAGTATCGACGGCGATGTGAAAGCCCAGTCTATAGCCGGAGTTTGTGCCCGGCGCCACATGACGGACTCCGGCAACCCGTAGGCTGATCGGGTGAACGAACGCGTTGAGGCACCAGCTCGTCCTCTCTTCCCTGCCGGACACCTCAGACGCATCCTGCGTATCGGCTTCCTGCGTGAACCTCTTCCCGTGATGGGGGCGCGGGGGCTCGCCTCGGTGAACCAACTTCCCTCGGCCATTGCCGCGGTTATCGTCATCGTCCTCTTCCTGGTGGCCGATGCCCAGGCGGCGCTCTCGGCTCCCGGGGTGTGGATCGGCTTCGTCGTTATCACCGCGGCCACCGTTGCCGCGTCCGTGCTGCCGTGGACGCGGTGGCCCGAGCCGGCCGTGCTGCTCGTACCGCTGGTGGACATGCTGGCCTTCTTCGTCATGTCACTCGCTGGCTTCAAGACCTTGACCGGCATTTCGATCCTGATGGCCCTGCCGCTGTTCTGGTTGGCGTGGTCCCGCTACCGGACCGGCCTCGTCTTGGCCGCGTCCTTCGTCATGCCCCTGGGCGTGGTCTGGGGCCAGGTGATCCTCTCAGGAATCGAACTTTCGACGAAGGCGCTGGTCAAACCGCTACTCGTTCCGGTCGTTCTGTTTTCCTTCACGATGACCATTGCCGTGATGTCCCTGGCCGTCGCCCGGACACAAGCACGCACGCGTCGAGCGTTGGAGAAGGCGGAGAAACACGCGGTATTGCTCAACGCCGTCCTCAATACTGCCAATGTCGGCGTGGTCGTCGTGGACGAGGCAGGGCGTGATTTGATGATGAACGACACCCAGCGAACCATCCATGAATCCCTCATTCCCGATGACAACAGCAACCCGGACGAGGCGGGCCTGTTGATCTTCGGTGCCGACCGGACGACGCCGCTGCCGGCTGACCAGCGTCCGGTCCGTCGCGCCGTCCTCGGCGCGGAGTACTCCGACCAGCTGGTCTGGGGAGGTAGCCAGGAGGCGATGCGCGCTTTCAATGCCTCCGCGACCCAAATGCTCGTCGACGGTCAACCCAGCGGAGCGGTGATCGCCTTCCATGACGTCACCGATCTTCTGGACGCGCTGGCTGCCAAAGACGACTTCCTGTCCACCGTCAACCACGAACTACGCACCCCGCTGACCTCCATCGTCGGCTACCTGGAGATGGCCTCGGAGACAGCCGAACTGGATCCTGCGGTGAAGGTGTATCTGCGGGTGGCCGAGCGCAATGCCGAACGCCTGCTGGCCCTGGTGGGGGATTTGCTCGATGCCGCCGCCGGCAAGGTGGAGATCGCCAGGGAACCGGTGGATCTGTCGGAGGTGCTCGAGGGTTGCCTGCCCTCGCATAAAGCGCGTGCCGAACGGCTGGGTGTCGGGTTGAGCGCCGAGGTCGCGAACCGGCTTGATCTGCTCGGCGACGAGCGTCGACTCGGGCAGATCGTGGACAACCTGCTCTCCAACGCGCTCAAGTACACGCCCTCCGGTGGCTCCGTCAACGTCTCGACGTATCGCTCCGAGACCGGCGATCCGATACTGGAGGTCACGGATACGGGCCAGGGCATGACCGTAGACGAGTTGGGACGCCTCTTCACCCGTTTCTACCGCACCGATACGGTCCGGAGGTCCGCCATCCCGGGGGCGGGTCTGGGGCTGGCGATCACCAAGGACCTCGTGGAGGAACACGGTGGATCGATCAGTGTCAGCAGCGAACCGGGGCTCGGCAGCACGTTCAGGGTGGAGTTCCCTGCAGCTGTCGTTCGGAACTAGAACGTCAACACGTGACCTCCTTCAGGATCTACCCACAAGATGCCTTGACGTTCCCCAAGAAACGCATATCTACCGTGGCTGTCTTCTTCAGGGAATCGGCTGCGGTCCCCTGATACGAGGGAGTCAGGGAAAGGGAAAATCTGGTCGTCTTCAGCCACTCACTGCTCACGGGGAGCTTGGCCGTTGCTTGTGCACCATTGTTGACTTTCACCTTTTGGATATGAGTCACCTGAGCAGCATCGATGATGGTCACTTCGATTTGGTCGGCATCGATAGGCGGCGTGAAGGTGACGATAAGAATGCCTTCGTTCTTCGGCCAATCGAAGTCCGGGGAACACTTCACTGGTGCGCCTGCCATCGATTGGGGTGCCCATTTGCCGGTGGTGACGTTGGAAACCACGGAGCCGCTCTGACTCCACGCAGCGTGTGCACCGGTGCCGGCAAGACCCACGATGACAACGACGGCGTAGACGATGGCTGCTAGACGCACTCGTGACGGTTTACGGGTAATTTCCGTCATGGTTCCAGAGGGCTGGCGGCTGCTCATCGGGACACTCTTTCCTGGCGACGGCGTCCGCGGGGACGCGGCCCTTCGGTCGAGTAGCTGGCGTTCGTTGAACGGGCCGTCGAACGTGATCCGAGCCCTTGCCATGAGTGGCCGAGTGAAACGGCGGACTCGATACTGACATCCGAAGCCGGGAGCGCTTCGTTCGCCAGCAGGGCCTGCGGGCCGGTGTCCTCCGCCGGGATACGGGACTTCCGGCGGCGGGTCAAAACACCACCGACCACGTTCCATGCGCCGTAGCTGATGAGGGCCAAAGCAGCGATCTGTGCACCCAATCCGCGGTCCTGGTTACCTAGCCAGTTCGCCAGGAATCCTGCGTAGGGCACGGCGTAGAAGAGCTTACCGCGGACCTGGACCTCGCGGACGGGTTCCTCGTCTGGCAGTGAGTTGTTATCCCCCTGCGTGATCAACAAGGTGTTGCCCTGCTGGTCGGCACTAGTCGAAACGATGCGGTGGGTGATCACGTCGGCCTGCCCGGATTCGAGCTGGTAGGTGATCACATCCCCCACCGACAGGTCCCCGAAGGCCGCCGGTCGCGAGATCAGCAAAGTCCCCGGGGGCAGATGCGGTCGCATGGAGTTGGTCAGCACGGAGTAGGTCTGCGATCCGGTGGCCATCGGCACGACGATCAGTACCGCCGCGGCAAGCACCGCAAGAACCAGCGCGACGACGCTCAATCCGCTCCCCAGCAGAGCGGCCGTGGAGCCCTGGGCCGTGGTCCTCGAAGCTGCGTGCTGTGCCATGGTGTCCTTCGCTGTGGGGTGATCCGGTGGAACGTGTGGATGGGACTCAGAGTTGGGTAGCGGTAAGCTCCACGCTGAGGTTGCTCGTCTGCCCACCCGCCGTGGCCGGGGCATCGGATTTCAAGGTCACCGTCACGCACAGGGTCGCGCTACCTTGATGCTCCAAATCAGCGGAGGACGGCCCCTTCGCCGGGCTTTTGTCGGAGCAGGAGAACTCTGCCGTCGTCGTGAGGTAATCGGCCGCGCCGTCGCTGACATCTGCAGAGGCCGTGACCCGAATGCGGAAAGTGGCGAGTCCGGCGTCCGTGTCATCGGTGACAGTCAGCCGGACCGTTCGCTTCTCCCCCGGCTTCAATCCGTTGAGCCCGGGAAGCTGAATCTTTGCCGGCGCGCCGTTCACGGGTAGTCGCTGGGGTTCAGTGGAGCCTGACTGCAGGGTGACCGCAAAATCCGCTGCCTGGACCGTCCCTGCACTGGTCGACGTTGCGGTGTTCCACACGGCGAGACTGCCCTGGACAGTGCCGAGGGCGAGAACGACGGCGACGATGAGCAGTGCTGCTGTCTTCAGCGCCGACGTCGTTCTCATTCGATCCTCCCGGACTATCCGTGATGTGGGGTGCTTCGGTGTGGTGGGCCGTAACGCGGTCCTAGTCGCTGGAGGAGGCGACCTGGTCCAGCTTGTAGGCGACCTTGCTGAAGTCGTAGGTGGAGTTCGTGTCGTCCAGGTTCGTGGTCGACTTCAGGAATGCGAAGGTCACCGACGCCGTATAGTTTCCGTCCTCGGTCAGTTCCTGACCCGTGACGCTCTTCTTGGTTGAATCGGTGATGGCGACGGGGCCCACGGTGTAGTTCTTCTTATTGAACGTCGTGTCCCCGGTCAGCGCGGTATCAGTGACCGAGAGCGTGGCCTTGAGCAGGTCCCCGCTGAGAGTGACCTTCACCGGCTGGGTGAAGGTCAGGGAATCACCGGGAACAATCTTGTAGGAACCGTCCTTGATCTTGCCGGTGACGTCGGTACCGGCCGAGTTCGTCCAGACCCCTGCTTCTGCCTTCAGGCCCATGTCCCCGGCGACGATCGTTCCTGCATTTGCCTGGGCACTGGTGTTCCAGACGGCCAGCGATCCGCCGCCGCCGATCAGCAGTGCAACGCCGAGTCCGGTGGCCAGCGCGCCCTTGGTCATCTTGTTCATGGTGTCTCCCTCAAAACCGCTGCCGGCGACCTGTTTCCCCGGCTGTTGAAATAAGCATCGTCGGACAGCATCAAGAACACCCCCTGGATTGACAAAAGTTTTACACAAGTTCTGCGCAGTCTTGCCAGTCCTGATCTTGAGCGGATCTTGAGCATTGCTTGAGGGGTTTCGGCAGGGGCGAGGGGCAGCATGGAAACATGACCGAGTACCGCCGCCTGAAGCATCCGGGGACCAGCCTGCTGGTACGCCCGTCGGTACTGTGTGCCCTGGTCGATCAGCTGGGCGAGGCGGAAGCTGCGGCTTTCGTGGACCGGTTCGTCAGATTGTGGCCCCAACGGCGACGACGCCTGCACCTCGCGGTGGACCAGCACGACGTCGCAGCGGGGCTGGATGCGGCGCTTTCACTAAGCAGTGGCGCCTCGATGGCCGGAGCCAACAGCCTGGCCGCCCTTGCCTCGCGGCTGCATGAGGGGATCCCCACGGCAAACACCCCGGGCGCGTGGAGGAAGGCGGCGGCCATGCTGGACGAACTCGATCAATTGGGGAACGCAACGATCAGCGACGTCGTCCGTCTGCGCCGGACCATCATGCCCTCCGAGCAAGATAGCCACGGCTGATCAGCGGCCGGACGGATTCAGCCCTTCAAGCCCAGCTTCATGATCCGGGCATCCACACCGCCGGGGTAGTACCCGCGTCGTGTATGGATGTGTTCGAACCCCAAATGCTCATAGAGTCCTTGGGCGCGGGGATTATCGGCACGTACCTCGAGCAGGACATCCTTCGCGCCACGTTCGGTGGCCTCGTCGATGAGCCCACGCAGCAGCGTTGACCCGATCCCCCGGCCCTCGTAGGCGGGGAGGACGGCGATGGTCTGGACATCGGCCAGCGGCAGCACGCACATCATGCCGCAGTAGGCCACGATCCGCCCCTCGTCCTCGGCCACCCAGTAGCGTCGGGTGCGGGTCTGGCCCAACTCCTCGTGGAACATATCCAGCGGCCAGGCGTCCTCGGGGAAAAGTGCGCGTTCCAGCTCCCAGACAGCAGGGATGTCGGCTTCGGTCATCTCACGGAACTTCACGACGCCGGGGCCCCCTTCATCTGCCGTGGCACCTTGGCATCGGATTCACGCAGATACAAGGGGGTGGTGGACAGGAGTTCCTGACCCTGGTCGAGCGCCCGGATGGCCCAGGCGCCCAGGGAGGCTGCGGAGGGCCTGCGGTCGTTGAAGGTGGGAACCACCGTCGCCCCGACTGCTTCCAGACGCTCGGCATAGAGTCCTGCCCCGGCCCCGTGAGTAGGCAGTCCCGGCAGGGTTTCCGCGACTCCGACATGTGGTCCGTCCAGCAGTTCCCCATCGGCTGCATAGCGAGCCCAATACAGTTCCTGACGACGTGCGTCGATGGCCACGGAAAATCCGCCTTCCCCTGCCTCCGGTTGACCGGTCCGTTCTCCTTCGACCAACACGTCCCAGGCAATCGCGTCCAGGCTCATGGCCCCATGGACGGGAATCCCCCAGGCGAAACCCAGGGTGCGGGCGGTGGCGATGCCCACGCGCAACCCCGTGAACGGTCCTGGGCCAACGCCTACGACGATGCCTTCCAGCTCCGTGCCGGCGACCCCCGCCTCGGCCAGTAGGGATTCGATGCCCGGGGCCAGGACTTCCGAGTGGGTGTTCGTTGCCGTGGTCTCGAAAGACGCGAGCACCTCGGCGGAGCGGTCGGCGGAAGGTCGCGAGAGCACGGCCGCGGAGGCGGAGGCGGAAGTATCTATGGCCAGGATGAGCACCGGTCCATCGTATGCCGGTCGGGCCCCGGGTGTCAGCCGGGTGCTCAGGCGGCCCACACCATTCGCTCCTGCAGTGCATCGAAGTCGGCGATGAAGTGGCCGAAATGGTCCAGCGCGCAGGTCGCGGCGACTTCCAACATGGTCTCCCCGAAGTCGATGACCCACCGCCGGGTGAACAGGGCCACCCCACGGTGCCGGTGGGTCAGGTCCATCCTCCACGCTGGCTGGCCGGCCATGGTGGAGGCGGTCTCCTCGATGATATGCAGCCCATCGACACCCTCCAGCAGGTCCCGGGACGGATATTCGACGGCGATGATCGTACTGGGTAGGGCAGTTGATCCGGGGCGGAGGGAATCGAGTTCCCTGCTGATCGAATCCAGGATGTCCAGCCCCTGGACGCTGACCGGCACGGCGTCACTGCCCACGAACAGATGGCGTTCCTCCGGTAGCGGCGGGGCACCGGTGTGGAAGGCCAAGAACCGGCACCCCTCGGTCTCGATCCGCTGCCAGCCCGCTGGCAGCTGCGCACTCACCTTCACCATCTCCGGTCGCCTTCCATCCGATCCACCCTAGGGCGGTGGCCCGGAACCCGCGATGGGGAGAACTCCCCATGCGGTGGTCTCAAAACAACCGGCGGTCCGCCCAACGGGGGCCGAAGGCAGCAAGATAAAGGGCCCGGGGGTCCTCGAGTTCGGTTTCAGAGAAGTCCAGCACCAGTTCGCTGCCCTGTTCGGCCATCGTCTCCCCGGTGGCGCGCACCAAGGTCAATTCAAGACGTGAGGCGCTGAGTTGTTCGGCTTTGCCGGCGCCCCACTCGATCACGGTCACCGAAGAATCCAGACTCTGGTCCAGATCCAGGTCATCGAGTTCCCCGGCGGTTCCGAGGCGGTAGGCGTCCACGTGGACCAGGTCCGGGCCCCCACGGGTGGACGGGTGGATCCGCGAGAGCACGAAGGTCGGCGAAATGATCCCTGGGCGCACACCCAAACCCGCGCCCAAACCCTGCGTGAAGGTCGTTTTGCCGGCACCGAGTTCGCCGTTGAGCAGGATCAGGTCCCCGGCTTCGAGCTGCCGTCCCACGCTGGCTGCCAGTTCCTGCGTGGCCCTCGCATCCTGCGTGGTCAGCTCGGCGGTCCAGACCGGGCGGTCCTCTGCGCCGGGATCAGCCATCGGCGGGCCCCCACGAGCCCTCCACGTAGACCCGCGGAACGCGCTGGGAGACCCGCGTGACGATCTCGTAGTTGATCGTGCCTGCCGCAACGGCCCACGCATCGGCGGAGGGCCCGTCGCCGCCGAACAGGACCGCCTCGGATCCGACCAGGGATTCCGGGTCCTCCAGCGGCCCCAGGTCGACGACGAACTGGTCCATGGCGACCTTGCCGCGGCTGGGCAGCATCCTGCCGTCCACGAGCACCGGCGCCTCGACCGCCGAGCGCGGGACGCCGTCGCCGTAGCCCAGCGGGATGAGCGCCAACGTCGTCGCTTCCCCGGTGCGGTACGTCAATCCGTACGAGACCCCTTGGCCCCTCGGGACCTTCTTCACGTTCGTGACCCGAGCGACCAGCCGCATGGCAGGGCGCAACCCCAACTCATCCGAGGTCTGGTCCGCGAAGGGGCTCAGCCCATACATGCCCAACCCCAGGCGGACCAGGTCAAAGTGTGCATCGGGACGAGACAGGATGGCCGGAGTGTTCGCAGCGTGTCTGACCTCGAGGTCGAAGCCGGCGTCTTCGGCCAAGCTGACGGACTCGCGGAAGGCCGTCAACTGCTCATCGGTCTCCTCGCGGTCAGGTTCATCGGCGACGGCCAGATGCGTGAACACACCGACCACCCGCAGCAGGCCTTCCTCCTGGAAGGCATTTGCCGCTCCCAGCAGTTCGTCCCAGCGGTCCGGCGGGCAGCCGTTGCGGCCCAGACCGGTGTCGATTTTCAGGTGCACCCGGGCTGGTAGCTCGGCTTGCTGGGCTGCTGCGGCGATATGTTCCAGTTCCCACCCACTGGAGACCCCGAGGTCGATATTGGCGGTGATGGCTTCGGCGAACGGGGAATCGATGGTGTGTAGCCACGCAAGCAGTGGAGCCGTGACGCCCGCAGCGCGGATGGGTAGCGCTTCGCTGATGTGGGCGGTCCCGATCCAACCGGCCCCTGCTTGCAGGGCTGCGTGGACGACAGGGATGGTTCCATGGCCGTAGGCGTCGGCTTTCACCACGGCCATCACGGTGGCCGGGGCCGCCAGTTCGATCACCCGCTTGACGTTGTCCCGGATGGCCGACAGGTCGATTTCGGCGCGGCGTTCGAAGCCGGGGGCGGTCTCGGGGCTTCCGGCAACGCCGGGCCCGGTCCGGGGATCAGTGTTCGCAGTCACGGTCCCATTGTCGCACTTGCCCCGGGGCCTCGCCCCCAGAGGGCCGACTCAGTGCAGCAGTTCCAACAGGTACGCCCCGTATCCGCTCTTGACCAGCGGACGGGCCAGGGCTTCGAGCTCGGCATCGGAGATGAATCCCTGCCGCCAGGCGATCTCTTCCGGGGCGCTGAGTTTCAAGCCTTGTCGGGCTTCGATGGTGCGGATGTAGTTCGAGGCATCATTGAGAGACTCGAAGGTTCCTGTATCCAGCCAAGCGGTCCCCCGCGGAAGAACCGAGACCTGCAGCTGGCCCATCTCCAGATATCGGCGGTTGACGTCGGTGATTTCCAACTCCCCCCGCGGTGAGGGCTTGAGACCTCGTGCGATCTCGATGACCTGGTGGTCGTAGAAGTACAGTCCGGGGACAGCGAACTTGCTACGTGGCTTTTCAGGCTTCTCCTCGAGCGAGACGGCCCGACGCTCGGCGTCGAACTCCACGACCCCATAGGCTGTCGGATCGGCCACCTGATAGCCGAAGATCGCTGCACCCTGCACGTCAGCGAGCTCCTGCAGCTGGGTGCCCATGCCGGGACCGTAGAAGATGTTGTCCCCCAGGATGAGGGCCACGTTGCCATCACCGATGTGCTCGTCGCCGATGAGGAACGCCTGCGCCAAGCCGTCCGGAGACTCCTGCACCGCATAAGTCAGCTCCAGCCCCCACTGGGACCCGTCCCCTAGCAGTCGGCGGAACTGGGCGGCCTCATGCGGTGTGGTGATGATCAAGATCTCCCGGATCCCCGCCAACATGAGCGTGGCCAACGGATAGTAGATCATTGGCTTGTCGTAGACCGGAACGAGCTGCTTACTGATGCCCTGGGTGATCGGGTGCAGACGCGACCCCGTACCACCGGCAAGAATGATTCCCCTCATGTTCTGAATATTACTGGGCTGGTCTGCGGAAACAGAAAACCCGGTCGCGGATCTGACAAGGTAATCTGAACTCCATGGAAAGAATCTTGGTCACCGGGGGCGCCGGTTTCATTGGCTCGAACTTTGTCCACTTCTTGATGGACACCACACAGGTCCACGTCACCGTCCTGGACAAGCTGACCTACGCTGGCAACACGGCCTCGCTGGAGGGGCTTGACCCGCAACGGTTCTGGCTGGTCGAAGGCGATATCTGCGATGCGGGCTTGGTGGACCGGCTGGTGGGCGAGGCGGACGCAGTCGTGCACTACGCGGCGGAATCGCATAACGATAATTCGTTGCTCGACCCGCGCCCTTTCCTCGACACGAACATCATCGGCACCTACACATTGTTGGAGGCCGCCCGCAAGCACGATGTGCGGTACCACCACATCTCCACCGACGAGGTCTATGGGGATCTGGCCCTCGATGCCCCGGAGCGGTTCACCGAGCACACCCCCTACAACCCATCGAGCCCCTACTCCTCGACCAAGGCCGGATCGGATCTGCTGGTACGTGCGTGGGTGCGCTCCTTCGGGGTACGGGCCACTTTGAGCAACTGTTCCAATAACTACGGCCCGTACCAGCACGTGGAGAAATTCATCCCGCGTCAGATCACCAACCTCATCGATGGGGTCCGCCCGCGACTGTATGGCAGCGGAGAGAACGTCCGCGACTGGATCCATGCCAACGACCATTCCAGCGCCGTATGGACGGTTCTGACCACCGGTCGGATCGGGGAAACCTACCTCATCGGGGCCGACGGAGAGCGCAACAACCTCCAGGTTGTCCAGGCGCTGCTGGGCATCATGGGTCGCGATGCCGACGACTTCGACCACGTCACCGATCGCGCTGGCCACGACCTGCGCTATGCCATCGACTACACCAAGCTGCGCACCGAGCTGGGCTGGACCCCCGCCCACGCCGATTTCGATTCCGGTTTGGCGGACACGGTTGGCTGGTACCGCGGCCATGAGTCCTGGTGGCGCCCACAGAAGGCCGCCACCGAGGCAACCTATCGGGCAGCGGGGCACTGAGATGGCCACGAACCAGCCCCCCACTCCTCCGACGGGCCCATCGGTCACTGCCTCGGACACGATTCCCGGCCTGTTGGTGGTCCGTCTGCCGGTCCACGGGGACAACCGCGGCTGGTTCAAGGAGAACTGGCAGCGGGCGAAGATGACCGGGCTCGGGCTGCCTGACTTCGGGCCCGTGCAGAACAACATCTCCTTCAACGCCGCCGTGGGTACCACCCGGGGCATCCATGCCGAACCCTGGGATAAATACGTCTCCGTCGCTACCGGCAGGATCTTCGGCGCCTGGGTCGATCTACGGGCCGGGGCATCCTTCGGCCAGGTCTTCACCATCGAACTGGATCCCTCCACCGCGGTCTTCGTGCCCCGCGGCGTGGGCAACGCCTTCCAGACGTTGGAACCCGATACCGCCTACACCTACCTGGTCAACGACCACTGGTCGGCCGAAGCTGTAGAGAAGTACGCGTTCGTGAACCTCGCCGATGAAACCGTGGCCATTGACTGGCCCATCCCCCTGGAGCAGGCGGAGCTTTCCGAGAAGGACCGCAAGCACCCCCGCCTGGCCGGGGCCACCGCCGTCGCCCCGCTGAAGACCCTGGTCCTCGGTGCCGCCGGCCAACTCGGGACGGCCTTGCGGCGGCGCTTCTCCTCCCGGGACGATGTGGACTTCGCCACCCGCGCCGAGCTCGACCTCACCGATGCCACTGCCATGTCCGGCCACGACTGGTCGGCCTATTCCACGGTCATCAATGCCGGCGCCTACACCCGCGTCGACGAAGCCGAAACGGGGGCCGGCCGGGTGGCAGCTTGGGCCGCTAACTCCACCGGTGTCGCCGCCCTGGCCCGGATCTGCACCGAGAACTCCCTGACCCTGGTGCACCTCTCCAGCGACTATGTCTTCGACGGCACCTCCGCCGATGCCTATCCCGAGGACGCTCCGTTGGCGCCGCTGGGGGTATACGGGCAGTCCAAAGCCGCCGGCGATCTGGCCGTGGCAACGGTTCCGCGCCACTACTTGGTCCGCACTAGCTGGGTCATCGGTGATGGCAACAACTTCGTGCGGACCATGCTCTCCTTGGCCGAGCGGGGCATCGAGCCAACTGTGGTCAATGACCAGTACGGGCGGCTCGCGTTCACCGAGACCATCGCCGATGGCATCGCCCATCTGCTCGACACCGAGGCTGCCTACGGCACCTACAACCTGTCCAACGGCGGAGAGGCAACCAGCTGGGCCGACATCGCCGTCGAGGTCTTCGTCTGCGCCGGACGTGACCGTAGCGCCGTCACGGGGGTGGGTACAGCCGAGTACTTCGCCGGGAAGCAGGCGGCCCCGCGGCCGCTGAATTCTCTGCTGGATCTGGGCCGGATCCGGGCCACGGGATTCACCCCCGGGGACCAGTTCGAGGCGTTGCGCGCCTATTTGGTCGGCGCCCCCGACGGGCTCTGCTGAGCTTTCGGTCCACCGGACGACAACCGACGCATTCCGGTCGCCCCGTTCCCGCAGTACGTCCTTTCACCGGCTTTTCGTCAGGTATCGCTAGCATGGTCAAAGCCCATCAGGCCACGGCCCCAACAGTTAGGCGCATATGACGCTCAGGATTTCAGTGATCGGCACCGGCTACCTCGGCGCCACCCATGCCGCCTGCATGGCCGAGCTCGGCTTCGAGGTCATCGGCGTGGACGTCGACCTGCGGAAGATCGAGCGGCTCTCCGTCGGTGACCTGCCCTTTCACGAACCCGGCTTGCCCGAACTGCTGGTCAAGCATGTCCAGTCGGGACGTTAGCGCTTCACCACCGACTACGCAGAAGTCGGGGATTGGGCCGACGTGCACTTCATCGGTGTCGGCACCCCGGAGCGGGTCGCCGACGGAGGGGCGGACATCAGCTTCGTCGACGCCGCTGCCCGGTCGCTGGCGCAGCACATCACCCGTGACGCTCTGGTCGTGGGCAAGTCCACCGTTCCCGTCGGGACCGCCCGCCGTCTGGCCGAGCTGCTCGCCGAGGAATCCCGCGACGGGGTCGAGGTCGAGGTGGCCTGGAACCCCGAATTCCTGCGTGAGGGCTTCGCGGTGAAGGATACCTTGGCTCCGGGACGGCTGGTGTTCGGCGTCGAATCCGAAAAAGCCGCGGACCAGCTGCGCGAGGTCTACGCCCATGCGCTGGGCCAGGACACACCGCTGATCGTCACCGACTTCGAGACCTCCGAGCTGGTCAAGGTCGCCGCCAACGCGTTCCTGGCCACCAAGATCTCCTTCATCAACGCCTTCTCAGAGGTCACCGAAACCGTGGGTGGGGACATCCGCACCCTGGCCGACGCGTTGGGCTACGACGAGCGCATCGGGCGTAAGTTCCTCAACGCCGGCATCGGTTTCGGTGGTGGCTGCCTGCCCAAGGACATCCGCGCTCTGCAGACCCGGGTCAGCGAACTCGGGCTGAATCACACCATGGACTTCTTGCACAACGTCGATGACATCAATTTGCGTCGTCGCGACCGGGTCGTCTCGTTGGCCCACCAGATCCTCGATAATTCGGTGGTTGGCCGACGGATTGCCGTTCTGGGTGTGGCCTTCAAACCCGATAGTGACGATGTCAGGGACTCCCCCGCGTTGGAGGTGGCCGGAAGGCTTTTCAACGACGGCGCCGAGGTCACCGTCTATGACCCGCAAGGCAATGAGAATGCCCGACGCCGGTTCCCCCGCCTGGGGTATGTAGACTCCGTTGCCGAGGCCACCCAGGGTGCGGATCTGGTCCTTCTGCTCACCGAATGGAAGGAATTCAAAGCGCTCAAGCCCTCGGACCTTCGGCCACGGGTCCACGGCATGCGCCTGATCGACGGGCGCAATGTCTTGAACCACGGGCAGTGGACTGAGGCCGGTTGGACCGTCGCCACACTGGGTAAGAAGTTCAATCCCCTTCCCTAAATCGAGGCCTCAAACTTCTCCTTGGGACTGCTGCAAAGGTAGGTGACACATGATCTCGCTTGTTCGCAGGCAAGCCTGAAAGGATAGTCACCATGCCACGCCCTTACCCGAAAGAGTTCCGTGACGACGTGGTCCGCGTCGTCTTGAACCGGGACGCAAAGACCACGATCAGCCAGATCGCGAAAGACTTCGGTGTCCACGAAGGCACCGTCGCTAAATGGCTCCGCGCAGCCGAGATCGATGCCGGCAACAAGCCCGGCAAGACCACGGACGAGTCGGCAGAATTACGCGACCTGCGTCGCCGG
>NZ_JBQSWX010000030.1:0-34796 GCF_052377615.1 Arthrobacter sp. AOP36-A1-22
AGGAGTCTGCGCAGCACGTTCGCCAGGCCGTCCTCGTCGACGGTCGTGGTGACCTCGTCGGCGGCCGCCTTGACCTCGTCGGGGGCCTGGCCCATGGCCACTCCCCGTCCGGCCCACCCGAGCATCTCGATGTCGTTGCGCCCGTCCCCGACGGCCACGGTGTGCTGGACCTCGAAACCGAGTTCGCCCCGTAGCGCCTCGATGGCGCTGGCCTTGGTGATGCCTTCGGCGGCGATGTCCAGCCAGGCCGTCCACCCCACGGAGTAGGCGACCCCCTGCAGGCCGATCGTCTGGACGGCTTCGACGAAGTCCTCGGAGGAATCGTCGCTGGAGAAGACGACCAGACGCACCGCGGTGGCTTCCATCATCTGTTCGAACGTCACCGCCTTCGCCCGGACCCCGAAGCTGGCGTCCTGGAAGCGTTCGGTGGCCAGGAAGTCCCCCTGGTCGCTTTCGAGGGCGTACTTGGCGGTCGGCAGGGCGTTCCGCAGCGCCCGCAGGGCCGGCGCCGGGTCGAAGGTCCTGCGGTCGATCACTTCGTAGCCCGGGGACACGGAGGTGTCGATCCGCACGGTGAGGCCGCCGTTGCTGCAGACGGCGTAGCCGGAGGTGATGCCCAGCAGCTGGACGATGGGCAAGGTGGCCCCCAGCGAGCGTCCGGTGGAGACGATCACCTCGTGTCCTGCCGCCACGATGTCGCGGGCGGCTTCCTTCACGGTGTCGGACATGTGCCCGTAGTGGTCCACGAGGGTGCCGTCGACGTCCAGGCACACCATCTTCGGTTGGGTGGTCATTACCCGGTCTTCGATGCCGGTATTCGTAATCATGGTCATGACTCTAGCCAATCATCACCGGCGATGGTTGGATAGGGCCCCATCCGCGGTGTCGGGTGAACATCCGGTGACGATCAGGGAACCTGCGCTCGACGCACCGGTGCCCCCGCCGCGGGGCGGGGGCACCGGTGGCCGGCTGCGCTGCGGGTCAGAGGACCGGCAGGACTTCCATTCCGCCCAGGTAGGGGCGAAGTGCCGCCGGGACGGTGACCGAACCGTCGGCGTTCTGGTGGTGCTCCAGGATCGCCACGATCCACCGGGTGGTGGCCAGGGTGCCGTTCAGCGTGGCCACCGATCGGGTCTTGCCCGGCTTTCCGTCGGCATCGGTGGTGCGCTCACGGATGTTCAGGCGGCGGGCCTGGAACGTGGTGCAGTTCGAGGTGGAGGTCAGCTCACGGTAGTCCTCCTGCGTGGGGACCCAGGCCTCGCAATCGAATTTACGCGCCGCGCTCATGCCCAGATCGCCCGCCGCGGTATCGATGACCCGGTAGGGAAGTTCGACCTTGGCCAGCATCTCCTCCTCCCAGGCCAGCAGCCGCTGGTGTTCGGCGGCCGCCTCCTCGATGGGGCAGTAGATGAACATCTCCAGCTTGTTGAACTGGTGCACCCGGATGATCCCGCGCGTGTCCTTGCCCGCGGAACCGGCTTCACGCCGATAGCAGGTGGACCAGCCGGCGTAGCGGGACGGCCCGGCGGAGAGGTCCAGGATCTCGTCGGCGTGGTAGCCGGCGAGCGCGACCTCCGAGGTGCCGGTCAGGTACAGGTCGTCTCGTTCGAGCCGGTAGATCTCGTCGTCGTGCTCGACGTCGAAGCCGGTGCCCTGCATGGTTTCGGGGCGGACGAGCGTGGGGGTGATCATCGGGATGAAGCCCTGGGCGATGGCCTGGTCCAGCGCCATGTTCATCAGCGCGATCTCCAGCCGGGCCCCGACGCCCTTGAGGAAGTAGAAGCGCGAACCGGAGACCTTGGCCCCCCGTTCCATGTCGATGGCCCCCAGCAGTTCACCCAGCTCCAGGTGGTCGCGCGGGGCGAATCCCTCGGGGCCGAAATCGCGGGGGGTCCCGACGGTCTTGATGACACTGAAATCATCCTCCCCGCCGGCCGGGGCACCCTCCTGGATGAGGTTGGGTACCGACCGCTGCAGGGCCAGCAGCTCCTGGGCCGCGGCGTCGGCGGTCGCCTGTTCTGCTTTGACTCGAGCCGCCAGCTCCTTGACCTCGGCCAGCAGCGCGGTCTTCTCCTCGCCCTTCGCCGCAGCGACCTTCTTCCCGAACGCGTTCTGCTCGGCGCGTAGGTTCTCGAAACTGGTGATCGCGGTGCGGCGGGACGAATCCGCCGCAATGATCCGGTCCACCACTGATTCGTCGGCCCCGCGGAATCGCTGGGAGGCACGGAAGGCTACGGGGTTCTCTACGAGCTCTTTAACATCGATCACCACTACAGGTTACCGAATCCCCGCTATCGTATGGAGCATCATGCCCATCGAGTATCTTTCCCTCCTCCTCGTCATCGTCGCCCTGCTCATCGCCGCGGCCAGCCTGGTCGCCGTGGGCCGGCTCCGGGTCAAGGTCCGGGGCATCGCCTCCACCCCGGTGGTTTCCGAGGCCCTGGCCCTCACCGCCCGCAGCGCCCTGGTGATCAACCCGACCAAGAACAACGCCGATTCGGTCCGGTCGGCCCTCATGCTGGCCTGGGCTTCCACCGGCATGGACGAGCCCCTGGTCCTGGAGACCACTGCGGAGGACCCGGGGTACGGCATGGCCCGGCAGGCCCTGGACGCCGGATGCGATGTGGTCATCGTGGCCGGCGGCGACGGGACCGTCCGGGCGGTCGCCGAGGTGCTGGCCGGAACCGGGGCCTCCCTGGCGATCCTGCCGTTGGGCACCGGGAACCTGTTGGCCCGCAACCTCGGTTTCGATGTCGAGGACATCGGCTCCTGCGTCCACACCGCCCTGCAGGGGCGGACCCGCGGCATCGACGCCGCCCGGATGGAGCTGGAACGGGCGGACGGCACCATCGACACCCATGTCTTCCTGGTCATGGCCGGGGTCGGGACCGACGCCGAGATGATGGCCGACACCCGGGCCGACCTGAAGGCGATGGTCGGCCCGCTGGCCTATGCCGAAGCCGGAATGCGCCATCTGCCGGGCAAACGGCGTCCGGTGACGATCACCCTGGACGACGAGGAACCCATCCACCGGGAGATCCGTTCGCTGATCTTCGCCAACGTCGGCAAGCTGCAGGCGGGACTGGACTTCGTCCCGGATGCCAAGATCGACGACGGGGTCCTGGACCTGGTGGTCATGAGCCCGCGTTCGGCCATGGGCTGGGCGTGGATCGCGGCGAAGACGGCCTTGCGGCACCGCCGGGCGATCCCGGTCATCGAATATTTCCAGGCCCGGCGGATCCACATCGCCTCGCTGGAGGAAATCGGGTCGCAGCTCGACGGGGACACCACCGGGATGATCACCGCCGTGACCGTGACAAACCTGCCGATGGCCTTGAAGGTCAGGGTCCCGACCGTCTGATCCCGGCGGATCGGACCTATTGCGGGGGGGCCAGCAGTTTCCCCACCCAGGCATGCGCCTGCGTGAAGGCCTCATCGGTGTTGTGCCGGGCCGGGGTCGGTGCGGGTCCGCTGACACCGTTGGCGTTGGCGTAGGAGCCGAGGAAGCGGATCTGCGGGCTGATCCGGTGCAGGCCCGCCAAGGCGTCCGCCACCCGGGCCTCGGAAAGGTGGCCTTCGACGTCGATGGAGAAGAAGTAGGACCCCAGCCCCTCCCCCGTGGGACGGGATTCGATGCGGCTCAAGTTGACCCCGCGGGCGGCGAATTGGCCGAGGATCTCCATCAGGGCCCCCGGATGGTCCTCGGGCAGCGGGATGACCACCGTCGTCTTGTCGTTGCCGCTGGGCTCCGGGACCGGCCCGGGCCGGGTGACCAGCACGAACCGGGTGACGGCGCCGGTGTTGTCCTCGACGCCGCGGTGCATCAATTTCAGGTCGTTCTGTTCCAGCACCAGCGGCGAGCAGATCGCCGCGTCGTACCGGCAGTCCGGATCAAGCAGCCCCAACGCCCCGGCCGCCGTGGAGGAGGCCGGCACGAATTCGGCGTCGGGCAGATGCTCCTGGACCCAGCCACGGCATTGGGCGATGGCGTGCCCATGCGTGGACACGGTGTGGATCTGATCCAGCGAGGTGATGCCTTCCCGGGCGACCAGATCGAAGCTGATGGGCACCAGGACCTCGCGCACGATCTGCAGGGCGCCCCCGCCGGCGATGGCATCCAGGGTCGCCGAGACGCCTCCTTCGACGGAGTTCTCGATGGGCACCATGGCAGCATCTGAGGCCCCGTCCCTGACGCGTTGCAGGGCCAGGTTCACACTCGTGGAGGAGACCCGCCGCCCGTCCCGGACCCCGGGGACCTGCAGGAGCGCCTGCTCGGTGAAGGTCCCCGCAGGGCCCAGGTAGGTGTAGTTCATCGGACGGTGGGATCCTGGCCGTTCTCGCTCTTCATCGGCAGACCCGCCTCGAGCCAGGCACCACTGCCGCCGGCGATGTTCAGGGCCGAATACCCCTGCCCGACGAGCCACCCGGCAATCTGGGCCGAACGCCCCCCGGTGCGGCAGATGACATAGGTGTCCTCGTCCGGATCCAGTTCCTCCAGGCGCTGCGGGATCTCACCCATGGGGATGTGCACGGCCCCCGCCGCGTGGCCCTCCGCCCATTCGTAGTCTTCACGGACGTCCAGGACCTTGGCCCCGGCCGGAACGCCGGCGACTTCCACGGTTTCGAACTCGCTCATCGTTAATCCTTTCAACGGTTTCCTGCGTCGATCCCCAGCCTATAGTGGGGAGGGACCGCCACCCCGAATCATGAAGGGCTGATATGGATCCGAATGCCGGAATGACGGCACTTGACGGCGTGGGATGGACGGTGACGGTCCTGCTCGGTGCCCTCTTCCTGATCCTCCAGGCGTGGATCGTCGCGGGGGTCTCCCGCAGGGTCCTGGGGGTCCCCGTGGGCTGGCCCCGCTCCATTGCGGTGGGCCTGCTCATGTCCGTGGGCCTCAGTTTCGTGGTGCGCTACCTTTTCCGGGCGGCCTACGTCCCCGACGACACCCAGTTGCAGGTCTCTCCCGTGGTCGCCCTGATGTTCGCCGCGCTGGCCCTGATCTGGATCTTCGCCCTGGGCGTCGCCCTGCTGATGGTCCTGGAAATCACCTTTCCCACCGGGACCCTGCCCTCCCCCATCCGCTTGTTCACCGGGTGGAGGACCCGCAGGTCGCAGAGCGCCCGCTATGTCCAGGTGATGCGGATCGCCGTGCGGCATGGCTTGCTCGCCCAGGCCCGCGGCCTGAACCGCCGTCACGCCGATGCCCGGCAGGAACAGACCGCACGCTCGCTGCGCGAGGCGTTGAATGAGGCCGGGGTGACGTTCGTCAAGCTCGGGCAAATGCTCTCCACCCGGCGCGACCTGCTCTCCGAGCCCTATATCCGAGAACTGTCCCATCTGCAGACCCAAGCCACCCCCGAGCCCTGGCCGGTGGTGGAAGCCGCGATGGCCCGGAGCCTGGGCCGTTCACCCGAGGAGGCTTTCGCCACGATCGAGCACGAACCCCTGGCCTCCGCGTCCGTCGCGCAGGTCCACCGGGCGACCCTGCACGACGGGACCGCGGTGGTCATCAAGGTCCAGCGCCCTTCCGCACTCGTGCAGGTCGAACGCGACCGCGCCATCGTGGTGCAGATCGCCGACTGGCTGGGCCGCTCGGCCCCGTGGGCCCGCCGCTTGGGCGTGGCCTCCCTGGCCCGGGGCTTCTCCGAATCGTTGAGCGAGGAATTGAACTACCGCATCGAGGCGGAGAACATGTTGGCCATCGAGACCTCCTTGCGGGGCTTCCGGATCACCGTCCCCCGGGTGCACACCGAATTCAGCGGCCCCCGGCTGCTGGTGATGGATGAGCTCGACGGACACCCGGTGGGCTCGGCCGAGGCGACCTTGGCCACGATGGAACCCGGACGGCGCCGGGCCCTGGCCGAGGAGCTGCTCAACGCCACCCTGCATCAGATCTCCGGCGACGGTGTCTTCCACGCCGACCTGCACCCGGGAAACATCTTCATCACCGGCGACGGCGGACTCGCCCTGCTGGACTTCGGGGCAGTGGGGCGGTTGGACCCGGCCAGCCAACAGTCCTTGAACCTGCTGCTGTTCGCCATCGACAAGAACGACAACCAGTTGGCCACCGATGCCCTGCTGGGGCTGCTGGACCGGCCCGAGGATTTCGACGAACGCGGTTTCGAACGCGCACTGGGCCAGCTGCTGGTGCGGTACCGCCACGGGTTCGGCGGCCAGGGCGGCTCGGAGATGTTCACCGCGTTGTTCTCGCTGATCGTCCGCAACGGCTTCTCCGTGCCCACCCAGGTCGCGGCGGCACTGCGGGCGTTGGGGGCCTTGGAGGGGACCCTGATGCTGATCGAACCCGGTCTGAACGTGGTCGCCGCCGCGCGGGAAGCCGGCCGGAAGATCATCGGCTCCCATTTCAGTCCCGGATCCTTGCGCGATCAGCTCGAGATCCAGGCCATGTCCTTGCTGCCGACGCTGCGCGAGTGGCCCCGGCGGCTCAATAAGATCACCGAGGACGTCGAAGAGGGGCGTTTGTCGGTGAACGTGCGCGTGCTCGCCCACCCGGCCGACCGCGGGTTCCTGAACCGGCTGGTCCAACAGGTGGTCGTGGCCCTGCTGGCCGGCGCCGCGACCCTGGCGGCGATCGTCCTGATCACCACCGAATCCGGGCCCTTCCTGACCGAAAGCATCAGGATGCACGCGTTCTTCGGCTACATCCTGCTGTTCATGGGCTTCATCCTGGCCCTGCGCTCGGTGGTGCTGGTCTTCCAGCGCGACCGAGACGACGAATACGACTCCCGGAAGGCGAACCGATGACCCACCCCGATGCTCCAGGCACCGAACTGCACGATCTCACCGCCGTCGAACTGGGCCGTCTGCTCACCAGCGGGGAACTCTCGGCCCGGCAGGCGGCCGAACACTTCCTGTCCCGGATCGAGGAGGCCAATCCCCGGCTGGGCAGTTTCATCACCATCACCGCCGAGCAGGCGCTGGACGCCGCCGATGCCGCCGATGCCGAGGGCGTGCGGGCCCGCGGCGAAGGCCGGGCCCTCCCGCCTTTGCACGGGATGCCGGTGGCCTATAAGGACCTCTGGGACGTGGAGGGCACCCCCACGACCTTCGGCAGCGCGGCGGTGCCCTCATCCCCCGCGACCCAGGACAGTCCGCTGGTCGCCCGGCTGCGCACCGACGGGGCACTGTCCCTGGGCAAGACGCAAATCCCCGAATTCGGCTTGAATTGCTATTCGGAGAACCTCATCGCCGCCCCGGCCCGCAACCCGCTGGATCCGACCCGCTCCGCCGGCGGGTCCTCGGGGGGCAGTGCCGCCGCCGTCGCCGCGCGGCTGCTGCCATTCGCCCCGGGGAACGACGGCGGGGGTTCGGTCCGCATCCCGGCATCGGCCTGCGGGCTCATCGGACTGAAACCGGGGCTGGGCACCATCGCCTCCGATCTGGCCAACGGCCGGGTCGACCGGTTCGGGGCACCACGGTTCGTGGTGTCCGGCCCGCTGGCCCGCAGCGCCGAGGACGCCGGACTACTCATGGATTCGCTGACCGGGTCCACCGGCTACCGCGAGGCCGCCCGGCGCGCCGAACCGGCCCACGGGCGGGCCCTGCGGATCGGGGTGAGCCGCTCCTCGCCCTTCGACCGCCGCTACGAGGTCGCACTGGATCCCGAAGCCGAGACGGCCTTCCAGGCGGGGATCTCGAAGCTCGAGGCCGCCGGGCACCGGGTCGAGGAGGCGGACATCCGCTACGACAACCGCTTCCCCGAGGCCTTCCAAGCCATCTGGACCGCCGGACTGGCCGAATCAGACCTCCCCGAGGCCGCGGCCCCGGTACTGACCGAACTCACCCGCACCTTCCGCGCCCGGGCGATCGGACGCAGTGATGCGGATAAATACGCCGCAGCGGCCATCCTGGTCCGGATCGCCGAGGACTGCCGGGCCCAATGGGGGCACTACGACGCCGTCCTGACCCCGGCCATGGCCCTGACCCCGCGGCCGATCGGATGGTTCACCACCCACGACGCCGACCTCGATTACGAGCTGCAGTGCCGCTACACCCCCTACACGTCGATCGTGAACGTCGCCGGGGTCCCGGCCCTGACGGTCCCCACCTCCCGGACGGCCTCGGGACTCTCGATGGGCGTCCAGCTGATCGGCGCGCACGGGTCGGAGGCCGACCTGCTGGCCCTCGGGGCCCGGATCATGACCACGTGATCAAACCGTGACCTGGTTCACATAACTAGGCGTTTCAGCCCACACAGGCGCAAAATATTGAAAATGACCACTCAATCTCCGCAGGAAACGGCCGAAAAGACCTTCTTCGGCCACCCACGGATGCTGTTCAACCTCTTCAGCGTCGAAATGTGGGAACGCTTCTCGTTCTACGGGATGCAAGGCATCCTGGCCTACTACATGTATTTCGAGGTCTCCAAGGGCGGCTTGGGACTGGATCAGGGGCTGTCCCTGAGCCTGGTCGGCGCCTACGGCGGCACCGTCTACCTCAGCACCATCTTCGGGGCCTGGATCGCCGACCGACTCCTGGGCTCCGAGAAGGTGCTGTTCTACACCGGCATCATGATCATGCTCGGGCACATCGCCCTGGCGGCCCTGCCCGGCGTCGTCGGGTTGACCATCGGCCTGCTGCTGGTGGCCCTGGGTTCGGGTGGGTTGAAGGCCACCGCCAGTTCGCTGGTCGGTTCGCTGTACACGGAGAAGGACCCCCGCCGCGATGCCGGCTTCTCGATCTTCTACATGGGTGTGAACATCGGCGCCCTGGTCGGGCCACTGCTCACCGGGTTGCTGCAGACCCGCCTGGGCTTCCACTACGGCTTCGGTCTCGCCGCCATCGGCATGGCACTGGGCCTGGCCATCTACGCCTTCGGCCGCAAGAACCTGCCCGAGGAAACCCACCATGTGACCGACCCGCTGCCGCCCAAGCAGCGCCTGCGCTACGGGATCGGCGCCGTCATCGGACTGGCGGTCATCATCGTCCTGCTGACCACCGGCCTGGTGCATGCGGACAACCTGGCCACCATGATCGCCATCATCGTCGTGGCAGCGAGCATCATCTACTTCGTGGTGATCCTGTCCTCGAAGAACGTCAATGAGATCGAACGGCGCCGGGTGACCGCGTTCATCCCGCTCTACATCGCCTCGGCGGCCTTCTGGGCCCTGTTCCAGCAGCAGTTCACCTTCATTGCCGTCTATTCCGAGGAACGGCTTGACCGCAACCTCTTCGGTTGGACCATGCCTCCGAGCTGGACGCAGTCGATCAACCCGGTCTTCATCATCGTCTTCGCCGCGGTCTTCGCCGGAATCTGGACGAAGATGGGTGACAAGCAACCCTCGACGGCGTTGAAGTTCAGTGGCGCGCTGATCATCATGGGCATAGCGTTCCTGGTCTTCATCCCCCTGAACTCGTTGGAGAAGACCCCCCTGCTCGCCCTGGCCGGGATCCTCTTCCTGTTCACCATGGCCGAACTGCTGCTCAGCCCCATCGGACTGTCGGTGGCCACCAAGCTGGCACCGGTCGTGTTCACCACCCAGATGGTGGCCCTGTTCTACCTCTCGGTCTCCCTGGGCACCACCCTGGCGGGCATCCTGGCCGGCTTCTACACCAAGGGCAACGAGATTCCGTACTTCCTGACCCTCGGAGTCACCGCCATCGTGCTGGGCGTGGCCCTGATGCTCGCGGTCAAGCCGATCAAGAAGCTGATGTCCGGCGTGAAGTAGCCGACGCACACCCCTGCCGGCGGCCCCACCGCCTTGGCCCCGAGCCCCGGCCCCGGATTCATTTCCGCGGGCCGGGGCTTTTCCGTGGTTCATCTGGTTAGCTGTATCCATGGCCGAAACCCGAGCGGGAACCACCGCGCTGCCCCAGGACCTGATCGACGTCGATGCCGTGCGGTCGGCCTACTTCGACCGGATTCCCGATCCGCAAGATCCCGCCCAGCGGGTGGCCTTCGGCACCTCCGGCCACCGCGGCCGGTCGTTGGAGGGTTCCTTCAACGAACGCCACATCCTGGCCATCACCCAGGCCATCGTCGAGTACCGCGCCTCCCAGGGCATCTCCGGTCCGTTGTTCCTGGGCAAGGACACCCATGCCCTCTCGGATCCCGCCCAGGACACCGCAGTGGAGGTCCTGGTCGCCAATGACGTGGACGTCCGGGTCGACGCACGGGGCCGGTGGACGCCCACCCCGGCGCTGAGCCATGCGATCCTCACCCACAACCGGCTCTTGTCCGGCGGGACCGGACGCGCCGACGGGATCGTCATCACCCCCTCGCATAACCCGCCCACCGACGGCGGGTTCAAATACAACCCACCGCACGGCGGACCCGCCGATTCGGAGGCCACCTCCTGGATCGCCGGACGCGCCAACGAGCTGTTGGCTTCGAACCTGTCGGGGGTCAAGCGGATCCCGCTGGCCAGGACCCGCGGGGCGGCGAACCTGGGGGCCCACGACTTCATGGCCGCCTACGTGGACGCGCTACCTTCCGTGCTGGACCTGGAAGCCATCCGCGGCGCCGGCGTACGCATCGGCGCCGATCCGATGGGCGGGGCCTCGGTCGACTACTGGGGGGCCATCGCCGAACGCCACCGGCTGGACCTGACGGTGATCAACCCAGCAGTCGATCCTCGCTGGGCCTTCATGACCCTGGACTGGGATGAGAAGATCCGCATGGACTGCTCCTCCCCCTTCGCCATGGCCGGGCTCATCTCGGCGGTACGCGACGGCGGCGCCGACTTCGACATCGCCACCGGCAACGACGCCGACGCCGACCGCCACGGCATCGTGACCCCCGATGCGGGTCTGATGAACCCGAACCATTTCCTCGCGGTGGCCATCGACTACCTGTACCGGAACCGCCCGCAGTGGCCGGCCGGGGCCGGAGTCGGCAAGACCCTGGTCAGCTCCTCGATGATCGACCGGGTGGCCGCCTCCCTCGGCCGCGAACTGGTCGAGGTGCCGGTGGGCTTCAAATGGTTCGTTCCGGGCCTGCTGGACGGAACCGGGGTCTTCGGCGGCGAGGAATCCGCCGGAGCGAGCTTCGTGCGCTTCGACGGGTCGCCGTGGACCACCGACAAGGACGGGATCCTGCTGGGGTTGCTCGCCTCCGAGATCCAGGCCGTGACCGGCTCCTCGCCCAGCACGCACTACCGGCGGCTGACTGAGGCCTTCGGTGCGCCGTCGTATGCACGCATCGACGCACCGGCCACCCGCGAACAGAAGACGGCCCTGGGCCGCCTGTCCGCCGCCGATGTCACCGCCGACACCCTCGCCGGGGAACCGATCACCGCCCGGCTGACCGAGGCTCCGGGAAACGATGCGGCCATCGGCGGGCTGAAGGTCACCACCGAGAACGCCTGGTTCGCCGCCCGCCCCTCGGGCACCGAGGATGTCTACAAGATCTATGCCGAGTCCTTCACCGGAGATGATCACCTGCATCAGGTCCAACGGGAGGCGAAGGCCCTGGTCGACGCGATCATCGGTTCGGCCTCTTGACCGTCGAAATGATGAAAACCACTCGTTTGCGGAGATTTTGACAACCCCTTCCGTTACAATGCCATAACTTCGCTCCATCCCTTGTCCCACAAGGGATGCACTTGACCAACGGGTCGGTGTAAGCCCGGTCAAAGGCTGGTTTTCGGCTGCAGGCGAACATCCTCTTGTTAGCGTTAAGGCTGAAAGCCAATTACTCGCCCTTTCATCTCGACCCGTGGGACACCGCCGTTGAAGGCACCCGCGGGATTAGCTGTCGGGGCGGGTCGCCGAAAAATCGGTCTGCCTCCACCCGGACCCAGGCCGTGGACGGGAAAACGTGAACACTACTGACACAGGGCAACCTGCGCTACGCGTCTCGAATGCGTACAAGGTCTTCGGCCGTCGGGGCAACGAGGCCGTCAAACTCCTGAAGAACGGAAAAACCCGCCAGGAGGTCGCTTCCTTGGGAACGGCCGCCGTCATCGACGCGAGCTTCGACGTCAAGCCCGGCGAGATCTTCGTCGTCATGGGCCTGTCGGGCTCGGGCAAGTCGACGCTGATCCGCATGCTCAACGGGCTCTGGCCCATGACCAGCGGCTCGGTGGTCGTCGGTGACACCGATATCGCCAAGGTCTCGGCCAAGAAGTTGCGCCAGGTCCGCCAGAAGCACATCTCCATGGTCTTCCAGCACTTCGCCCTGCTGCCCCACCGCACCGTGATGCAGAACGCAGCCTACGCGCTGGAGATCCAGGGCATCTCGAAGCAGGAGCGCACCACCCGGGCCCAGAAGATCCTGGACGTCGTGGGACTCAAGGGGTGGGGCGATAAATACCCCAGCGAACTCTCCGGCGGCATGCAGCAGCGTGTGGGCCTGGCCCGCGCCCTGGCCTCCGAAACCGACATCCTGCTGATGGACGAGGCCTTCTCGGCACTCGACCCGCTGATCCGTCGCGATATGCAGGAGCAGTTGGCCTCACTGCAGGCCGAACTCGGCAAGACGATCGTCTTCATCACCCACGACCTGAACGAGGCCATGTTCCTCGGGGACCGGATCGCGGTCATGCGCGACGGGGAGATCGTCCAGATCGGCACCCCCGACGACATCCTCACCCGCCCGGCGAACGACTACGTCTCAGCCTTCGTGCGCGACGTCGACAGGACCCGGGTGCTCACCGCCGGAACGGTCATGGAGACCCCGCGTTCCGTCGTCAACCTCTCCGGTGGTGCCCGCAATGCGTTGCGGACCATGCGCGAACTGCAGACCTCGGCCGCCTTCGTGCTGGACCGGCAGCGCAAGCTGCTCGGAGCCGTCCGCGACCGCGAGGTGATGGGCCTGCTCGAACGCGGAGGTACCGACCTGGAAGAAATCATCACCGTCGGCAATGACCCGGTCACCGCCGAGACGGCGCTGAACGACCTGTTCGGCCGCTCCGTGGAGTCGCCGGTACCCCTGCCGGTCGTCGACGACGAGGGCCGGCTCATCGGCGCCATCGCCCGCGCCACCCTCCTCTCCGCGCTGGGCAACGTCCCCTCGACCACCAGCAGCGTCCCGGTGGTCGCCGCCGACCAGCCGGAAGACACCGATGCCCCCGCGGCTGCATCCGACGACGAAGGAGGTGCCCTCTAAATGACCGATCAGCTATTCCGCATTCCCGTCGGCCACTGGGGCGAAGTGGTCCTCAACTGGTTCATCGCCAACCTCGGCGGGCTCTTCAACCTCATCAAGTCCTTCTTCCAGAACTGGTACGACGGGCTGGCGTGGATCCTCACCGCTCCGCCGTTCTGGGTCGTCATCCTCGTGCTGGCCCTGCTGGCCTGGCTCCTGCGCAGTTGGAAGATGGCCATCGGTACGGTCATCGGACTGCTGTTGATCTACGGGATGAACCAGTGGGAGCACTCGATGGAGACCCTGTCGCTGGTCCTGGTGGCCAGCATCGTCGCGGTGATCATCAGTGTTCCGCTGGGCATCCTCACCGCCAAATCCAAGATCGTTTCGGCGGTCGTCAAGCCGATCCTGGACTTCCTGCAAACCATGCCTGCCTTCGTCTACCTGGTCCCGGCGATCCTGCTGTTGGGGATCGGCGTCGTCCCCGGAATCGTGGCCACGATCGTGTTCGGCATGGCGCCGGGCACCCGCTTCACCGAATTGGGGATCCGCAGCGTCGATACCGAGGTCGTCGAGGCCGGCCAGGCCTTCGGCGCCTCCCCGGGACGCATCCTGCGCCAGATCCAGATCCCGCTGGCGCTGCCGACCATCATGGCCGGCATCAACCAGGTCATCATGCTCTCCCTGTCCATGGTGGTCATCGCCGGCATGGTCGGCGCCGGTGGTCTCGGCAAGGATGTCTACGCCTCCCTGACGACCCTGAACACTCCCCTGGGTGTCGAATCAGGTCTGTCGGTGGTCATTCTGGCCATCTTCCTGGACCGCATCACCGCCTCCCTGGGCCAATCCAACGTGCCGGCGAAAAACGGCTAACGACCCTACGCCCCGCTGGCGGGGCGCGAAGAAAGGAAATGAACAATGCAAAGGAAATTCGCATCAATGATGGGGATCGCCGCCACGGCGGCCCTCGCGCTGACCGCCTGCGGCAGCGGCGACACCGGAAGCAGCGAATCCGAGGTCCCCGACTCGCCTGAGAACGGCGACCAGGCCGCGCTGAACATCGGCGTCATGGCCGGCTGGGACGAAGGCGTGGCCGTGTCCAACCTCTGGAAGCAGATCCTGGACAAGAAGGGCTACGACGTCGAACTCACCGACGCCGATGCCGGCCCGGTCTTCGCCGGTGTCGCCTCCGGTGACCTGGACCTGACCATGGACGTCTGGATGCCGCTGACGCACAAGAAGTACTTGAAGAAGTACGGCGACGACATGACCAAGCTGGGCACCTGGTACGACGATGCCAAGCTGACCATCGCGGTCAACGAAGACGCCCCGATCGATTCGCTCGAGGACCTGGCGGCCAATGCCGACAAGTTCGGCAACACGATCTATGGCATCGACCCGGGCGCCGGGCTGACCGACACCACCGAAAAGGCGGCCATCCCGGACTACGGCCTGGAGAAGATGGACTTCAAGACCTCCTCCACCCCGGCCATGCTGGCCCAGCTGAAGAAGGCCACGGACGCCGATGAGGACATCGTCGTCACCCTGTGGCGCCCGCACTGGGCCTACGACGAGTTCCCGATCAAGGATCTGAAGGATCCCAAGGGTGCCATGGGCGACGCGGAAACCATCACCTCCTACGGCAACGCCGACTTCGCCGACACCTACCCGGGACTGACCGAGTGGTTGAACGACTTCACGATCGACGATGACCACCTGTTCTCCCTGGAGAACGCCATGTTCAACGACACGGACACCGATGACTACGGACCGATCGTCGACAAGTGGATCTCCGAGAACCAGGACTACGTGGATTCGCTGACCGAGAAGTAGCCACGATCCATCGGCAGGTGCCATGGCACCGACCGTAGCGAAGGGCCCGGACCGCATTGAATGCGGTCCGGGCCCTTCGTCTGTCGGGGCACTCGGCCGGGCGGATCAGCCGATCGAACGCATGATCTTCCGCTTGGCCCAGCCGAAGGGCGGGTAGACGGCCCGCAACGTATCGAGCATCGCGGTCTTGGACAGCACCGGACGTTGCTGGCTGAAGGTATCGAACCCGAATTTGCCGTGGTAGTTCCCCGTCCCCGAGGCCCCCACCCCGCCGAAGGGCAGCGCGGGGACCGCCAGGTGCATGCTGCACACATTATGGGCGATCGCCCCGGCCCGCACCTGGTCCTCGAAGGAGGTGTGCAGGCGCGGGCGTTCGCTGAACAGGTAGGCGGCCAGCGGTGAGGGGCGGGAGTTGATGAACCGCACCGCATCATCGAAGCGGTCGACCTGGATGATCGGCAGGATCGGACCGAAAATCTCCTCCGTCATCACCGGGGCCGCCGGGTCGACGTCAGCCAGGACCGTGGGGGCGATGTACCTCGCCTCCGCGTCGCTGGTCCCCCCGGCCACCACCCGTCCCTGCCCCAGATAGGATTCCAGACGTTCGAAGTGCGAGGCGTTGATGATCCGCCCATAGTCCTTGCTGCCCGAGGGGTCCTTCCCATAGAACGCGCCGATGGCCTTGGGCAGCTGCTTTTCCAGTTCGGCCGCCGCCGTGGCCCCGACCGCCAGGACGTAGTCCGGGGCGACACAGGTCTGTCCGGCATTCATGAACTTCCCGTGGGCCAACCGCCGGGCGATGGCGGGGAAGTTCCCGTCGGCGACCACCGCCGGACTCTTCCCGCCCAGTTCCAGGGTCACCGGGGTCAGCGTTTCCGCCGCGGCCCGGGCCACGATCTTCCCGACCCGTTCGCCTCCGGTGTAGAAGATGTGGTCGAAGTCCATCTCCAGAAGTTCGCTCGTCGTCTCCGCGGCACCCTCCAGGACCGCGACAGCGCGCCGATCCAGGTACTGCGGGATGAGGGCGGCCATGACCGCCGAGGTGGCCGGAGCCAGTTCGGAGGGTTTGAGGATCACCGTGTTCCCTGCCGCCAGGGCACCGACCAGCGGGCCGAGCAGCAACAGGACCGGATAGTTCCAGGGGGCGATCACCAGGACCATGCCCAACGGACGCGCCTGGACGCGGGCCGACGCCGGTTGCAGCGACAGCGGGACCTTCACCGCCTCATCCGCCATCCAGTCGCCCAGGTGCAACAGGGCATGATCGATTTCGGCCTTCACCCGATCCAGTTCGGTCAGCCGGGATTCGGCCGCCGGTTTACCCAGATCCGTCATCAACGCGTCACATAGGGTCTGTTCTTGATCCTGGATCAGCCGTTCGAGTGCCTTGAGCTGGGCGCTGCGGAACCTGCGGGGGTGGGCCAGCCGGGAGTCGGCGGCATCACGCAGCCGGCGGGCCGCGGTGGCCGGGAGTTCGGCGTCGGGGCCCGCCGGCACGACGGGCGCGGAAACTGCTGGGGGACGGGAACGTCGGTTCATGGCCATGGGTACGACACTAACGTGGACACCGCCGGCGGGGCAGCCGGTGGGTTTGCCGCCCCCAGTGGGGGACTGTAGGCTCACGATCACTGACACGGGGTGTCCGCCACCGGCGCGGACTGAGAGCACACCCGGCAAGAACCTGATCTAGTTCGTACTAGCGGAGGGATGTCGCCCATGCACCAACATGCGCCCACCTTGGCCCATTCACCCACCGACTGCTTTGTTGAGGCGGTGCTCGCATGAGCGCGCCGGTTCCCGGAAGCGGGATCTACCTCGTCGCCAACTCCACCAGCACGGCCGGACGGCCCTTGGCCACCATCGTGGCCGAGGCCGTCGCCGCGAGGGTCGGGACCATCCAGCTGCGCTGCAAGGACCTGTCCGCCCGCGAATTCCTGGCCGAGGCGGCCGCCTGCGCCGAACACACCGCGGGCCGGGCCCTGCTGCTGCTCAACGACCGGGTGGACGTCTACCTGGCGGCCCGTGCGGCAGGGATCCGCGTGGACGGGGTCCATATCGGCCAGAAGGACCTGCCCGCCGAACTCGTCCGGTCCCTCATCGGACCCGATGCCGTGCTGGGGCTCAGCGCCAGCACCGAGGACCACTTCGCGGCAGTAGCGGAACTGCCGGCAGGCACCATCGACTATCTGGGCACCGGGGCCGTCCGGGCCACGCCCACCAAGAAGGACCACCCGACCCCGCTGGGGTTCCCCGGCCTGGCCTCGTTGATCTCCCGGGCCCCGCTGCCCTGCGTGGCGATCGGCGGGCTGGGCTCCGGCGACGCCGCGGACGCGCACACCGCCGGGGCCATCGGCATGGCCGTCGTGCGGGCCATCTGCTCCGCCGCCGAACCCCGGGACTCTGCTGCCGCCCTGGTTCAGGAATGGACCCGGGCAGCACGAACGGAGACCGCATGAGCGCCCCGAACACCCCCAACATCCTGTCCATCGCCGGGGCCGACCCCTCCGGCGGGGCCGGGATCCAGGCCGACCTGAAATCGATTGCCGCCTGCGGTGGCTACGGGATGGCGGCGATCACCGCACTGACCGCCCAGAACACCCGGGGGGTCACCGGGGTCCATACCCCTCCGGCGGAATTCCTCACCCGGCAACTTGAGACGGTCGCCGCCGATATCCGGATCGATGCGGTGAAGATCGGCATGCTGGCCTCCGCCGAGGTCATCGAAGCCACCACCGCCTGGCTGGGTACCCGCCCGGGCACCACCGTCGTGGTGGACCCGGTGCTGATCTCCACGTCCGGGGACCGCTTATTGGAGCACGACGCCGAGGAGGCCCTGCGTCGGCTGCTCCCGTGGGCCGATGTCCTGACCCCGAACACCGCGGAATTGGCGGCACTGCTCGAGGAGCCGGTCGGCACCCGATGGGACGACGTCCTGGACCAGGCAGCCCGGCTCGCGAGGCGGTATTCTGTCCTGGTCCTGGCCAAGGGCGGCCACCTCACCGGCAGCCGGTGCCCGGATGCCCTCGTGGGCCCCGACGGCGTCATGGCTGCCGTGGAGGGTGACCGCATCGACACCCCGAACACCCATGGGACCGGGTGCTCGCTCTCCGCGGCGCTGGCTACCCTGTGGGCCCGCTGCGGGGACTGGGGGGATGCCCTGCGGCTGGCCCGCGGGTGGCTTGAAGGCGCCCTGCACCGTGCCGATGAACTCGAGGTCGGCGAAGGACATGGTCCGGTGAATCATTTCGGGGCGCTCTGGGACGGTGCGGCGTTCCCGACGACGGGGGCCTTGCTGGGCACCTGGTGGAACGATCTGGCACCGCTGCGTTCGGGGATCGACGATCTGCCGTTCATCCGTGCGCTGCGGGACGGGACCCTGCCCTCGGAGGACTTCCACTTCTATCTGGCCCAGGATTCCTTGTACCTGCGGACCTACTCCCGGGTCCTCTCCCGTGCCGCCGAGTTGGCGCCGAACCGCGAAGAGCAGCAGTTCTGGGCTTCCGGGGCCGTCGGCGCCCTCGAGGAGGAGGCGAATCTACATCTGCACCGGCTCGGAGATGCCCCCGATCCGGAACCCAGCCCCACCACCTCGGCCTACCTGAACCACCTGGTGGCCTCCGGCGATTCCTATCCCAAGCTCGTGGCGGCCATCCTGCCCTGTTATTGGCTCTACCAGGACATCGGCCAGCGGCTGGCCGCCGCGGCCCACCCGGGCCACCCCTATGCCGACTGGCTCGCCGCCTACTCCTCCCCCGAGTTCGACGAAGCCACCAGCGAGGCCATCGCGCTGGTCCAGAAGGTGGCCTTGCGGGCGGGTTCCACCACCCTGGCCGGGATGCGTCGCGCCTTCGACGAATCGAGCCGGCAGGAATTGTCCTTCTTCGCCCAGACCCCCGAAGACGCCGCCCCGCGATCGGCCTCCCTCCCCATGCCGGTGGCGGCCATCGGCTGATGCCGGCGCACCCCGGCAGGGGGCCCGACCCCGCCGCCCCGGGGTCGGGGGCGGTAGGATTCCGTGGGGCCCCGCACCGGTGAGGCCCCACCAACCCGCAGGGCCCCGATGGAGGACACCCATGAGCAATTTCCCCGGCTTCGGCTGGACGGTCCACGGCGACGGCACAACGATTCGACCCGGCACCGTGGTGGCCCCCGATGAACGGCTGAACTGGTTCCAGACCACCGGCATCGGCGTCCAACACGTGATGGCCATGTTCGGATCCACCGTGCTGGTACCGGCGCTGACCGGCTTCCCGGTCACCTCCACCTTGTTCTTCTCCGGGGTCGGGACCATGCTGTTCCTGCTCATCACCGCCGGCCGGGTACCCAGCTACCTGGGCTCCTCCTTCGCGTTCATCGCCCCGGTGACCGCCGCCATGTCGGGACATGGTTTCGCCGGGGCCCTGGGCGGCGTCGTCTTCTCCGGTGCGGCCCTGTTCATCATCGGGCTGGTGGTGCAGAAATCGGGCACCGGGTGGATCCACGCCCTGATGCCTCCGGTGGTCATGGGCACGATCGTCGCGCTCATCGGACTGAATCTGGCCGGATCGACCACCGAGGCCATCGAGTCGGTCCCGCTGACCACATTCTCCACCGTCGCCGCCATCGTCTTCACCGCGGTCCTCTTCCGTGGCCTGCTGGGGCGCTTGTCGATCCTGGTGGGGATCATCGTCGGCTACCTGATCGCCCTGGCCCAGCATCAGATCGACTTCACCGCCGTCAACGAGGCCGGGTGGCTGGGCCTGCCGCCCTTCGCGTTCCCCGAATTCCACCTGGACACCCTGGCCCTGTTCCTCCCGGTCGTCTTCGTCCTTGTCGCCGAGAACATCGGCCATGTCAAGACCGTGGCGCTGATGACCCGCAGGGACCTGGACGACGTCAACGGCCGGGCCCTGATGGGCGACGGCATCGCCAGCATCGTCGCCGGCTTCGGTGGCGGTTCGGGCACGACGACCTATGCGGAGAACATCGGGGTCATGGCCTCCTCCCGCGTCTACTCCACGGCCGCCTACTGGGTGGCCGCGGCGACCGCCATGCTGCTGGCGTTCCTGCCGAAGTTCGGTGCCGCCATCTCCTCGATCCCCGCCGGGGTCAGTGGCGGGGCGGGAATCGTCCTCTACGGGATGATCGGCATCATCGGTGCCCGGCTCTGGGTGCAGAACCAGGTCAACTTCTCCAACCCGATCAACCTCATGACCGCCGGGACCGGACTGATCATCGCCATCGCCGACCCGACCATCACCGTGGGGACCATGCAGTTCGGCGGCATCGCCCTGGGCACGGTGGCCACCGTGGTGATCTACCACGGGATGCGCACCATCGCCCGGGTCCGTGGCACCGAGCCCACCGACGCCCCGGAGTACACCGGCGCGACACCGAGCAAACTCGGCTAGGATCGGCCCGTGGCGCACTGGAATGACTATTGGGGTACCGAGGACTGGCTCGAGGAGATCGAAGGCTGGGTCTCGATGGTGCTCGACGCCTACGACCTGCGCCGCACCGGCCCGCTCGAACGCGGGCCGATCCACTTATGGTCCACCCAGGTCCTCGTCCCCACCGATCACGGCACCTTGTACGTCAAGGCCATCAACCCCGGCCAACAGGCCGAAGTCGCCGTCACCCGGGCGGCCGCGGGGCTGGCCCCCGATCAGCTGGTCATGCCGCTGGCCGTGGAGCCGATGCGCGGCTGGATGATCTCCCCCGACTACGGGGAGACGATGGCCAGGATCCCCAGCACCGACCACCAGCTCTGGGAGCGGATCCTGCGCAATGTCGCCCGCCTGCAGAAGACCCTCCTCCCCCACGGTGACACGCTCTTCGATGCGGGTCTGACCCAATTCGATCCCCGGCATATGCCCGGATACATCGATGACCAGGTCATGTTCCACGCCTCCCTGCCCACCGGGCACCCCTTGCATCTTCCGGCCCGCGATGCCGAGGAACTGGACGACCAGCTCGGCCCGGTGCGTGATATGTGCGGTTTCCTGGCCGACGCCGCGGTGCCCTTGTCGCTGGACCACAACGACCTGCATCGCAACAACGTCTTCCTGCCGGCCTCCAGCGAGGAACCGTTGCGTTTCATCGACCTCGGGGACGCGTACTGGGCCCACCCGTTTTCCACGTTGGCGGTTCCCCTGGCCACGATGTCCAAGGAGCTGAAGACCACGCCCTCCGATCCACGGATCCGCCGGGCGGTGGCCGCCTACCTGCAGGAGTGGGAGGAATACGGCACCCCGGCCGAGCTCGAGCGGCTCGTCGAACCCGCCTTGCGGCTGGGGAAGCTGCAGTCCCACGGGACGTGGCTGGCGATGCTCGCCGGAGCCAGCGAGGCCGATATGGAACACTATGCGGTCCAGGCCCTACGGCCCTTGGCCGAGCTGGTCACCCCCCTGACCCTCTAGGAGCCTGGATCCGCAGGTTTCTTATCTGCGGCTTCACGCTGGGGCCAGAACCCGCGGGCCTCCAGGGCCGCGGCCAGGACATCCGCCCGGTCGGTCATGATCCCATCCACACCCAGGTCGATCAGCCGGTCCATGTCCTCCCGCTCGTTGACCACCCAGACGTGCACCTGGATGCCCTCGCGGTGGGCTTGGGCCAGGAAACGCGGGGTGACCACGCGCAGTCGCCCCTGGCGTTCGGGAACCTGCAGGGCGGCGACCCCGCGAAGCCGCGGGCGCAGCAGCGCGAACAGCCCGACCTTGCCCAACAGGACGGCCAGTGCGCTGGTCACCAACCCCGGGCTTGATGCCGCGGGGGCATCCAGCAGACGCAGCACCCGGTGGCGCCGGGCGTCCGAGAACGAAGCCACCAGCACCCGGTCGTGGGCCGCATATTTGTTGACCAGTGCGGCGAACGGGCCCACCGAGGCCTCGTCCTTGATATCAACGTTCAACCTGACGTCCGACCAGGCGGCGAGCACGTCCTCGAAACGGGGGATCCGGCGTCCCGAGACGCGCAGGGCGGCGATATCGGCATGATCGTGGTCGGCGACCGCCCCCCGGCCGTCGCTGACCCGTTCGAGCTCCTCGTCGTGGAAGACGACCACCACACCGTCCCGGGTGGTGTGCACATCCAGTTCCAGGTAACCGAAGCCGCGCTCCACCGCCGCCGCGAAGGCCTCCATGGTGTTCTCACCCCCGGTCAGTGCCTCACCACGATGGGCAAAGGCCAACGGGCCTCCCTGCCGGGCGGGGCCACCAGTAGGATGCAGGTAGGGGAACCTGCGCGCTTGACGAGTTCTCACAGTGCCGACTCTACCGTCCAAGGAGGTCCCCGGTGGGGGCAGCGAAAGTACACCATGCCTGCGCCGCCCCCGGGCCGGACCCGGAGGACAACTTCGAGCGCCTCCGCGTCTGGGCCGACACGGCCGCCCAGGCCGGTGCCTCCCTGCTGCTCACCCCGGAACTCTTCGTCACCGCCGAGGCAGGCACCGGCTCCGCGATCCTACGCGAGAGGCTGCGCGGCGTGGCGGCGACCTCGGGGGTGGGATTGGTGGCCTCCACCGTTGAGGCGACCGGGGACAGGATCTTCGTCGGGGCCCACTGGTGGGATGCCCATGGGGCCCTGGTGGCCCACACCCGCAAACGTCATCTGGCCGACTGGCAGGTGGCCCGCGGCTTCTGCGGATGGGAGGGAGCCCCACCGATTATTCCTGAAGCGGTATATTCCGTGTCGGGCGTGGACTCGCCGGTGGCCCTGCTCTTTTCCGCCGATGCCCGGGATCCATCGGTGGGCTATTACCTACGCGACCACGGGGTCCGGACCCTCCTGGTCCTGAATGAGGCCGGGACCTGCGAGGCGGCCGTCGTGCCCGCCGGCCAGTGGTCGGCGAAGAACACGGGGGTGCCGTTCCCGCAATCGGGGCCCCTGCCCGAGGCGCTGTTGCGCCCCTTGCCCAGGATCCCCGATTCCTGGTGGTCCGGCCCGGAGCCGACGCATCCCTCCGACATCGGCTCCTGAGCCGACCGCTGCGGAGCCTTCCCTAGAGCGGCTCCCCGGAGAGCAGGCGTTCGATGACCTGGGCGACCCCATCCTCCTGCAGCGAGGCAGTGGTGCGCCCCGCCGCGGCCTTCGCCAGTGCATGCCCCGACTCCATCGCGTAACCCCGGCCGGCCCATGCGAGCATCTGCACGTCATTGGGCATGTCTCCGAAGGCCACGACCTCGGCGGCGGTGACCCCGAGTTCCGCGGCATACTCGGCCAGGGTGACCGCCTTGTTGACCCCGGGATGGGACATTTCCAGCAGCGAGACGCCGGGGGCCGAATGGGTCACCGAAACCAAATCGGCGACCTCGGGTTCCACCAGTGATTGGAAGGCCTCGGCCTCATAGGCGGAGGTCTTGGCGAGTAGTTTCACCACGCCTTCGGCTTCCAGACGGCCCACGTCGAAGGGCGCCTCGGCCATGACGGGCAAGCGGGCCGCTTCCCCGGCCTGGAGGAATCCGGGTTCGAGCAGGAGCCCCGATAAGGTCTCCGCGGCGAAGGTCGCTGCGGGCTCGAGGGCCTGGATGCGCCGGCGGACCTCGCCGACCGCCGGGCCGGGGACCTGGTGGCTGCCCAGGATCCGTTCGCCCTCGAGGTCGTAGACCAGGGCGCCATTGGAGCAGATGACCGTCCCCAGATGGCCCAGCGCGCGTTGCACGGGGCTCAGCCAGCGGAAGGGCCGCCCGGTCACGAAGACGACATGGATCCCTGCTTGCCGGGCCGCTGCGAAGGCCTGGACCGTCCGCGCGGAAATGGTCTCGTCCGCGTGCAGGATCGTCCCGTCGAGGTCGCTGGCGATCAGTCGCATGGATGTTCCTGGCTCATCGGTGGATCGGTCAGGAGATCTCGTCGCGGCGCGGAGGGTTCGCGCCGGCGCGGGACACGGTGATCGCCGCGGCCCGGGCGGCATAGTCCAGGATCTCCTCGAGCTGGCCGACCGAAAGCCCGCGCAGGGATTCCCGGTGCGCCGCCCCGACCAGCCCGCGGTCCACGAGCGTGGACAGCAGGGCCGCCATGAACGAGTCACCGGCCCCCACGGTGTCGGCGACATCGACGACCGGGGCCTGGGTCCGCGCCTCCCCGGCGGCGACCACGCCCCACGGGCCGCCGGAGCCGTAGGTGGCCACTACCATGGCCGGACCGAGTTCGAGCCAGGCGTGCGCGGTCTCCTCAACGCTGCGCTCGGGGTAGAGCCAGGCCAGATCGGAGTCACTGGCCCGCACCACATCGCTGAGGGCGACGAAGCGTTCGACGTCCTCGATCGCCTGGGAATGATTGGTGACGAAACTGGGCCGCACATTGGGGTCGTAGGAGATCGTCGCATGCGGTCGGGCTCGTTCGACGGCGGCCCTGACGGTTCCGGCCCCGGGCTCCAGGACGGTGGCGATCGAGCCGGTATGCAGCAGCTGGCTATCGGCCAGGACGTCGGAGGATGCCGGGTCGAAGGCCGACAGGTCCCAGACCATGTCGAATTCGTAGCTGGCCGCCCCGACCGGATCCAGGGTGCCGCGGGCGGTGGAGGTCGGCAACCCATCGGCGGGGAGGACCTCCTGCACGTCGTTGGAGCGCAGGTGCTCGTGGATCATGGCCCCGTATTCATCATCGCCGTAGCGTCCGACGAAGGACACGGGGTGGCCCAGCCGTGCGAGTCCCACCGCCACGTTCATCGGGCTGCCCCCGACATAGGCCTGGGGCGCGGCGATGCCGCCGGACAGCACGTCAACGAGGGCTTCGCCCATAACAGTCAGCACTACTCAACCTTACCTTTGCTCTCGGTGGATGCCTCAAGACGCCCCACCGGACGGTGTTCCCGTGCGCCGTCGCCTGACCCTGCTAGGCAGGAACGGCCAATTCGGCCAAGGCCACCAGACAAGCATCCCATGCCGGGGTCCCGGGGGTGATCATCGCCTGGTGGTCGCCGGTCGTGAAGACCATCCGCGCCGGATCGCCCTGGGCCCGTGCCGAGTCGGTATAGGCCCGCGACAGGGCCGAGGGGACATCCGCATCGGATTTTCCGTGCACGGCGATGACCGGGACCCCGATGGGCAGCATCCGTACCGGATCGGCCAGCTGCCACCGCCGCGGGTCCTCCTCCGAGGTGGCTCCCATGAGCTTCACGGCCGCCGAATGGCTGAGTTTGAGCCAATTCGCCATCCACAATTCCAGCACCCCCGCCTGGCTGACCACGCCATCGACCGTCACCGCCGGATCCGCTCCCGGCGCCCCGGCGGGCAGCTTATGCCGTCCGGCGGCCCAGGCCCCGAGATGGCCTCCGGCCGAATGGCCCAGGACGACGACGTGGCCCTGTTCCAGTCCCGCCGTGGCCAGCGCCGGGCCCAGCGCATCGATGCCGGCGGAAACATCCTCGAAGGTCCGGGGCCACCCCCCGGTATCAGGGCCCGTTTCTGCGCCCTCGGTGGTCCGCCGGTATTCCAGGTTCCAGACGACCCAGCCCCGCCGGACCAGGTCGGCGGCGAGGGGGTGCCCGAGCGACGCGTCGTAGGTATCGCGCCAGAATCCACCGTGGATGATGACGATGACCCCGGGCAGGCGCCTCTCCTCGGGCACATACAGTTCGGCATACTGGCTCGGATTCGGCCCGTAGTGGTGGACCGAATCCGGGGCGCGCCCGGCCGTCGCCGCGTCGTTGGCTGCCATGGCTCAGCGCCCCGGGAAGTCGGGGGTCTCCTTGGCCAGGAAGGCGGCCCGCCCGACGACCGAGTCCTCGGTCGCGAAGGCCTCACGGAAGCTGTCCACTTCCGCCTCCAGCCCTGCGGCCACGGGGAGGCCGTTGATCCGGTTCAGGGCCCGCTTGGTGTTGTCGACCGAGGTGGGGGCCTTGGCCGCGATTTCCTCCACGGTGGCCTTCGCGCCGGCCAGCAGGGCCTCGGCGTCGTCGAACACGGCGTTGGCCAGGCCGATCCGCAGGGCCTCGTCGACCTTGATCCGGCGTCCGGTGTAGATGAGTTCGCGGGCGTGGCCGAGGCCGACCCGCTGCTGCAGGCGCACCGAACCGCCGAATCCGGGGACCAGGCCCAGATTGACTTCCGGCTGCCCGAAGCTGGCGCGGGCCCCGGCGTAGATGAAATCGCAGGCCAGCGCGAGTTCGCACCCGCCGCCGAGGGCGAACCCGTTGACGGCGGCGATGACCGGAACGGGCAGGGCCTCGAGCCGGGTGGTCACCGTATGCATCTGCCGGGCGTAGGCCTCGGCGGCATCGGAGCTCATCGAGGTCATTTCACGGATGTCGGCCCCGGCGACGAAGGCCTTCTCGCCGGCCCCGGTGAGGATGATGCCGCGAATGGGCCATTGGGCGTCGATGCCCACGGCCGCGAGTTTTTCCGTCAAGGCCAAAAGGTCCTCGACCACTGCCGAGGCCAGGGCGTTCATGGCCTCCGGGCGGTTCACGGTCACCACCAGTGCGGAGCCGTCCGTTTCGAGAAGTAGCGTCTCGTAGCTACCGAAATCCATGTGTGCTTCCTTCCGGGTCGTCATTGACCGGCGCGGGGCGCCAGTCCCCCCAGCATGTCAGAGTCGCGGCGGGTGCTGGCTGAACTTGCGGAATTGGTTCAGCGAGGTCAGCGCAATGTACCAAAGCCTACGGGGATGACGTTCGGCGCGGTAGAGCAACGGATTGGCGACCCGGCGGGCGCGCATCAGTTCGCGGGCCTTCTCCCCCACGGGTCCGCGCAGGTGTCTGCGCAGCAAGGCCAGCGGCAACACCGTGGACAGCACCTGGGCATCGGCGACCAGCGGGGCGGCGTCGGGGTCCGCGGCGGGCAGCTCCCCGTCGTCGTACTCCGCCCCGAGGTACTCGCGGACGTAGAAGCGGGCGGCGTTGTGGCCCGCAGCGGTCATGTAGTAATGGTTGCGTCCCAGCCGCGGATTCAGTTCGAAGAATTTCACCAGCCCGTCCCGCGGGTCCAGTTTGGCGTCGAACATGGAGAATCCGGTCCATCCGAGGTGCTCGAGGATGCGGCGGCCCTGATCGATGAACTCGGCGTTGACGGCGGTGACGATACCCGCCGAATTGCCCAGCACCAAGGGGGCGTGTTCCTCCACGACGACTTCCCCGTAGGCGGCGAAGCGGACGCGGGCGTCCCGGTCGGAGTAGAAAGTGCATAGGCGCATGTTCGTGTCGCCGCCTCCGATGAGTTCCTGGAGGATGAAGGGGCTGGTGTAGCCCGAAGCCCGGATGCGCGCCAGCAGGTCATCGAGCTCCCCGCGGGTGGCCAGGGTGTGGACTTTCTGCTTGCCGGCGAACTTGGCGTGCACCCAGGCACTGCTGTCGGCGGGCTTGCCGATGAGCGGGAACGGCAGATCGGCGGGCAGGGGTTGCGGGGCGACGGGATCGTAGGCGATGGTCCGCGGATGCGGGATGCCCAGTTCGGCGCACAGGGCATAGAAGTTCTGTTTCAGCGCCGCCCGTTCGATGGTCGCCGACTCCGGGTACGGAATCGTGTACCAGGGCTCGAGTTCTGCGCGATGGTCGGTGATGATCCCGATATGCAGGTCCAGCGAACCACAGAGCAGCAGGGGCCGGGGGCGCGCCCCGTCCGCGGTGAGGTCACGGGCCACCTGCAGGAGGTGTTCGACGACGCGGGCCCCGTCGGTCATGCTTCCCGCCGGGCGGATATCGATGGCGACGGAGTGCTGGAGCACCCCGTTCTCGCCCGCAGGAACCGCCACGCTGACCGCCCCGTAGGCCTCGTGGAACTCGCGGGCCAGCGAATAGGTGCCGATGTCCCCGCCGAGGATGACCGGGACGAACGGCTGTGAATCCAAAATACGCATGGGCTCCAATCTATCCGGATCAGTCCCCCGCTCCGAACCGGTGCCACTGCCACTAGGCAAAACACGTGACCTACAGCACAATGGCCAGAAGCAGCCATCCGCGGTTCCACGGCAGGGAAGGCAGGTTCCATGGGGTTCCTCGATAGATCGCATTCCATCGCTCCACCGGGGTTCAACCGGTGGCTCATCCCGCCGGCGGCATTGGCGGTGCACCTGTGCATCGGGCAGGCCTACGCGACCAGTGTCTACAAGACCGCGCTGATCGGACATTTCGAGGCCTCGCAAACGGCCATCGGGGTGATCTTCTCCATCGCCATCGTGATGCTGGGGCTCTCCGCAGCCGTCATGGGCACCTGGGTCGAACGGTCCGGACCGCGTAAATCGATGTTCGTTGCCGCCACCTTCTGGGCCGCAGGATTCCTGCTCGGGGCGCTGGGGATCTTCTCCGGACAGCTCTGGCTGGTCTACCTCGGCTATGGGGTATTCGGCGGTATCGGCCTGGGCATCGGCTACATCTCGCCCGTTTCCACCTTGATCAAATGGTTCCCCGACCGCCCGGGCATGGCCACCGGCATGGCGATCATGGGGTTCGGCGGTGGAGCACTCATCGCCTCACCGCTGTCCACCCAACTACTCAAAGCCTTCGATCCCGCCTCGGGGACCGAAGGATGGGTGGCCAGCGGCGACGCCGTGGGGCGGCTGTTCGTCACCCTGGGCCTCGTGTACTTCCTGGTCATGATGTACGGGGTGTTCAGCATCCGCGTGCCGGCCGACGGCTGGCGACCCAACGGTTGGGACCCGTCACGGGTGAAGCACTCGCAACTGGTCACCACCAACCATGTCTCGGCGGCCAACTCCATCAAGACCCGCCAGTTCTGGCTGATCTGGACGGCATTGTTCCTCAACGTCACGGCGGGCATCGGAATCCTCGAGCAGGCCTCACCGATGATCCAGGACTTCTTCCGGGCCGGGAACGGCATCTCGGCGGTCTCCGCGGGGGTGGCCGGGGGCTTCGTGGGTTTGCTCTCCATCGGCAACATGGCGGGACGTTTCCTCTGGTCGAGCACCTCGGATGTCATCGGCCGCAAGAACATCTACATGATCTATCTGGGTGTCGGCGCGGTGCTGTATGTCATCCTGGCGTTCTTCGGAGGATCGAGCACCCTGCTCTTCATTCTGTTGGCCTTCGTGATCATCAGCTTCTACGGGGGCGGATTCTCCACGGCCCCCGCCTACCTGAAGGACCTCTTCGGCACCTTCCAGGTCGGGGCGATCCACGGACGCCTGCTCACCGCGTGGTCGGCAGCAGGGATCGCCGGCCCGTTGATCGTCAACGGCCTGCTGGATGCCCAGGGCAAACCGGGCACGATGAATGCCCACAACTACCTGCCGGTGCTGCTGACCATGGTGGTCCTGCTCGTCATCGGATTCGTCGCCGCCGCACTCATCCGTCCAGTCGACCCGACGTTCCATGAACCGGAACGCGAAACCGCCAGCACCACCGCTGAGGAGGCCCCGTGAGCACCACAGGATCCAGCACCCCCGAGGACATTCCGGTCAACGTCGCCCCGGCCCGATTGGTCTTCGGGTGGATGCTGGTCGGTGTCCCGCTGCTCTACGGTGTGGTCACCACGCTTTCCCGCGTGGGCCAGCTGTTCCAGTAGCCCCGGGGACCGAACGCTCAGTCGGGCAGTTGCCCGTCGTGCAACCGGTCCTCCAGGGCAGCACGGACCTCGTCGACCAGGACCTGCATGTGACGTTCGGCGCCGGGCCCGTCGGCCGCGGCCACCGCGGCCGCCACGGCCTCATGTTCGGCCAGGGCTTTTTCCCGCGGGTGGAAGGGCATCATGCCTTGATGGGTCCGCCCCGACAACACCTCGGCAACGACCCCGTCGAGTTCAGCGAACATCGAGTTGCCGCTGGCGCGCAGCAGCAGGGCATGGAAGGCGATATCCACCGCGAGGAAGCCTTCCAGGTCACCCTCCTCCCCCAACCGGCGCAGCTGCGCCGCCAGGGACACGATCTCCTCTCGGGCCTGGGACGGGGCACGCCGCGCGGCTCCGGCGGCGGCCAGGGGTTCGACGGCGACCCGCAGCTCCGTGAGCTCGGTGAATTGCCGTTCCCGGCCCGGCCCCGACAGGCGCCAGCGGATGACACGGCGGTCATAGGCGTTCCAGAACCGCGATTCCTGGACGACGAGGCCGATCCGTCGTTTCGCATAGACCAATCGCAGTGACTCCAGGACCCGCATGCAATCGCGCATCACGGTGCGGGAGACCCCGAAACGCGATTGCAGGGCATCGAGGGTCAACCGGTCCCCGGGGGCCAGCACGCCATCGACGATTTCCCGCCCCAGGGTTTCGACAATCGGTTCCTGGAGCACGGTCGCTCCGGAGGGGATCTGCATGGTCATCATCCTATGACGCCCGGTCACATCACGGTTACCGGGGACACTATCCACGTCCGGGCATAAGGTGTTATCTTTTATTCAGCCGGTCCGCCGGGCCCAGGCCAACGACGTCCTTCCAGGAGTAGACATGCCGCTTCAGGCACCCCAACCGCCTCCCACCCATCTGGTGGTGATGGGCGTATCCGCTTCCGGCAAGACCACGCTGGCCAGCCTGCTCGCCGACCGCCTCGGCTGGCCCATGGCCGAAGCCGATGACTTCCATCCGGCCACCAATGTCGCCAAGATGGCCTCCGGCACCCCCCTGACCGACGACGATCGCTGGCCCTGGTTGGCAGTGCTGCGCGACTGGATGGACCACACCCCGGGTCCAGGGACCGTGATGACCTGTTCGGCCCTGAAACGCAGCTACCGGGACCTGCTGCGCGAGGCCGACGGCGTCGTGCGTTTCGTGCACGTCGTGGTCGATCCCGACATCCTGGCCGAACGCATCCGGGAACGAACCGGGCATTTCATGCCCGGGACCCTCCTGCCCAGCCAACTGAACACCCTTGAACCCCTCGAATCCGACGAGGACGGCTTCACCCTGGCCAACGACAGCAGCGCCGAGGACCTCCTGGCCCGGGCCCTGTCCTCGTTGGACCTGGACCCGAAGAACCCGACCGAGCAATAGAACCCCACCCCGACCGGAGAACCCATGACCCTCGAGAACTGGACCCAGACCCTGGGTGCGGGACCATTGCTCGGCATTGCCGCCGGCGCGATCGTCGTTCTGCTCCTGCTCATCATCCAACTACGGATGCACGCCTTCGTCGCCCTGATCCTGATCAGCCTGCTGACCGCCTTCGCGACCGGCATCCCCGCCGGCAGCGTCGTCTCGGTGCTGACCGACGGATTCGGCTCCACACTGGCCTCTGTGGCCCTGCTGGTGGGACTGGGCGCCATGCTCGGACGCATCGTGGAGATGTCGGGCGGGGCCAAGGTCCTCGCCGACGTCCTGATCCGCAAATTCGGTGAGAAGCGCGCCCCGCTGGCCCTGGGCGTGGCCTCGCTGCTCTTCGGGTTCCCCATCTTCTTCGACGCCGGACTGGTCGTGATGCTCCCGGTGGTCTTCGCCGTCGGGCGACGCCTGGGTGGCGGCGTATTGCTCTACGGCCTGCCCGCCGCCGGTGCCTTCTCGGTCATGCACGTCTTCGTACCACCGCACCCGGGCCCGGTGGCGGCCGCCGAATTCTTCGACGCCAATGTCGGATTCGTCCTGCTCATCGGGCTCATCGTCGCCCTGCCGACCTGGTACCTGGCCAGCTACCTGTACGGCAAGTGGGCCGGACGCCGATGGGAACTGCCGATCCCGAGCCTGTTGGGCGAAGCCGATGCCGAGCACGAGTCGAACCCGCCGGCCTTCGGCACGGTCATCTCCGTGCTGTTGCTGCCCCTGGTGCTGATCTTCATGAACACCGGGCTGAACACCCTGGCTTCGGCCCAGGTCCTGCCCGAGGCAGCCCAGGACGCCGCATGGTTCCAGCTGCTGCGCGCGGTCGGCGAAACGCCGGTGGCGCTGCTGATCTCCCTGCTGGTGGCCTCCCTCGTGCTGGGCATGCGTCGGGGCATGAGCAAGAACGCCATCGAACAGGTCATGGAGAAGGCCCTGGGCCCGGTCTGCTCGGTCATCCTCATCACCGGTGCCGGTGGCATGTTCGGCGGCGTCCTGCGCGCCTCGGGCATCGGCGAGGCCCTGTCCGACGTGCTGGGCGATCTGGGGGTGCCATTGATCCTGGCCGGCTTCCTCATCTCGGGCATCCTGCGCGTGGCCCAGGGATCCGCGACGGTGGCCTTGACCACCGCCGCCGCACTGCTGGCCCCCGCCGTGGCGGTCGCCGGCCTGAACGACATCCAGTTGGCGACCATGGTGGTGGCCGTGGCCGCCGGCTCGGTGATCATCTCCCATGTGAACGACTCGGGCTTCTGGCTGGTTGGACGGTTCTTCGACATGGACGTCAAGACGACCCTGAAGACCTGGACCGTGTTGGAGACACTGATCGGCGTGGTCGGGTTTGCTTTCGCGGCAGTGATCTTCGGCTTCGCTTCACTCGGGTAGCGCGGCAGGTCCACCGGCCATCCCGGCCACTCCGCCGGGATGGCCGGACCCGAGGTGCTAGCGACGACCCCGGGCTGGGCCGCCGCGGCGCTTGCCGCCGGAGGATTTCCCGCCGGGACCTCCACCTTTCTTCCCTCTTCCGGGTCGCGGCGCACCCGCGGCGGACTGGTCGCCGCGCTGCCGGCGTCGCTGGGCTTGGGCGGCCGCGGAACGTTCCCGCTCCTGCACCGAGGGCTGCCGGGAGGAATTGGCCCTACGTCCACGGACGATGCCGATGAACTCCTCCACGCGGGGGTCCTCCGGCTCATCACCGACAGGCTTGAGCCAGGCGACCCCGATCCGGGTGGACGGGGCCCCCGTCACGATCTTCTGCACGACGTCCTTGCGCCGGTACAGGCGTCCGACGGATTGGGGGACGATCACCAGGCCGGTCCCGGCACCGACGACCTCCAGGGCCATCGCCGTTCCCCCGACCCGTGGCGGATAGTCGGCCAGGTCCAACCAGGTCTCCTCGGCCAGCTCCTCCAACGGCACCTCGTCGTCGTACAACTCCAAGGCATGTTCACGCGGGGCACACACCACGGGCAGCTCCTCGTAGAGCGGGATGACGTGGGTCATCCCGTCCGCGGGGTTCACTCCGTCGGGGAACCTCATGAACACCAGGTCCGCGTCACCGGTGGCCAGCAGCCCCCGCGGATCGTCCCCGATGTCATGCATCGTCGCCTGGACCGGAACCCCGGGTTGACGCTCCCGCCAACGATCCAGCCACTTATCCGGGGTCACGCCCGGCACGAACGCAATTCTCAGTTCAGCCACGACCGCTAGCCTACCGGCACCCTCCGCGCCCGGTAGGCTGGGACCATGACCCAGAAATCCTCGCAGAGCATGAAACCGGCCACTGCCGCCAAGAAGCTTGGTGTGTATCTTCCCGCCACGCCTGCCGAGTTCCAGGACGGTCCCCTCACCCGGGACGCCCTGGACGACATGATGAATGAACCGCCCGAATGGCTGGTCGAGTTGCGTCGGACCGGACCGCACCCGCGCCCGGTCATCGCCCGCAAACTCAACGTCAGCATCTCCGGGCTCGCCCGGGGCGGCATCGACGAAGCACTGACCACCGCGCAGATCGACGAATTGCTGGCCGACCGGCCCGAATGGCTGCAGGCCGAGCGCACCAACATGGCCGAGGTCCGCGCCGAAGAAGCCCGCATCAAGGAAGCCGACGCCCGCAAGGCGGCGGCACGCGAGACCCCGGGCAGCTGACCGGACCCATCGTCGTGGTCGACCCTTAACAAAAAGCGGCGCCCATCCCCAGAGGGGGAGGGCGCCGTTTTCGGGCGAACCAGACGGTGCCTAGTTGGCGGTCTTCACGATGTAGACATCGCACGGGGCGTTCAGGGCCACACTGGAGGCCACGCTTCCGAGCACTCGCCCCAGGCCCTTCATCCCGACGTTGCCCACGACGATGAGCTGGGCTCCCAGCCTGCTGGCTTCCTCCACGAGGGCATCCTGCGGCTTGCCCTTGACGGCGGAGGCCTTGATCGTGGCCCCCGGGACCAGTTCACGCAGCTTGGTGGCGGACTTCTCCGCCAGCTTCTGTGCCTGTTCCGCGTCGTCGAGGATCCACGTATCACTGCCGATCTGGACGACTTCGGTGTTGTCCTTGGTGTGGGCGGTGATCACCACGAGGTTCGCGCCCAGGCCGGCCGCAACGGTCGCAGCACGCGTGGCCGCCTTATTCGCGGTCTCGCTGCCGTCGACACCGACGATGACTGTTCCTGACATGTGTTTCCTCCCTGTCTGGTGTGACGCCGTTGGCGCCGACACCCCTTGGTCCTGCTTGGTCTACTTGGTCTTCTGCCGCAGGAAACCAACGGCCCGTTCCCAAGCCAATCGTGCCGCTTCCGGACGATAGTTCCCCTGGGGGTCCTCATCATTATGGAACGCGTGGGGCGCTTCATAGTAGTGGAATGTGACTTCGGACTCGGATTCGGCGCGGAGCTGCTCTTCCTGCTCCTTGGCCTGCTCCACCGGGAAGAGCCCGTCCTCGGTCGCATAATGTCCCTGGACGGCCGCCTTCACGCCGGTGAACGACTCGGGCACCGCCTGGCCCACACCGTAGAACGGGACGGCCGCAGCGATCCGTTCCCCCTGTTGCGCCGCGAGCGCCAACACGAAGCCACCACCCATGCAGAAGCCGATGGCCGAGACCTTCTCACTGGTGACCTTCTCCAACCCCGACAGGTAGTCGACGGCCCCGGCCAGCAACCGGGCGCCCTCGGCCTCGGGCAGCTTTTGCATCATCTCCCCGGCTTCGGCACCGTCGTGGGTGATCCAGCCTCCATACAGATCGGGGGCGAGGGCGACGAAACCCTCGGCTGCCAGACGATCCGCGACGTCGCGAACATGATCCGTCAGGCCCCACCATTCCTGGATGACGATGACCCCCGGTCCGCTCCCCGAGGCGGGCTCGGCCAGATAGCCATGGGCGTCCTGCCCGTTGGAAGGGAACGCGACATTCTGATGAGCTGACGGTTCAGCCACGGATGCACTCCTGCTCGTCGACGATCTGGTTCGCTTTCCCAGTCTATGCAGATCATGCCTCCGGGTCTCCTCCCCGGGCGTACAAG